>NZ_JAYKPK010000002.1:0-5000 GCF_035117555.1 Yoonia sp. 67-2
TGTAAAACGACGCATTGCTCATGCCATGTTCACGGCAAAGCTCGGCCACCGGCACACCACCTTCGGCTTGGCGCAGGATCGCAAGGATCTGGGGTTCGCTATATCTGGTCATCTTCATTCAAAATCTCCTCGTTCATCTTGCCGAGAAAATTCTACTTCCGCAGCCCCTTACTTTCGGGGGGGATTACCAGTGGTCATCGATAGATCCCGCGCGCGTTAAATTGGCCGTAGAAGTCAATGTCGCGAGAGACACACATCTCTCCAAGATTTATCTCATGAGAGAAGTGGCATTGCTTTATTGCTCTCCATTCGTCAACAAAGATGAGTATTGGGCTTAAATGGTTCCAAATAGCTCTCCGAAATTTCATGCTTTAGGGTGCCTAAACTGACCAGACCAAGCAAACGGTTCTCATTGACAGCACAGTTCGTTGGTTCGTTGGTCTTCATTTTAGCGGTGGTCACGTTAAGCCTGACGATCCTTGGCTACAACGCGATCCATGTGGCGGACACCAGGGCGGCAGACAGGCAGCAAAGAATTGCCCTGACCAATCTTGCTGCCGAAATTTGGGCAACGCCCGATCATCAGCGAAGCGCGACAATCTGGGATGATGCTGTTCTGCGAACCAGTCAACGTGACGGTGACTGGATGGATGCCAATCTCGGCACCTGGATGCAGGAGTATTTCGGGCATGATGAAAGCTATATCCTCGATCAAACTGACACGCCTGTATTCGCCTCGGCTGGCGGGGAAGTTGCATCGATAGACGCTTACGCTGATCGGGCTGAAAACATCGCACGGCTCGTGACCGCGCTGCGGGCGGAAATGGCAGATGTCAGCGAGGGTCTCTCCAACCCTTATGAAGAACTGGCGACCGTCTCAGAAGTCGCCGCTTTGTCACTTGATACCGGCGCGGCCATCATCAGCATCGTCCCCATAGTCTCGGATACAGGAGAGATCGTGCAAGCGCCGGGCACGGAATCCTTGCATATCGCGGTGCGCTATCTGGATGCAGAACTGGCGCAAAAGATTGGTGGTCCGATTGAACTTGACGACGTCTCGTTCCGATCCTCGGCTGCGACCGACAATTATGTCAGCTTGCCCGTAACGGATCAGTCCGGCAATGCGATTGCCTGGCTGGCATGGAACCCCGAGCGGCCAGGCATGCAACTCCTGACCACGATGCTGCCGGTTATATTGACGAGCGCGACAGCGATTGCACTTTTCTTATGGTGGACCGTCCATCGGCTGCTCCGCATCTCGGGGCAACTGCAGATCAGCGAGGAACGCCTTCGGCAATCGCAAAAGCTGGAAGCCGTCGGTAAGTTGACGGGCGGTATTGCACATGACTTCAACAATCTGCTGACCGTCATCATGGGAAACACTGAGATAATTCAGGATAGTCTTGATCCTGATAACCCGTTGCGCCGATATGCTGATATGAGCGCAAAGGCCGCAGACCGCGCGGCGGAATTGACCAGCCGTCTTCTAGCATTTTCGCGAAAGCAGGCGCTGCAGCCTCAGGTCGCAGACGTCCATGCCATCGTCACGGGCATAGAGGCAATGCTGCGCCGCACCTTGACGGAAGAGATCGACATCAGGATCATCGCACCGAAAGATCTGTGGCAGACCGAGGTGGATCCAGGACAACTTGAATCAGCATTGCTGAACCTTGCGATAAACTCGCGCGATGCCATGCCAGACGGCGGGGCATTGACGATTGAGATGTCCAATGTCCGGTTGAACGAGGCCTATGTCGCGCATGAACAAAGCCTGACCTCTGGCGAATTCGTTCTCATTGCCTTCAGCGACACCGGACATGGAATACCAAAAACGCAGATCGACCGCGTGTTCGAGCCTTTCTTTACAACAAAGGAGGTCGGCAAGGGCACCGGTTTGGGCCTGAGCATGGTTTATGGTTTTCTCAAACAGACAGGCGGCCACATATCCGTCTATTCTGAACCTGGCGAAGGCACGACCGTGAAGCTCTATTTCCCCCGCCATTATGGCGCCAATTCCGCACCGCAGCTAGAGGCGGAGGACGTTCTTGTGCAGCACGGTCGCGAAACGATATTGGTCGTCGAGGACGCCCCATTGATCCTTCAACAGGTTGCGGCGCAGCTCGGTGACCTCGGGTATAAAGTCGTCACCGCGCCCGAAGGGGCTTTGGCGCTCACCCTTCTGCAAGAACGCCCGGATATCTCGATGCTGCTGACCGATATCATCCTGCCTGGCGGTATGAATGGAAAGCAGCTCGCCATAGCAGCAAAGGCCATCCGTCCCGATCTCAAAATACTCTACACCACCGGCTATTCAGAGAGCGCAATCCTGCACCAGGGCCGCCTGGATCGCGGCGTCGAGGTGCTGAGCAAGCCTTACCGCCGCGCTGACCTCGCAATGAAAGTGCGTAAGGTTCTCGACTTGCAGGGCTAGGCGTTCAGCTTGCGCCTTGCGGTAGCGCTGGCTTTGTAGACGCGGTGCTTGGTGATTTTGAAAGCACCGCTGTAGCACCGCGTTTTGTGGCGCAAACGCAAAAAGCCACCCGAGGGTGGCTGGTAACGCACTGATAAGTAATGCTAAAGTTGGTTGCGGGAGTAGGATTTGAACCTACGACCTTCAGGTTATGAGCCTGACGAGCTACCGGGCTGCTCCATCCCGCGCCATTGTGGCGCACCTAATGTTGGTTAGGTGCATCGTAAGAGAGATACGCTTGCTGTGATGCAAGCAGGCGTTGTTTATTAGGTTTGGCAGTGACTTACTCTCCCACGTCTTAAGACGCAGTACCATCAGCGCTGCGGCACTTAACTGCCGAGTTCGGGATGGGATCGGGTGTTTTGCTCGCGCTATGACCACCAAACCAAAAAAACAACGCCAGGGTCAAAACGACCCGGTTTTGACCCTGGGTGAGCAAGGCGCGTTTGCGTAGCAAATGCGCGGCTCACTGGGTCGCTTTCGGGCACTGTCCCGGTTCTGACCTTGGTTGGCGTCCGCCGTTGTATTGCCGGATGCTTTCCTTGGTCATTGCCGAGATGTTCTGTTTGTTCCAAGTCTTATACGACTGTAGTTTTGTGTATGTATCCTGATTATCGCCAGTCTTACTATTACTGGATCAAATCAAGCCTATCGGACAATTAGTACCAGTCAACTGAACGCGTTGCCGCGCTTACATCTCTGGCCTATCGACGAGGTGGTCTACCTCGGTCCTCAGGGATACCTTGTTTTGAAGGGGGCTTCCCGCTTAGATGCCTTCAGCGGTTATCCTGTCCGATCATAGCTACCCTGCACTGCCGTTGGCACGACAACAGGTCCACCAGTGGATCGTTCACCCCGGTCCTCTCGTACTAGGGGCAACTCTTCTCAAGTATCCTACACCCACGGAAGATAGGGACCGAACTGTCTCACGACGTTCTAAACCCAGCTCACGTACCTCTTTAAACGGCGAACAGCCGTACCCTTGGGACCTGCTCCAGCCCCAGGATGAGATGAGCCGACATCGAGGTGCCAAACGGTGCCGTCGATATGGACTCTTGGGCACCATCAGCCTGTTATCCCCAGCGTACCTTTTATCCGTTGAGCGATGGCCCTTCCACTCGGGACCACCGGATCACTATGGCCGACTTTCGTCTCTGCTCGACTTGTCAGTCTCGCAGTCAGGCTGGCTTCTGCCATTGCACTCAACGAGCGATTTCCGACCGCTCTGAGCCAACCTTCGCGCGCCTCCGTTACAATTTGGGAGGCGACCGCCCCAGTCAAACTACCCACCACGCAGGGTCCCGGACCCGGATAACGGGCCGCGGTTAGACATCAAGCAAGATAAGGGTGGTATCTCAAGGGAGGCTCCACAGAGACTGGCGTCCCTGCTTCAAAGCCTACCACCTATCCTGCACATATCGTGCCTGATGCCAATGCGAAGCTATAGTAAAGGTGCATGGGGTCTTTCCGTCTAACCGCGGGTATCCTGCATCTTGACAGGAAATTCAATTTCGCTGAGTCCACATTTGAGACAGCGGGGAAGTCGTTACGCCATTCGTGCAGGTCGGAACTTACCCGACAAGGAATTTCGCTACCTTAGGACCGTTATAGTTACGGCCGCCGTTTACCTGGGCTTCAATTCGGAGCTTGCACTCCTCCTTTTAACCTTCAGGCACCGGGCAGGCGTCAGACCCTATACGTCGTCTTACGACTTCGCAGAGCCCTGTGTTTTTAGTAAACAGTCGCCACCCCCTGGTTTGTGCCCCCGCCCAAAAGTTGCCTTCTGAACGGGCCTCCTTCTCGCGAACTTACGGAGGTATTTTGCCGAGTTCCTTAAATGTGGTTCTCTCAAGCGCCTTGGTATTCTCTACCAGTCCACCTGTGTCGGTTTAGGGTACGATCTAGCGGAGGGCTATTTCCAGGAACCTCTAAACGGCCTGCCCAATCCGATAAGGGCAAACAATCTTCGAGATCCGTCACATCCTCCTGGCCCAGGAATATTAACCTGGTTCCCATCGACTACGCCTTTCGGCCTCGCCTTAGGGGTCGGCTTACCCTGCTCAGATTAGCTTTAAGCAGGAACCCTTGGACTTTCGGCGAGGGAGTCTCTCACTCCCTTTGTCGCTACTCATGTCATCATTCTCACTAGTGATCTCTCCACCGGATCCCTCACAGGCCGGCTTCACAGAAAGCTCCCTGCGTCCAATATACCCCGAAGGGTATTAAGGACGCTTGGAACTATGTCACACTACGCTCTGCTACCATGCAATAAATTGCATCCCAGACTTCGGCTCATGGCTTGAGCCCCGTTACATCTTCGCCGCAGGACAACTTAATTAGACCAGTGAGCTGTTACGCTATCTTTAAAGGATGGCTGCTTCTAAGCCAACCTCCTGGTTGTTTTGGTCGTCCCACTTGCTTTCCCACTTAGCCATGAATTAGGGGCCTTAGTCGTAGGTTAGGGTTGTTTCCCTCTTCACAACGGACGTTAGCACCCGCTGTGTGTCTGCCGGATATTACTCCTCGGTAT
>NZ_JAYKPK010000002.1:10000-436784 GCF_035117555.1 Yoonia sp. 67-2
GGACTGAACGCCGACCTGACCCAGAATATCGGCCAGTTCGATCCCATTCCAAGGGATCACCATCGACCAGGCCTCGACACAGCGGAAACGGTAGATGCGTTCTTCGACCGTCAGCCCGGCCAGCAGATCACCCAAAGCATAGGTGCCGGGGCGGTCCACCAGACCATCCACAGTGATCGACCAGGGGGATGTCACAAGCTGATGGGCGTTGGCGGCAGGATCACTCTTGCCGGTGCCGAATTCAAAGAAATTGTTGTAGCTGGTGATTTCTTCCAGCGTATTGGGTTCCATGTTCGATTGCGCCTGCGCTCTGCCGACAAGGCCAATCGCCCCCAACCCGGCGGTACCCGCCAGAATCTGGCGACGGTTCAGATATTGCGCCTTGGGCGTCACATCCGCTTGCGTCAGGTCGTTCTTCCAGCGATAGGCCATTGCTCTCTCCTTTGGTCAGTTGTCTTTATATACGACAAAAACCGCGCAATGGTTTCTCACGTTGCTGCCAGCCTCTGAAATGTTGCAGTTTCCCACATCGTTTTCACATCATTTCACGGCAGAGTGATTTGAAATTCTGACGGTCGCAGGCTTAGTCCGCCCGCTTTTTTGGTCAAGCGCGCTCGGCGGGAATCCCCTCTGATCCAGGTGCAGAGCGAGACGTAAAAAGCGCGATGCCAAAGCAAAGGCATTATAAATGAAAGAGGAAATTACCATGCTACGCAGAACTTTCATCGCACTTGCTACGACAACCGCCATGTCGTCTGTCGCTTTCGCCGATAACCACGAGATGGATATCGTCGACACCGCCGTCGCCGCAGGCACATTCACCACGCTGGTCGCCGCTGTTGAAGCCGCCGGTCTGGTCGACACGCTGAAAAGCGAAGGCCCGTTCACCGTCTTCGCCCCAACTGACGAAGCTTTCGCAGCGCTGCCAGAAGGCACCGTTGAGGGCCTGCTGGAAGATCCAGAAGCCCTGGCCGCGATCCTGACCTACCACGTTGTGGCAGGTGCTGTGATGTCGACAGACCTGACAGATGGCATGACAGCGACAACCGTGAACGGCGCTGACATCACCATCGGCACCACAGACGGCGTGACTGTGAACGACGCCAATGTCGTGACAGCAGATATCGCAGCATCGAATGGCGTCATCCACGTCATCGACGCTGTGATCCTGCCCCCAATGTAATCTGTCCCCCTTTGGACAAGGCAAAGCCCCGGTCACTGACCGGGGCTTTGTTATTTATTGCGACCGGCCGTGGGTGTGGTTGGACCTGAAGCCTCCGGCGGGGATATTTAGGCTCGGAAGATGCGAAAGATCAGTGCAAGGGCAGGTTAGGCGGCGCGATCCGGCTGCTAGTGGCAACCCGGTCGCCCACGATCAGCCCGTCCGACCCCGCCGTGACCTTGACCACAGCACCATCCATGACATCACCGCTCAGGATCATCTCGGCCAGTTGGTCTTGCAAGGCGCGCTGGATCACCCGTTTCAGCGGGCGTGCGCCGAACACAGGATCATAGCCTTCATCCGCCAGCCATTGCAGCGCGGCCTGATCCAGATCGAGGTGGATATTCCGCCCCGCCAGCCGTTTTTCCAGCAAACCCAACTGGATCGTCACGATCCCGGTCATATCCTCCCGCGCCAGACGGTCAAAGATGATGGTCTCATCCAGACGGTTCAAGAATTCGGGACGGAAATGCCCGCGCACGGCCTCCATCACATCGCGTTTCGCGGCGCTGGAATCCACCCCATCGGGCAGTTGGCTCAGCGCCTGCGCGCCAAGGTTCGAGGTCAGGATGATCAGCGTCTGCTTGAAATCGACATGCCGGCCCTGCCCATCGGTCAGCACACCGTCATCCAACACTTGCAACAGCACGTTGAACACATCGGGATGGGCCTTCTCAACCTCATCAAACAGGATCACCTGATAGGGTCTGCGGCGGACAGCCTCGGTCAGCACGCCGCCCTCATCATAACCGACATAGCCCGGAGGCGCGCCGATCAGCCGTGACACCGCATGTTTTTCCATGAATTCGGACATATCGATCCGCACCATGGCGCTGTCATCATCGAACAGATATTCCGCCACCGCCTTGGTCAGTTCGGTTTTCCCGACACCGGTTGGCCCCAGAAACAGGAACGACCCCAGCGGGCGGTTCTCGTCATTCAACCCCGCCCGCGCGCGGCGCACAGCATTGGCCACGGCCCGCACGGCGGATTTCTGGCCAATCACGCGCTTGCCCAATTCCTCTTCCATGCGCAGCAGCTTATCGCGTTCACCTTCCAGCATCTTCGACATCGGGATGCCAGTCCAGCGTTCGACGACTTCGGCGATCTGTTCGGGGCGCACGGCCTCTTCGACCATCAGGTCGTCATTCGCCTCAACCTCGGCCAGTTTGCGTTCCAACTGCGGGATCACGCCATAGGACAGCTCCCCCGCCTTCGCCAGATTGCCTTCACGCTTGGCGATATCCAGATCGGCGCGCGCGCGGTCCAGCCGTTCCTTGACGCCGCGGGTGTCTTCCAGCTTGTCACGCTCGGCCTGCCATTTCACCGTCATTTCTGATGCGCGGTCCTGCACATCGGCGAGTTCCTTTTCCAGCTTTTCCAGCCGGTCCTTGGACGCCTTGTCGTCTTCTTTCTTCAACGCCTCCGCCTCGATCTGCAATTGCAGGATCTGCCGGTCGAGCGCGTCAAGTTCCTCTGGCTTGCTGTCCACTTCCATCCGCAACCGGCTGGCGGCCTCGTCCATCAGGTCGATGGCTTTATCCGGCAGGAAACGATCGGTGATATAGCGGTGCGAAAGCGTGGCGGCGGCAACCAAGGCGCTATCCGAAATCCGCACCCCATGGTGCAATTCGTATTTCTCCTTAATCCCCCGCAGAATGCTGATCGTGTCCACGACAGTCGGTTCCTCGACCAGCAAAGGCTGGAACCTGCGGGCCAGCGCTGCATCCTTTTCCACATATTTGCGGTATTCGGCCAAAGTTGTCGCACCGATACAATGCAACTCCCCCCGCGCCAGCGCAGGTTTGATCAGGTTCGCCGCATCCATCGCCCCGTCAGCCTTGCCCGCGCCGACCAGCGTGTGCATCTCGTCAATGAACAGGATGATTTCACCCGCAGCGGCTTCGATTTCTTTCAGAACCGCCTTCAGCCGTTCCTCAAACTCGCCGCGATATTTCGCACCGGCGATCAAGGCCCCCATATCCAGCGCCATCAGTTTCTTGTTGCGCAGGGATTCCGGCACATCGCCATTGACGATGCGCAGCGCGAGGCCTTCGGCAATCGCGGTTTTACCGACGCCAGGTTCCCCGATCAGCACCGGATTATTCTTGGTCCGGCGCGACAAAACCTGCATCGCGCGGCGGATTTCCTCGTCCCGGCCAATGATCGGGTCGATCTTGCCTTGCTCGGCAGCCTCGGTCAGATCGCGGGCATATTTCTTCAGCGCGTCAAAGCCATCTTCGGCGCTCGCACTATCGGCGGTGCGGCCTTTGCGCATGTCATTGATCGCGGCGTTCAGCGCCTGCGCTGTGACACCACCGGCATCCAGCGCATCCTTGGCCTTGGATTTCACCAGCGCGAGCGCAGTCAGCAGCCGTTCCACCGGCACAAAACTATCGCCTGCTTTCTTGGCGATCTTTTCAGCCTCATCCACCACCTTGGCGGTGATATTGTCGAGATAGACCTGTGCGGCATCGCCCGTGACCTGCGGCAGCTTGGCAAGGCTCGCGTTGACCGCAGCCAGCACATCGGCAGGGCGGCCACCGGCGCGGGTGATCAGATTGGCGGCCATGCCTTCGGCATCATCCATCAAGGCTTTCAGCAGATGTTCGGGGGCCAGTCTTTGGTGATTTTCGCGCATCGCGATCGTCTGGGCCGCTTGAATGAAACCGCGCGACCGTTCCGTGAACTTGGTCAAGTCCATGGGCATTCTCCTTTGCTAAAGCACCCATGCGGCGGGACGCCCGATAGACGGCACATCCCCAATGGGCCTTACACAAAAGATGGGCGCGCGCGCAGGCTGGTTCAAGACCTATCAGCGCGGTTTCGGCGTCAGCAAACGGGCCGGTCTGATCCGTTCTGCCGCGTCAAACAGGCTGAAGGTCTGGTTGACGTAATTGACCACGCCGGACAGCTTTTCCAGATAGGCGGACAATTCCGGCGTGCGCTCCGCCGCAACCAGATTGATGGGGCGGTCCGGGCCTTCACCTTCAAACTGGCAGTAGAACAGCGGCTCACCCCGGCGCAGGATCAGGGGCTTCGTCGGGTCATGCCATTCAAAGGCCCACATCAACGGGCGCGGCCAGATATGGATCGGGAACCGCCCGCCGAAAATCGTGCCGGGCAAAGGATCAGCGCGGTAATGCGCAAAGGTGCCGAGCTGGGTCAGATAGACAGGCTCATCCGCGATAAAGAGATAAGGCAGCGTTAATTGCACCGTGGGCCGGTCGGCAAAGCGCCATTCGGCCTCATTCACCAAGGTCAGCACCTGCACCAGCTTGTTCGCGCGCACCGGTGATAAAGCACCGGCAAGATTGACCAAGACGGCCTTGCCATTCTCGTCGCGTTTGAACCCGATATGCAGATCAAACGGGCATTTCACCACGAAATACCGGCTTTCCATCTGCACCACTGCCGGACAACGGGCCGCCGATTTCGCATGGGCGCTGCTGGCACCCCGCCGCCCCATCAGCCGTTCGGGTGGGTCATAAAGCACCGCAGCTTTGTCATCCTGTAGCAGCCAGCCAACGTTGATCGGGCCAGATTTCGGATCCGCAGGATCGCGGTCAAAGGTGACGGAAAACTGCATGCAACCTCGCAACTGAACGCAGCCATGATGCGGCGGCAAGGCCGGGCGGTCAATCCAAAGCCTTGCCTGACAGCGCGCCAGCCGTTACCAGCGCGCAACAGCAAAGGAATGCCAAAATGCCCGATGACCGCCTGATCGTTGCGATGGATCTGCCCAATGTCGTGGCCGGTCTGGAACTGGCAGCCGCCCTTGGCGACAGCGTCAGTTTCTACAAGATCGGTCTGGGCATGCTGACAGGCGGCGGTCTGGCCTTGGCCAATGAACTAAAGCAGGATCAGGGCAAGCGTATCTTCCTTGATATGAAACTCTTCGATATCGGCGCCACGGTCGAGGCGGCAGTGCGCGGCATCGCGCAATTCGATCTGGATTTCCTGACCGTGCATGGCGACCCGCATGTGGTGCGCGCAGCCCGCGAAGGGGCGGCAGGGTCGGATATGAAAATCCTCGCCGTGACAATCCTGACCTCGCTGGACCGCGATGATCTGGATGCCTCCTGCATGAAGGCAGGCGATCTGACCGATCTGGTGCAGGAACGCGCCGGGATCGCCTTGATGAACGGCGCAGATGGAGTGATTGCCTCACCGCAAGAGGCCGCCTTGATCCGCGCCCTGCCAGAATCCGCAGGCAAGCTGATCGTCACCCCCGGCGTGCGGCCTGTCGGCGCTGACCTCGGTGATCAGAAACGTGTCATGACCCCGGCACAAGCCATCGCCAATGGCGCAGATCACGTCGTCGTCGGTCGCCCGATCTGGCAAATGGCCGATCCGAAAGCCGCCGCCGAAAGTATCCTGCGCGAATTGTTATCCCCGCAGGCCACAGCCCCTAATCGTTGATATCGGTTTCCCAGACCTTGACCTGCCCTTTGCGCAGCGCAAAAAACCGGCGCATCGCCAGATAGGACAAAAGCGAGAGCACCGCAAAGATCACCAGCGTCAGCGCCAGCCCGATGCCAGACACGCCGATCAGGATCAACAATCCCATCAGCCCCGCACCGATGGCAAAGCCCAGAAAGATATAGCCGGGGATCAACACCTCTGCCGTCGCCAGCACCAAGGCGGCTGACATCCAGACCCACCATTCTGCCCACAATGTCATATCAGCGCCCTTTCAACATCTTGAACGCATCGGCAAAGGCATCCAGCGCATTGGCGGGCAAGACCACGGTCTGGTTCCCCTGCCCCGCGCCCATCTTGGATATCGCCTCGACCTGTTTCAGCGCGACCTGATATTGCGCGGCCTCCAGGCCATTCTCGGCAATCGCGACAGCCACAACCTGCGTCGCATAGGCCTCCGCATCCGCCAGCACGCGGCGCGCTTTCGCCTCTTGCTCTGCCGCATACAAATCGGCATCGGCCTGCAATTCGACCGACCGTTTCTTGCCTTCGGCCTCGGTCACCTGCGCGCGCCGCGCGCGTTCGGCGTTCAACTGCTGCAACATCGCAGCACGGGTCGCCTGATCAAGGTTCACATCCAGAATTTCAGCCCGCGTCACCTCGATCCCCCAATCATCGACCTGTTGGGCGACCTGTTCGCGCACCGCCTCGATCAACCGGCTGCGATTGGCCTGCACCTGATCCAGCTCCATCCGGCCAATCTCGGACCGGACGATCCCCGCAACAGTCGTCGCAATCGCCGCATCCACGTCGCGGATCCGGTAAACCGTCTTTTCCGGCTCGATGATCCGGTAGAATACCGAGGTTTCGACCTGCACCAATACGTTATCCGAGGTGATCGCATCCTGCGTCATCGGCGGCAACTGGCGTTCTAGCACCGACACTTTATGCCGGACCCGGTCCAGAAACGGCACGATAAAGTTGATGCCTGGCCCCAGCACCGATTGGAGACGGCCAAGACGTTCGACCACATATTTCTCGGACTGCGGCACGATCCGCACACCGGCCATGATGCAGATGATGATGAAAACAGCCAGCACGAAATATACGATATTGGCCCCGATCATCTCGGCGATAAATGGATCGGGGTTCATGAGTGTATCCTGTCTGTTGCTGCGACTTTACTTAAGCACAGGTGCCGCCGTTTGCAATTGCGCCGCCGCAGGGGCATTGCTGCGAAACCGCGCCATGACCGCCGCACCAATCGCATCCGCCGTGGCCGGGCTCAGCGTCCAGCCCAAATGGCCATGGCCGGTGTTATAAAACACACGGTCATTCTTGCCCGGCCCGACACGCGGCATCATATTGGGCATCATCGGGCGCAGCCCAGCCCAAGGCACGCAGTTTTCGGTCGACACATCGGGGAAATGCGTCTCGCACCACGCGATCAGCGGGCGCACGCGGCGTTCCAGAATATCGCGGTTTTCACCGTTGAACTCCGCTGTCCCTGCCACTCGCAGTCGGTCCTGCCCCAGACGCGACGTCACAATCTTCGCCTTGTCATCCAACAGCGATGTCGTCGGCGCCGCCGCCTGACTGGCCGCATCGTTCAGATTGACCGTGATGGAATAGCCTTTGACCGGATAGATATTGACGCGATCCCCCAGCTTGGCCGCGAATTTACGGCTGGCGACACCGGCGGAAATGACGATCCCGTCAAACCGCGCCTCATCCCCGCATTCGACATAAACCCCATCATCCTTGACATGCAGATCAGTGACCGGCGCCCCCAGACGAAACTGCACGCCCTTGGTTTTCAGCCATTCCGCCAGCCCCATGGTGAATTTGTGGATATCCCCGGTGCTGTCGCTTTCGGTCCAGAACCCGCCGATGATATCGCCGCGCAGGGTAGGTTCGCGCGCCAGCACCTCATCCACCGTCAATTCGCGACGGTCCAGCCCGCCTTCGCGCAACAGACCATTGACCATCCGGGCATGGCGCAGATCCTTGTCGGTCTTGTAGAAATGCAAAATCCCCGCCGGGCTGAAATCGAAATCCACACCGGACTTTTCCGCCATCTCGGCCAGCCCCGCACGGGCCGCAACGGCAAGCCGGGCAGTCTTGACCGTATTGGACTTGTAATTCGGGATATTGCCCAGAAATTCCATCATCCAGCTGACCTTGTGCCAGCCGGGGCGTGGGTTCACGAACAAGGGCGCATCGCCCTGCAACATCCATTTGATGCCTTTCAGCACCGTGGACCATTGGTTCCAGACCTCAGCGTTGGAGGCACTCAACTGCCCGCCATTGGCAAAGCTCGTCTCCATCCCGGCATAACGCTGACGGTCATAGACCGTCACGTCGAACCCGCGGATCATCAGGGAATAGGCAGTGGTGACGCCGGTAATCCCGGCACCGATAACAGCAATCGAAGGCATGGCTATACTCCGCCAATCAGGCGCTTGCGCGCGTTCGCCCCCGCCGTTGCTGTGCCTGAGAGATTCACCCATTTACGGGCTTGCTCCTTCGGCGGACCATTCAAGGCCACTCTTCGGCGTGTTGCACCCCAACCGGTCCTTTGTGCCTGAGAGTGACCGGGGCGGTTGCTCCTTCGGCGACGGACATCCGTTCTCTCCCGGATGGCGTGTTCTGGGGCACGGTTAGGCCAGAACCTGCGACCACGCAAACAAATTCCCGCATCGTCCGAGCGTAAATATCCCCGCCGGAGGCATAAAGTCTCTTTTTTGTGCACCCGCAGCGACTATGATGCGCCATGCCCGCATTATGCCGCGATTGCCTGACAACATTCGACAGCGAAACCCGCTGTCCGGCCTGCCGCTCACCCCGCGTGACGCGGCACCCGGAATTGTTCGACCTCTCCATCGCGCATATGGATTGCGACGCTTTCTATGCTTCGGTCGAAAAACGCGATAACCCCGACCTCGCCGATAAACCCGTGATCATCGGCGGCGGCAAACGCGGCGTGGTCTCCACCGCCTGCTATCTGGCGCGGATCAAAGGCGTGAAATCCGCCATGCCGATGTTTCAGGCCCTCAAACTCTGCCCAGAGGCGGTGGTGATCAAACCGCGCTTTGACGCCTATACCAAAGCATCCCGCGCGATCCGGGCGATGATGGATGAACTCACACCGCTGGTCGAACCCTTGTCACTGGACGAGGCGTTCATGGACCTGCGCGGCACCGCCAAATTGCATCACGCGCCACCTGCCGTCATGCTGGCGCGGCTGATCAAGCGGATGAAGGATGAGCTGGGCCTGACCGGTTCGATCGGCCTGTCGCATAACAAATTTCTGGCCAAGGTCGCCTCTGACCTCGAAAAACCGCGCGGCTTTTCGATCATCGGCAAGGCGGAAACGACAGAATTTCTGCGCCCCCGCTCGGTGCGGTTGATCTGGGGCATCGGCCCAGCGGCACAGGCGAGCCTCGAAGCCGCAGGCATCCGTACCTTCAACGATCTGCTGCGCTGGGACCGGCGCGATCTGCATGCGCGATTCGGCAATATGGGCGAAAGGCTCTATGCCTTGGCGCGGGGCGAGGACGCGCGCCGCATCACCGCCAATGCGCCGGTCAAGACCCTGTCCAATGAAACCACCTTTCACGAGGATACCAGCGATGCAGATATCCTTGACGGCCATCTGTGGCGGATGGCCGAAAAGGTCAGCGCGCGGGCCAAGGCGACGGACAAGGCCGGGCGCGTGGTGCAGCTGAAGCTGAAAACATCGGATTTCAGACTGATCTCCAAACGCCACAGCCTGCATCACCCGACGCAACTGGCCGATGTGATCTATCGCACCGCACGCGGGCTTTTTGATCAGGTGTCAGGGTCCGGGCCTTACCGGCTGTTGGGGGTCGGCATATCCGACATATCCCCCGCCGCCGGGGCCGACCGCAGCGGCGATCTGCTCGATCCCGATGCGGGCACGCGCGCCAAGGCGGAAAAGGCCGCCGATGCGATCCGCGAAAGATACGGCGCTGATGCAATCATCAAAGGCCGCGCCCTGCGGTAAGATGGAACCCGTTCCACCCTACTCCGCCGCCACCCGCAGCGGCGGCCCACGCCCGATATCGGCAAGCTGAACAATCACCCCCGCCAAAAGATCACGAAACGCGGTAAACTGCGCGCTCGGCTCCAGCGTCTTTTCATTCATGTAAAGCCCGCGATCAATCTCCACCTGCACCGCATGCTGTCCGCGCGACGGGCGCCCATATTGCTGCACAATATACGCCCCCGCAAAAGGCATGTTGCGCGCAACCTTCAGCCCCGCAGCCGTAAAAGCCGCCTCAATCTGATCCATCACCAGACCAGAGGCTGTCGCGCCAAACCGGTCCCCCAGCACGACATCAGGACGCCCCGCGCCGGGCGGGCCCATATTCTCCAGCGCCTCATGCGGCATGGAATGGCAATCGATCAGGATCGCCTCACCAAACTGCGTGATGCTCTGATCCAGCAGCATCTGCAATTGATCATGATAGGGCCGCCAGTATTGCGTCACCCGCTGATGCGCCTCGACCAAGGTCAGTTTACCACGGTAAATCTGCCGCCCGTTTGCCACGACACGGGGAATCACGCCCAGCCCGCTGGCGATCCGCGGATTATGCGCATTGCGCCGCGCCCCTTCGACCAAGGCAGGGTCCAATTCATCCGGCCCACGGTTCAGATCCAGAAAGGCACGCGGCGCGGTCGCACAGAGCAAAGGCGCGCCCTGCAACGGAACCGCCGCAAAAAGCTGATCCACAAAAGCATCCTCGGAAGACCGGATTTCGCGCGCATCCAGCACCGACCGGCGCAGAAACGACGCCGGATAATCGCGCCCGCTATGCGGCGAGGCGAAAACCACGCTGGTCGTGCGGGACAATGGCTGCGTCAGATGATAGGGAAATGTCAGCAAAACGGCTCCTTCACCGCCCAAGCTAGCGCATTTCATGAATTGAGCAAAAGCCCTTGATCCCGGTTCCGACTCCTTTTATAGACCGCACGACTGACGCGGTTCATGCCGCGTCCTATTTCTTTGTAGGACGCTCATGACACGCTGACGACATGGATGATTAGCTCAGCGGTAGAGCACTTCGTTGACATCGAAGGGGTCACTGGTTCGATCCCAGTATCGTCCACCATGATTTCACGGGCCATTCCGGCCTTAATGCAACCCAAGGCGCAATCCGCGCGCCGCGACATGAAGGACACGCACCATGAAGGTCCGTAACTCCCTCCGCTCGCTCAAGCAGCGCCATCGCGATTGCCGCGTCGTGCGCCGTAAGGGCCGCGTCTATGTGATCAACAAGACGCAACGCCGGTTCAAAGCCCGTCAGGGCTAAGACCTGCGAAAGCAGCAGATTGAAAAGGTCGCACCTCCGGGCGCGGCCTTTTTTCGTTCCGGATAACCGCCCGAGCAAAATGGTCAGGAATTTCCCATCTCGCCTCTAAGACGACTGGTCAGGGGTGCGACAATCGGTCTAACCTCGCGCCAGACAAACGACCCTGGCAAAGGATGATGCGATGACCAGAACAACGATCATGAAAACAACAGCGATCTGCGGCGCTCTGCTTGGCTTTGCCGCGCCCGCGCTGGCGCAGGTCACCTGCGGTGGTGCCGGAACCGGCGGGCAATGGATCGGCGGGGATGAGGCGACATCAGACATCGCCACCGCTGATACCTATCGCGAACAGATGGCATTGGTGCTGGGCGGCAATGATTACGTCGCCCTTTTCACGCTGAGCGAGGCGACAGATATCCGCGTCGAAGCCGCCGGGCGCGGCGCGGGCGATCCGATGATTGACCTGTTGGATGAAGATGGCGGCATCATCCTGTCGGATGATGATTCGGGCGGCAATGCCGCATCACGTGCCGAAACCAATCTGGAACCGGGCAGCTATTGTCTGGCGATGCGCAGCTATGATGGCGGCCCGATGACCGCCTTCGTGCGGATCGGGCGGCAGGAACATGACCCGCTGACCGATGGCATCATGGATGATGCAGAACCCGCCGTCACCGGCAGCTGCGCCGATGCCACCCCGATGGGCCCCTTGGGCAGTGATGTCAGTGGCAGCGCCGCTGAAACGCCTTATTGGAGCTTCACCCTGGACGAGCCGACCCCGGTCACGATCACGGCGGTCAACGAATCAGCCGATCCGGTGATCACGCTTTACGATACCGCTGAAAACTATCTTGGCGAAAACGACGATTACGACGGTTTCAATTCCCGGCTCGACATGGCGACGCCACTGGAGGCCGGGACCTATTGCCTGAATGTCCGCGCGCTGTCGGATGATACTTTGCCGATCACCCTGAACGTCAGCCCCTATGACGCCCAGGCCGCGATGCTGGACATCTACGCCCGTGGCGAAGCCGCCCCACCGCTGGACGGCAGCGTGCCGGTCACCGATCTGGGTCTGATCAACACAAGGCTGCGGCAGGATGTGACCTCCAGCACAGATGTGGATTGGTTCACCGTGCAGGTCGATTCCTCCAGCCTCTTGCTGATCGAGGCGATCGGCAACGGCAATGTCGATCCCTGGCTGATCGTCTATGACGATCTGGGCCGCGAGATTGGTCAGAACGACGATTACGGCGGATCGCTCGACAGCCTGCTCGCCGCACGGGTGCAGCCCGGCGATTACCTGATCGGTGTGCGGCAATATGGCGACGGGCAGGGCCTGATCCGGCTGGTCATCGAACGCTTCGTGCCTGCGCAATAAGTCGGGCACCTGCCGCGATTGGATGGCGCAGTACCCCGCAGAAAGGCCTTCATTCTGCGGGGTATTGCAACCCGTTTCCAGATCAGTGAAATTTGCCCTAATAGCTTGATAGTAAAGGAGATATCAGGATGTTGCCAATTGGCAATTTTCTCATCCTGCGTGCTGCCGGACAGCCCTAGCGCCCGAAAGCATCCGCCAGCAACCGGGCCAGCGTCGGCTGATCCAGATAGCCGGTCGCTGGCATGCTGCGCTCTGACTGATATCGCCCGATGGCGCGTCTTGTATCATCGTCAAAGCGGCCATCGACGGACCCCGGATCAAACCCCATCTGCGACAACCGGCTTTCGATCAGCCGCCCCATCACCGGGTTGATGTTCAGCGCCTCCTCCTGGTTGCGCGCCTGATTATCGTCCACCGTCGGCGTCAGTTCGCGGTTCGCCTCTTGCGCAAAAATCCCCTCGGGATAGCGGTTCAGATAGGCGCGATAGCCCGCCTGCGTGCCGCGCGCGCCGGTTTCTTCCCAATAGGCGCGGTCAAGCCGTTCCGCCTCGGCCTGTGCGGCGGCATCGGCCACGTCAATCTCGGCCTGTCGGCGGCTCGCCTGCGCATCGATCCGGTTGATCTGTTCCGCCGTCAGATAGGATGTCTGTTCAAAACCATTGATCTGTTGCCAGTTGCGGACAGCCCGGCGCGTGCCTTGCCCGAAAATTCCGTCCACGCCGCGCGTGTCATAGTCAAGCAAGGTCAGATTGCCCTGAATGACACGGCGCTGGTCGCGGGTCAGGCCCAGCATCGCCTCGGCCTGTTCCGCCAGACGGACCGGATCATTCTCGATCTGGTCCAGACGGCGGCGCGCCTCGGCTGCATAGGGGCTGCCCGGATGACCCAGCAGAAACACACGATACGCATCGACGGTATTGGCCGCCTGCGCATCCTGCCAGAATGACAGCGACGGATCATTGGCCTGCGTCGGCTCCACCACGACAGAGCGGTCGGTCTGCATCACCAGAGAACGCGGCTGATAGCCCGCGATCTGCACCGCGCGGGTGTTGCGCGCAAATGCCATCACATCGCCGCCCTGCACGGCAATCGCATCGGTCATGATGTTGTCAGCCACATTGGGCGGGCCGGAAAACACGGTCACGCCTTGCGGAATGTCCAGATCGCCCAAGCCCTGCCGCAGATAGGGATCGATCTGGCTGGTATCGCTGGCATCCAGCCCCAGCACCAGCACCGCACGGCCGGGGGCCTGCCCCAGCACGGCCAGCACAGAGTCGATGCTCACCGCATTTTCCAGCGCGAACAGGCCCGCTTCTGCCGGTGCATCCGTTGCCAGCAACCATGTCCGCCGCCCATCGGTGACAAAACGGCCCGACAGGCCGACGACCATCCGTTCCGCGCCCCCGGCATCACCGGCCAGCGCATCCAGCAAGCGGCGCATATCCTGCCCGCCACCATTTTCCAGCGAACTGACGCGATACCCCGCATCCCGCAGGGCGCTGATGCCCACGACAACATCGGTCCCCCCCGCGACACGGCGGAACTCCTGATAGCGGTCCACCCCCATCAGCAAGGCCAGATCATCCGCGAAAAGCGGTGACGCCAGAACGGCAAAGACGGCGGAAAGGGTCAGTCGGCGCATGATGCGATATCCTTCAGTCAGGTTTCATAGGTCCGGCGATCCTCGATCACCAGACCGTCGCGCGGCAGGGTGCCGGGGGCGACACAGGTCACTTCGCCTTTCAGCTTCAGCACATCCACGACGATGACGGCGATGGCCTCCGCCACAAGCCCTTCGCCTTCGACATGGACCTGCATCACATCGGCATCGCCCTGCCGGTCCGCAATCACCCGCGCACGCAAAGCGCCCGGCACTTTCGCGACCAAAGCGGCGACCTGTTCGGGGCGCACGAACATGCCTTTGATCTTGGTGGTCTGATCGGCCCGGCCCATCCAGCCTTTGATACGGATATTGGTCCGGCCACAGGGGCTGGTGCCCGACAACACCGCGCTCAGATCGCCGGTGGCAAAGCGGATCAGCGGGTAATCCGGGTTCAGCGATGTCACCACGACCTCACCCACCTCACCATCGGCAACAGGATCGCCGGTGCCGGGGGTGACGATTTCGACGATCACGCCTTCATCGACGATCATGCCTTCGCCCGGCGCGGACTCGAAGGCGATATGCCCCAGATCGGCGGTGGCATAGCATTGCAGACAGGTGATCCCGCGATCTGCATAATACTGGCGCAATTGCGGGAAAAGCGCGCCACCCGACACAGCCGCCTTGGTGATCGCCAAGGTCACACCCATCTCATCCGCCTTTTCCAGCAGGACCTTGAGGTAGTCGGGCGTCCCCGCATAGGCGGTCGTGCCAATATCTACCGCCGCACGAACCTGCAATTCCGTCTGCCCGGTGCCTGCAGGCAAGACTGCCGCACCGACAGCCCGCGCCCCGTTTTCAAACATCGTGCCCGCAGGGGTCAGGTGATAGCCAAAACAGTTCTGCACGATATCGCCCGCGCCGATCCCGCAGGCATGCAGGAACCGGCCAAAGCGCCACCAATCATGCGATGACCCGCCCGGTTCATAGATCGGGCCGGGCGATTGGAACACATGGGTCAGGTTTGACACATGCAGCCCGCCAAAGGGTGGCTTGGACTTTTGCCACCCCCCCAGACCGGATTTGCGCAAGACCGGAAACAGCGTCAGATCAGCCAGCGAAGTGATGACCACATCCGGCAGGCAGGCATCCGGCATCGCGCGGACCAAAGCGATCTGCGCGCGCAACGCATCCAGTTGGGCGGCCTGCCGTGCCGCCGGACTGCGGGTTTCAAGATCATCAAAAAACGGGCTCATCATCTTCTCCTGTTCACATCCATGCAGCGACGTGAACAGGAACAGACCTGACCCTGCACGCGCTGCTATTCAATAACGGTCTATCAAGCGGCGCGCATAACTGTGTGACAACTCACGCCAGCCAGCGTTTGCGCCGCCGGTAACTGCGCACATCGCGGAACGATCTGCGGCCTTCATCCGACATGCCCAGATAGAATTCCTTCACATCCGGATTCTCGCGCAGCTCTGCCGCAGGCCCTTCCATCACGACACGGCCACTTTCAAGGATATAACCCTGATGCGCGAACCGCAGCGCGACATTGGTATTCTGTTCAGCGAGCAGAAAGGCGACACCTTCCTTTTCATTGAGGTTCTTCACAATGGTGAAAATCTCTTCCACCAGCTGCGGCGCCAGACCCATCGACGGCTCATCCAGCAGGATCGTCTCGGGTCGCGACATCAGCGCGCGACCAATCGCGCACATCTGCTGTTCCCCGCCCGAGGTATAACCCGCCTGACTTTTGCGCCGTTCTTTCAGACGCGGGAAATAGGTATAGACCATCTCCAGATCCGCTGCGACCGCCGCACCGCCGTCACGGCGGGTATAGGCACCCGTCAGCAGATTTTCCTCAATCGTCAGATGTTCAAAACAATGGCGACCCTCCATCACCTGCACGACACCTTTTTTGACGAGCGCTTCGGGCGACAGATGCTGCACCCGTTCACCGCGATAGATGATCGACCCTTTCGTCACCTCGCCGCGTTCGGAATGCAGCAGATTGGAAATCGCTTTCAGCGTCGTCGTCTTGCCCGCGCCATTGCCCCCCAAAAGCGCGGTGATGCCGCCTTTCGGCACTTTCAGCGACACGCCTTTGAGCACAAGAATGACGTGATTATAGATCACTTCGATATTATTGACCTCGAGCAAGGTCTCTGGCTGGGCTGTGTCTTGCATCCTAAACCTCCGGGAAATCGGACGGCCCGAAGGCCGCCCGCGTTGGGTTGGTTACAGGCAACCGGGGGTGATCCCGCTTTCCGCGGCAAAGGCAGCGGAATCTTCAGCCACCAAAGGCGCGATGACAGCGGCATCGGGCGAAATGAACCCAGTCAGCGGTTCCCAGACACCTGTCGATGCATTCCACTGCTGCACCAGACCCTGACCCGCGCCGCCATGGTTCTGGCAGGTCACGGCAAATTCCGGCCCGATCCCTTCCATACCCAGTTCGGCCATCCGCGCCTCGGTGATTTCCAGCGCCTCCATGCCGTCACGCACCATCGCCGCCGTCACATCAGCCACACCGTGGATTTCCTGCGCCTTGGCAATCGCTTCGGCGGCCAGCATCGCCGCATACATGCCGCGCACATAAAGGACCGATCCCAGATGCGACCCGTCACCGGCAGCATCGCCCGCATCATGCACCAGCGTGCTGATCTCGCTCAGCACCGGATAATCGGCCACCGGGTTCATGTTCAGCGATTTGTAACCATTCGCCGCCATCCCGGCAGGGGCCACATCATGTTCGGCACCGGCCCACCAATTGCCGATGAAATTCTCCATCGGGAAACCGATATTGGCGGCTTCCTGTACCGCGACCTGATTCATCACGCCCCAGCCCCACATGATCACATAATCGGGGCGTTCCCGGCGGATCTGCAACCATTGGGATGTCTGCTCTTGGCCGGGGGGATCAATGGCCAGCTGCGTCAGGGTAAACCCATGCATCGCCGACAGGTCTTCCAAGGTGCGGATCGGTTCCTTGCCATAAGCGGAATTGTGATAGACCAGCGCGATCTTCTTGCCATCCAGCGACCCGCCGTTTTCATCCAGCAGATAATTGATCGCGACCGAAGCCGCATCCCAGTAATTGGCAGGATAGTTGAACACCCAGTTGAACACCTCGCCATTCACGGCGGATGTCCGGCCATAGCCCATCGTGTGCAGCGGAATGCCATCCGCCGCAGCCTTGGGGATCAGCTGATAGGTGATGCCGGTGGACAAAGGTTGATAGATCAACGCGCCTTCGCCCTTCGTGGCCTCATAACATTCCACACCGCGTTCGGTATTATAGGCGGTTTCGCATTCGATCACGCGCACCGGCTCGCCACCGATGCCGCCATCGCGGGCGTTGAGCAGTTTGAAATAATCCTGATAGCCATCCGAAAACGGCGCGCCACCCGCCGCATAGGGGCCGGTGCGATAGCTCAGATCAGGGATGACCAGATCGGCCAAGGCGGGTGCTGCGGCCATGGTCCCCGCAAGGGCCATCGCAGCCAGTGTCTTCATCTTCATCGGTGTCTCCTCCCAATGGTTAAGATATGATGTGCCGGGGTGTGCCCCGATCCGTGTTTTTAATAAGGGAAAGGCCAAAGGCGCAGTTTCTCTTTCGCCAGCCGCCATAATTGCGCCAGCCCATGCGGTTCCTTGATCAGAAAAAACATGATCAGCCCGCCCACGATCACCAGTTGCAGATGCGCGACCAGATCGGTGGGCCAGCCCAGCACATCGACGCCAACCACCTTCAGCGCGACCGGCAGCAACACCAGAAACGCCGCCCCGGCAAAGCTGCCAAACAGCGACCCCAGCCCGCCGATGATGATCATGAACAGCACCAGAAATGATTTCTGGATGCCAAAGGCCTCACCCACCTCGACAGCCCCCAGATAGACGGCAAAGAACAAAGCCCCTGAAATGCCGATAAAGAACGACGATACCGCAAAGGCGGTCAGCTTGGCCTTGAGAGGATTGACCCCGATAATCTCGGCCGCGATATCCATATCCCGGATCGCCATCCAGGACCGGCCAATCGTGCCGCGCGTCAGATTGCGGGCGATCAGCGCACAGATGGTCAGGAATACCAGACAGATCATATATTGCGCCCAGGGTGCCGTATTCGGCCCGGTCACCGCGACCCCTGCGACAAAGCGTTCGGGCGCATTGATCTGGCCAGAGGCGGAATAATTGTAAAACCAGCTGACCTTGTTGAACATCCAGACAAGGAAAAACTGCGCCGCCAAAGTCGCGACCGCCAGATAGAACCCTTTGATCCGCAGGCTCGGCAGGCCAAAAGCCGCGCCCACCGCCGCCGTGATCCCGCCTGCCAGAATGATATGGATGACAATCGACACATCCGGAAAAGACGTCATCAGCTTGTAGCAAGCATAGGCGCCCACCGCCATGAACCCGCCGGTGCCAAGGCTGACCTGCCCGCAATAGCCGGTCAGAATATTCAACCCGATGGCCGCAATCGCATAGATCAGAAACGGCACCAAGATTGCATTCGCCCAATAGGCATTGACGAAAAACGGCACCACGCAAAAGGCGACAACCAAAACCACCCAGAACCGCCAGCGATCAAAGGCAATCGGAAAGGTCTGACTATCCGCCTGATAGGACGTCTTGAAATCGCCCGCCTCACGATAGAGCATGACAGCCTCCTTTCGCATCGTCCGAGCCTAAATATCCCCGCCGGAGGCCTAAAAGTTCTTTTGAAACGACCGATCCGTCACACACGTTCGATGATCCTTTCGCCAAACAGCCCCTGCGGGCGGAACACCAGAAAGATCAGCGCCAGCATATAGGCGAACCAGTTTTCGGTCGCGCCCCCCAGAAACGGCGCGCCGATGGTGTACTCAAACAGCTTTTCGCCGACCCCGATGATCATCCCACCAACAATCGCGCCGGGGATCGAGGTGAACCCACCCAGCATCAGGACCGGCAAAGCCTTCAGCGCGATCAGCGACAGCGAAAACTGCACGCCGGACTTGGCCCCCCACATCACCCCCGCGACCAGCGCCACGATCCCCGCCAGCGACCAGACCAGCACCCAGATGTAGCTCAGCGATATCCCCACGCTCAGCGCCGCCTGATGGTCATCCGCCACCGCCCGCATCGCGCGGCCCTGTTTGGTATATTGCGCAAAGGCAACCAGCCCCGCGACCAGCACCAGCGCCACCAGGCTCGCGACCATATCCAGCTTGTCGATGAAGAAACCATAGAAATCATCGCCGCCCAGACCGCTGGTCAGGTCCTCGACCCAGAGAGCGCCGCCCTGCGGCAGGCCCAGCGCGATGGTGCGGATGCCCGACCCCCACATCAGATCGCCGACACCTTCCAGAAAATAGGCCAGCCCGATGGTCGCCATGAACAGGATGATCGGTTCCTGCCCGACCAGATGGCGAAAGACAAAATATTGCACCGCCCAGGCAAAGCCGATCATCACCAGCACGGTCAGGAAAATCGCCAGCACCGCCGGCACCTGCCAGCCGAAACTATGGATCGAGGTGCCGAAAATTGCGTTAATCAGATGCGCAAAAGGCACCTGCCCTTCCATGATCCCGACCAGCGTCAGCGCCGCAAACAGCGCCATCACCCCTTGGGCAAAGTTGAAAATGCCCGAGGCCTTGAAGATCAGCACGAAGCCCAGCGCCACCAGCGCATAAAGCACCCCGGCCATCAGCCCGTTGATGACGACCTCGATGCCATAAAGAAATTCAGCCGACATAAGCGCCTCCGCAGCCCCGGACCTGCGCCGGGGCCTCGTGCTTGTGGGTGGGGTGGAGGTCCCGGAACAGGTCCGGGACTGCGTTGCGGTTACTCATGCGCACATCATCAGCCGTGCCGTCGCCGATCTTGCGTCCGTCATCCATCACCACGCCCAGATCATGTGCGATCAGCGCATTCATCGTGCCGACATAAGCCCCCCCGCAGCCCCGGACTTGCTCCGGGGCCTCGTGCCAATGGGTGGGGTGGAGGTCCCGGAACAGGTCCGGGACTGCGTTGCGGTTACTCATGCGCAGCTCATCGGGCGTGCCGTCGCCGATCTTGCGTCCGTCGTCCGCCACCACGCCCAGATCATGTGCGATCAGCGCATTCATGGTGCCGACAAAAGCACCCCCGCAGCCCCGGACTTGCTCCGGGGCCTCGTGCCTGTGGGTGGGGTGGAGGTCCCGGAACAGGTCCGGGACTGCGTTGTGTTTACTCATGCGCCACCCCCAGATAGGCATCAATCACCTCTTGGTTATTGCGCACCTCATCGGGCGTGCCGTCGCCGATCTTGCGCCCGTAATCCATCACCACCACACGGTCCGACAGATCCATCACCACGCCCATGTCATGTTCAATCAGCGCAATGGTGGTGCCGAATTCATCATTCACATCCAGAATAAAGCGGCTCATATCCTCTTTCTCCTCGACATTCATGCCCGCCATCGGCTCGTCCAGCAGCAACAGCTTGGGCTCCGCCGCCAAAGCACGCGCCAGCTCGACCCGCTTTTTCAACCCATAAGGCAGACGGCCCACCGGCGTCTTGCGGATGGCCTGAATTTCCAGGAAATCGATGACTTTCTCGACAATCTCACGGTTCGCAACCTCTTCGCGCTCGGCCCGGCCTTTCCAGACCATCTGCGCCAGCAGGCCCGTGTTCATATGGGTCAGCCTGCCGGTCATGATATTGTCCAGCACGCTCATCCCCTCGAACAAGGCGATGTTCTGAAACGTGCGCGCGATGCCCAGACTGGCCACCTGATAGGGTTTCATCGGCTTGCGCTTTTCGCCGCGAAACCAGACCTCGCCATCTTGCGGATGATAAAACCCCGAAATGACGTTCAGCATCGATGATTTCCCCGCGCCATTGGGGCCAATGATCGCGCGGATTTCGCCCTCGCGGATATCAAAGGAGATATTCTTGATCGCCTCGACCCCGCCGAACCGCAGGGTGATGCCGCGCATATCCATCAAGACGCCACCGATCTGGCGGCCATCTGCGGTGATGTATGGTTCTGTATCTGCCATCATTCCGCTGCCACCTGATGTTCCGCCGCCACCACGGCATCACACAGCGCAAGTGTCGCGGTGATCTTGCCCTTGCGCCCGTCTTCATAGGTCACTTCGGTTTCGGTGTAGATCTCTGCCGCGCCGCTATAGAGCGCGGTGATCAGATCATGAAACTTCTCTTCCACGATCCGGCGGCGGACCTTGCGGGTGCGGGTCATCTCGCCATCATCGGCGTCCAGTTCCTTGTGCAGCACCAGAAACCGATGGACCTGACAGCCCGCCAGCATCGGATCGGCGGCAACGGATTCATTGACCGCCGTCACATGGCCCAGGATCATGTCCAGCACGCGGCTGTGCTGCGACAATTCCTGATAGCTGGAATAGGCGATATTATTGCGCTCCGCCCAATTGCCCACAGCTGTCAGGTCGATATTGATAAAGGCCGTGCAATAATCGCGCCCCGCGCCGAACACGACGGCTTCCAGAATATTGGGATAGAATTTCAGCTTGTTTTCGACATATTTGGGCGCGAACAACCGCCCATCCGCCATCTTGCCGACATCCTTGGCGCGGTCAATGATCCGCAGATGGCCGCTGCCTTCCTCGATAAACCCCGCATCGCCCGTCGCGACCCAGCCTTCGGCATCCTTGGTCGATGCCGTGCTTTCGGGGTTCTTGTAATATTCCACGAATACACCGGGCGAGCGATAGAACACCTCACCATTCTCGGCGATCCGCAGTTCAACGCCGGGGCTGGGGACACCCACCGTGTCTGACCGCACTTCCCCATCAGGTTGCTGGGTGATGAACACCGTCGCCTCGGTCTGGCCGTAAAGCTGTTTGAGATTGATGCCCAGCGCCCGATAGAAATCAAAAATCTCCGGCCCAATCGCCTCACCCGCCGTATATCCGACACGGACGCGGCTGAGGCCCAGCGTATTCTTCAGCGGCCCGATCACCAGCAATTTCGCCAGATGATAATTCAGCCGGTCAAACAGCCCGACGTTCTTGCCATCCAGCAACAAAGGCCCGACACGCCGCCCGACGGCCATATAATGGTGAAACAGCCATTTCTTGAACCGCCCGGCATCTTCCATCCGGATCATCACATTGGTCAGCTGCTGTTCGAACACCCGCGGCGGGGCAAAGAAATAGGTCGGCCCGATCTCGCGCAGGTCCAACTGCATCGTATCAGCACTTTCCGGGCAATTGACGCAGAACCCCGTCCACATCGCCTGCCCGATGGAAAAGATGAAATCACCGACCCAGGCCATCGGCAGATAGGCCAGCACCTCATCCTGCGGGCGCAGATGGTCGAATTCGGCGGAATTTTTCGACGTCTCAATCACATTGCGGTTCGACAGCACCACGCCTTTGGGCCGCCCGGTGGTGCCCGATGTATAAAGCATCACACAGGTATCGTCATAGGTCCGCGCAGCAGAACGCGCATTGACCTGATCGATCAATCCCGATGCGCGGCCCGCCTTTTGCACATCAGCATAGCTGGTCATCGCCGCATGATCATATTTGCGCAGCCCGCGCCCATCCAGATAGATCACATGCTCCAGCGCTGTCAGCCCGTCGCGCACATCGGCGATCTTGTCGACCTGTTCCTGATCGCCGACCACGGCAAAGCGCGCGCCGCAATGATCCAAAGCATAGGCAATCTCTTCCGCCGCAGCCTCGGCATAAAGCGGCACAGGAATGCAGCCGATCCGTTGCGCCGCGACCATCGCCCAATAAAGCGCGGGGCGGTTGCGCCCCGATACCGCGATATGATCACCCACCGCCGCACCCAGCGTCAAAAGCCCCATCGCCAGCGCATCAATCTGCTCTGCCGCCTCGACCCAGGTCCAGCTTTGCCAGATCCCGAATTCCTTCTCACGATAGGCCGCTTTCGCACCGTGCCGGGCCACGTTGCGGGCCAGCAGATCAGGAACAGTGACAGCGCCGCCGTCAGCGGGTGCAAGCATCTTGATGATCCTCCCTAAACGGCCAAACATGCCGCGCCGGTGCGAGTCGCCTCCTCACAACTCACACCAGTAGAGCGATCTTGCGGATCAATCCGCGATCCGTCAAATCTTTTTTGAACACTTGTTCAGTTAATCGCGCATCACGCCTGCGCCATAACGTCGCCGCCGACCTTTTCCACCCGCACAGCCGCAAATTTGAACTCCGGGATCTTGCCGTAGGGGTCCACAGCGGGGTTGGTCAGCACATTCGCCGCCGCCTCGACATAGGCGAAGGGGACAAAGACCATATCCAGCGCCACCGCCCGGTCCGCACGCGCCATGATATCAATCGATCCGCGCCTTGTGGTCAGCCGGACCATGCCGCCGGGGTTCACGCCCAGTTTGCGCAGGGTCGCGGGATGCAGCGAACAATTCGCCTCCGGCTCGACCGCGTCCAGCACGCGCGACCGCCGTGTCATCGACCCGGTGTGCCAATGTTCCAATTGCCGCCCCGTCGTCATGATCATCGGATAATCCGCGTCGGGTGCCTCATCCGGGGCAATCACATTGGCGGGCGTGAATTTCGCGCGCCCGTTTTCGCGGGGGAACCCATCAGTAAATACAATCGCCTGCCCCGGATCATCCGGCGTCAGCGACGGATAGGTGACGGCATTCTGCGCCTCTAACCTGTCCCATGTGATGTTGTTGAGCGAGCGCATCACCTGCCCCATCTCCGCGAACACCTCGCGCGGATGCGTATAGGTCCACGGCAGCCCGAGCCTTTTGCCCAGTTCCACAGTGATCCACCAATCCGCGCGCGCCTCCCCCGGTGGGGACACTGCCATGCGGCCCATCTGCACCTGCCGGTTGGTATTGGTCACCGTCCCGGTCTTTTCGGCAAAGGCACTGGCGGGCAGGATCACATCGGCGAAATTCGCCGTCTCGGTGATGAAAATATCCTGCACCACCAGATGATCCAGCTTCGCCAGCGCCGCGCGGGCATGGTCCACATCCGGGTCCGACATGGCGGGATTTTCACCCAGAATATACATGCCCCTGATGTCGCCATCATGCACCGCATCCAGAATCTCGGTCACGGTCAGACCCTTCTGCGGATCAATCTCGCCGTGCTGCCACAGGTCTTCAAACGTGCTGCGGATGCCTCTATCACCCACCGGCTGATAATCCGGCAGAAACATCGGGATCATCCCCGCATCCGACGCGCCCTGCACATTGTTCTGCCCGCGCAACGGATGCAGCCCGGTGCCCGGACGCCCGACCTGCCCGGTCATCAGCGCCAAGGATATCAGACAGCGCGCATTGTCCGTCCCATGGATATGCTGGCTGACACCCATCCCCCAAAAAATCATCGCCGCCTTCGCCCCGGCAAATGTCCGTGCCACATCGCGCAGCGTTTCGGCGTCGATCCCGCAGATATCCGCCATCTTTTCAGGACTGAAATCGGCCAGATGCGCCTTTTCCGCCGCCCAATTCTCGGTATAGGCGGCGATATACTGGCGGTCGTAAAGCTCTTCCTCCACGATCACATGGCAGATCGCGTTCAGCAGCGACACATCCGCGCCGGGGCGAAATTGCAGCATATGTGACGCGTGCCGCTTCAGCGCCTGCCCGCGCGGGTCCATCACGATCAGCTTGCCACCGCGTTTGGCAAATTGCTTGAAATAGGTCGCAGCGACCGGATGGTTCTCCACCGGATTCGCGCCGATGACGATGGCCACATCGGCATTCTGAATCTCGTTAAACGTCGCGGTCACCGCCCCCGATCCGACATTCTCCATCAAGGCCGCGACGGATGAGGCATGGCACAGCCGCGTGCAGTGATCGACATTGTTATGGCCAAAGCCCTGACGGATCAGTTTCTGAAACAAATACGCCTCTTCGTTGGTGCATTTGGCGGAACCGAAACCGGCCACGCCCTTGCCACCAATCGCCTGCAATCCGTTCGCGGCGACATCAAGCGCCTCATCCCAACTCGCTTCACGAAAATGCGTCTGCCAATTGCCGGGATCGACGTTCAGCCCCTTCGCGGGCGCATCAGCACGGCGGATCAAGGGCACCGTCAGGCGGTGCGGATGGTGGATATAATCAAACCCGAACCGGCCCTTGACGCACAACCGCCCCTCGTTCGCAGGGCCATTCAACCCTTCAACAAACTTCACCTTATCATCCTTGATCTTCAGACTGACCTGACAGCCTACCCCGCAGAACGGACAGATGCTGGCAACTTCACGGTCAAAATCCGCCGTATCGCCCTGCTGCTGCGCATCCGTCACCGTCGCGGGCAACAGCGCGCCGGTGGGACAGGCCTGCACACATTCACCGCAGGCGACACAGGACGACGCCCCCATCGGATCATCCATATCGAACACAGGATAGGCCGTGGCCCCGCGCCCAGCCATGCCGATCACGTCATTGACCTGCACTTCACGACAAGCGCGCACGCAAAGCCCGCATTGGATACAGGCATCAAGGTTCACCGACATCGCCACATGACTGTCATCCAGCAACGGCACGTGATCTTTCACCGGAAAGCGGCTCTCCGCCACCCCCTGCGCGCCCGCCATCGCCCACAGATGGCTGGACCGGTCATGCGCCACATCCTGCGGCGGTTGATCGGCGACCAGCAATTCCATCACCATCCGCCGCGCCTGCACCTCGCGCGGTTGCGCAGTGGTCACGACCATACCGTCGCGGGGTTCGCGGATGCAGGACGCGGCCAAGGTTCGCTCGCCTTCAATCGCGACCATACAGGCCCGGCAATTGCCGTCAGCGCGATAACCGGGGCTGGGTTTGTGGCACAGATGCGGGATCACCAGACCGCGACCATGGGCAATTTCCCAGATGGTCTGGCCCGCATCGGCGGTGAGTGTTTCACCATCAAGGGTAAAGGTGACCTGTCCGGACATGCATAAACCTCCCGCTGCTGGCCCCGAATAGAGCATGCGGCGCAGCCTAGCGAAAGGTCAGCCGCGACGGCCAGCCACGTTTTCGCGACGGGTCAGGTCAGACGAAGGACATCATATTGTTGATCAGGAAGATGCGCAGGATTTCCAGACCCACCAGCACCAGCACCGGCGACAGATCAATCCCGCCCATATTGGGCAGCATATTGCGGATCGGGCCATAGATCGGCTCCAGTACCCGTTCCAGCGTATACCAGACCTGCCCGACGAATTGCTGACGGACATTCAGCACCTCAAACCGGATCAGCCAGCTCATGATGAAATGGGCGATGACGAAAAAGCGCAGGACGCCAATGATCACAAGCAAGGCTTGAAAGATGGTCAGCATGGTGGACGGGCCTCTTTATACAATGTCGCCCTGACCTAATCCGTCCGTTCCAATCCGGCAAGCCCCGGACTTGCCGCCAACTGTCGTATGCTATCCGAAAGCGGCTTAAACCTGTGGGTTTTCTGAATCCTGTCAGAAGGCCGTGGCAAGCACTCCCGATTCAGAACGGACCTTCGTTTCGGGACGGTCAAGGGTCCGGTGAGCGGGACTTTCCTGCCTTTCGCCGCAGGTGCGCCAATGTCCGGTTCGCTGAACGGTTCAACAAACGGTGGTTTTTAGAAAATCTTCTGCCGATAAAATTTGGACTTCATAAGTGTGGTATGCATAAGTAAACGTGCCGTTTGGGGAGTGTTTCTTTGAGAGCCGAGATTGAAAGTATCATTGAAAGCGATTGCCAAAATGAGCTTGCCCCATTGGTCCCACTCGGTGAACAACATATTACAGAGATAGCAACTCGCCATCCCAACATATCCGTTCAGTATCTGCAGTTCCTTCAACATATTGGTGTTGGGACGACGACTACTGAAATGCATATATATGAGCCTCAACCCATCAACGACATAATAAACCACCCCTCGTTCAAGATTTACAATTCGAAACCGTCGCGTAGACTTTTCGGGTTAGTTGCTGAAAAATCAGTGTTTCCGACGGATGCCTTAATTATCGCGGACAGTGGTGCATCGTGGCGCTATTGCCTTCGCTTGTCTAAGCCAGACACAGTGTATATCGCAGATATGCTTGGCCCCACTTTTGATACCGAAGCCACTGATTTTTTCACCTTTGTACGCAACACAGTCCTTCTTGGCACAGAGCCATAAACCCTCGTTTTTGGAACACCCGCAAAGCACCTAGTTTGATGCTGCTACAAACCCGGTTCAAAACCCACTAAGTTGTTGAATCGGGTTTTGGCTTACTCGCAATAGCAGACATCCACGCGTCATGCAGCATCGGTAACCTTGGGCTCACTCCCGACATTCGCCGCGATCTGCCCAAATGGCCCCTTCCCGCTCTGCGCCCGCGCCAACGATGCGCCACAAAAGCAGACCACGTCTGCAACCTCACCCCACCCTTTCCCCAAGGTAAAAGTTGACGCACACGTCATGCCCCGCCATGCCGGGCGCAACCACAAGAGGCATGCCATGTATCCGATCATCCGCACCTTCAAGGAAGTCTTCGTCAACAAACGCAGGCCCAAGCTGCCTCCGCTGGGCACGCATGTGTCGTATCACCGCTGCTGGCCGCAGGATATCGACGTCTATCTGGAAATGAACAACGGCCGCATCCTGACGATCATGGATCTGGGGCGTACGGGCCTTGGCATCCGCACCGGGCTGGTCGCGACCTTGCGGCGCAATGGCTGGGGGCTGACGATGGCGGGGGCCTCGGTCCGGTATCGCAAAAGGATCAGGCCGTTTACCCGGTTCCGCATGGTCAGCAAGCTGATCGGCTGGGATGATAAATTCATGTATCTGGATCAGTCGATCTGGATCGGCAGCGATTGCGCGGTGCAGATCCTCTATCGCTCTGCCGCGACCAGCAAGACCGGGATCGTGAAACCGGAACGGCTGCTTTCCGAAATGGGCCTGTCCGATACCACCCCGCAACTGCCCGATTGGGCGCAGGGCTGGATCGACGCGGACCGGGGCCGGCCTTGGCCGCCGGTCGATCACAGCGTGACATGAAACCTTATCTTGCCAGAGCGATCCTTTGCAGTGTCTAGTCTGCAAAAGGACGAGTACAGGGGCAGGTCATGGCAGTCAGCAAGAAACGCATCTGGGGATGGATGGCTTTTGACTGGGCGTCACAGCCGTTTTACACGCTGGGTCTGACCTTTATCTTCGGCCCCTATTTCGCGGTGGTCGCGGCCCAGCATTACCTTGGCATGGGGCTGGATGAATTCGCAGCCAACGCCCGCGCGCAATGGATCTGGTCGGCGGGGCAGACCGTGGCTGGCTTGCTGATCGCCTTCAGCGCGCCGTTTCTGGGGGCCTTCGCTGATAATTCCGGGCGCAAGATGCCGTGGATCGCATTCTTTTCCGTGCTCTATGTGGTCGCCACATGGATGCTTTGGGGGCTGACACCGGATGGGGCGAACCTGATCTTTATCCTGATCGTGTTCTATGTGGGCTTTATCGCCGCCGAAAGTGGGTTGAATTTCACCAATGCGATCCTGCCCTCCTTGGGCAATGATCAGGAGGTCGGGCGGATATCCGGCTCTGGCGCGGCCTTTGGCTATTGGGGCGGTGTGGTCGCGCTCTTCGTCATGCTGCTGCTTCTGGCCGAGAATGATCAGGGTGTGACGTTGCTGGGCAATGCGCCGCTGTTCGGGCTGGACCCTGAGATGCGCGAAGGCACAAGGTCGGTCGGGCCGTTCATCGCGATCTGGTATGTGATCTTTATCATTCCGTTCTTCCTTTATGTCCGCGACGATCCTTTTGCCCTGCGCCGGTCCACCAAGCTTAGCGCTGTCGCGGGTGAGCTGATGACGACCCTGCGGTCCGTGGTGCAGCGCAAAAGCCTGCTGAATTTCCTTGTCGGGTCAATGTTCTACCGCGATGCGCTGAATGCGCTTTACGCCTTTGGCGGGGTCTATGCCGCATTGGTGCTGCAATGGCAGACCGTCCAGATCGGGGTGTTCGGGATCATCGCGGCGATTGCTGCGGCCATCGTCACTTGGCTGGGCGGGTTGACCGATGCGCGGCTTGGCCCGAAACCGGTGATCAGGATCTGCGTCTGGGTGCTGATCGGCGTGTCGATCATCATCGTCGGCATGTCGCGGCAGGCGATCTTTGGCATCCCGCTGCCCGAAGGGTCGATGATCCCCGACCTGATCTTTTACACCTGCGGTATCTGTATCGGCGGCGCGGGTGGTGCGCTGTATTCAGCGTCGCGGTCGATGATGGTGCGCCACACCCATCCCGACCGCCCGGCAGAGGCTTTTGGCCTGTTCGCCCTGACCGGCAAGGCCACTGCTTTCCTTGCCCCCGCATTGATCACGCTGTTCACGATCATGACAGGCAGCAACCAATTGGGCTTTCTGCCGATTATCTTTCTTTTCATGATCGGGCTTTACCTGCTACGCTTCGTCAACAAGAACGGAGATCGCGACACATGGTCCGCATCGCAGCAGCCCTTATCCTAAGCCTCGGCCTTGCCGCCTGCCAGTCCGAGGATGCGCCGGTAGCGCGTGCCGAAGCCATGCAGAACGCCGGTGACAACCGGATCGCGAAAACATTGTTCGGCGCGGCTCCGGTGCCATCACCGCAAGCCCCCGCCGCTTTGGGCGGTTATTCGCAGGGCTGTCAGGCTGGTGCGGTGGCGCTCCCCGAAACCGGGCCGACATGGCAGGCGATGCGGCTGTCGCGCAACCGTAACTGGGCGCAGCCGGTGACTGTAGATTACGTGCAGAACCTCAGCCGCTTTGCCGCCACATTGCCGGGGTGGAACGGGATCTATGTCGGCGACATGAGCCAGCCACGCGGCGGGCCGATGCTGACCGGCCATGCCAGCCACCAGACCGGGCTGGATGCGGATATCTGGATGCTGCCCGCGACACGGCTGGACCTGAACCGGGCGGAACGGGAATCTTTGTCTTCCATCTCCATGCAGCGGGCAAGCGGCGCTTATGTGAACAGCAGCTGGACGCCGCAGCATGAGGCCTTGATCCGCGCTGCCGCATCCGACCCGCGCACGGCACGGATTTTCGTCTTTGCCGGGGCCAAGGTGGAAATGTGCCGCAATGCCACGGGTGATCGCAGCTGGCTGAACAAGGTCCGGCCCTGGTATGGGCATCATTATCATTTCCACCTCCGACTGAACTGCCCGGCAGGCGATGCGTCCTGCGTCGATCAGGCCCCGCCGCCACCCGGTGACGGTTGCGCCGAAGCGCAGGAATGGGTCAACAATATCATCAGCCCACCCCCACCCCGCCCGCGCGATCCCAATGCGGCACCGGTCACGCCACGCGGTGAATTGACGATGGCCAGCCTGCCCGGCCAATGTCTGAACGTGTTGAACGCGAACTGATCCGCGCGAACCTTATCTTTACTGTTGCAGGCCTAGGCTGGCGCAACTTGCCCCAGTCATGAAATGAACCTTGCCTTGCAACTGACCCTTTTACCCGCGCTGCTGCTGGCGCTGCCTGCCTTGTCACAGGCTGAATTCATCGATGCGCAAAGCTGGCAGATGGATGATCCCCGCTTTGGCGGCTTTTCCGCGATTGAGGTGCTGGAGGATGGCAACAGCTTTGTCGCGCTCAGCGACCGGGCTTTGTTCATCACCGGCAGTCTTGAACGGACAAATGGAAAAATCACCGGCATCAGCTTTGGCCCTCTGGTCCCGCTGACCGGCCCCGGTGGGCGCGCCTTGACCCAGGCCGAAAGCGACAGTGAAGGGCTGGCCATCGCACCCGATGGCACGATCTATGTATCATTCGAATGGATGCATGGCATCCGCAGTTTTGCCAGCGTTGATGCGCCGGGATCAGAATTGATGACGACATCCGCCTTTAACGGGATGCAGAATAATGCCTCGCTGGAGGCTTTGGCCATCGGTGATGACGGCGCGCTTTATACGATTCCGGAACGGTCGGGCGCGGTGAACCAGCCATTTCCAGTTTACCGGCTGAAGGATGGTGTCTGGGATCAGCCCTTTACCCTGCCCCGGCGCGGCAGTTTTCTGGTGGTGGGTGCCGATATCGGGCCGGACGGGCGGCTTTACGTGCTGGAGCGTGATTTCATCGGCATCGGCTTTCGCAGCCGGGTGCGGCGGTTCGACATGACAGGCGGCAATGAAGAAGTGCTGCTGGACACCCGCCTGCGCGAACATGACAATCTGGAAGGGATCAGCGTCTGGCAGGATGAGGATGGTTTGCGGATCACGATGATTTCCGACGATAACCTGAGTGTTTTCCAACGGACCGAGATCGTGGAATATCGGTTGACGGAGTGACCGGCGGGCGTTAACTCGCGCTGTCCCCATGATGGGGGCCAAGTGCCGCACCCTTGTCAAAACGGAAATATTCAAATGACACGTATCCTTCCCGGCGTTATCGCCATGGCCATTATCGTTGTGGCCTCCAATATCCTTGTGCAATTCCTGATCCTTGATGGTCTGCTGACCTGGGGCGCCTTTACCTATCCGCTGGCGTTTCTGGTCACGGATGTGATGAACCGGGTTTATGGCCCGACTGCCGCGCGCAAGGTCGTCTTTGTCGGCCTGATCGTCGGGATCATCTGCAGCCTGATCGGCACGCAAGTGATGCTGCAAGGTGACGGCTTCACCTATCCGGCTGTCGCGCTGCGGATCGCCATCGGTTCGGCGACGGCATTTGGCGTCGCGCAACTGCTGGATATCGCGATCTTTGACCGGCTGCGCGCCGGGTCCTGGTGGAAAGCGCCGCTGACCAGCACCTTGATCGGGTCGACGGTGGATACGGCGATCTTCTTTACCATCGGGTTTGCCTCTGTGTTCAACGGGTTGAGCGCATCAGCCGCCGAGGAAATCATCTGGGCACAGGATGCCGTGCCGTTCCTGAACATGGGGCCGCTGGTGCCGCTTTGGGTGTCGCTGGCCGTGGCGGATTGGGGGGTCAAACTGACCGTGGCGCTGCTGGCGCTGGTCCCGTTCCGCCTGATTGTTGGGCGTTTACAGCAGGCGAAAATATAATCGCGACAGGTGGTATATTTTTACTTGAAATATACCAAATCTGTGCGAATCTAGCTGTAACGCAACAATTGAAAGGAGGTGATCCAGTGCATCATGAAGTATTGGAAACGTGTGGCGGGACAACTTGGGGGGCGATCAGCTAAGGCAGCCCTTGGCTGAATGAACCCTAAGGTGGTAATCCTAACCGACCCACCTCCGACATTCAGGAAAGGACTATCCCAGACCGGGGTGGTCCTTTTTCCGTTGAAAGCATAGCTTTCAACATTGCGGGTCAGCGTTTGGCGCAGCCAAATGCGGCCGCACTGCCCCTTGTAAAGAGACCCGCCATGACCTTGCGCATCACCAACCAGATTGAGATTGCCGATTGGGAGCTGACGGAAAGCTTTGCCCGCGCCTCGGGCCCCGGCGGGCAGAATGTGAACAAAGTGTCCACTGCGGTCGAGCTGCGGTTCGAGGCGGAGCGATCCCCCAACCTGCCCGATCCGGTGAAACGGCGGCTGCGGCGGCTGGCCGGGCGGCGCTGGACGCTGGACGGGGCCATCGTGATTTTTGTCCAAGACACCCGCAGCCAGGCCCGCAACCGCGAGATCGCGCGCCAGCGGCTGGCGGAACTGATCCATGCCGCGACCTTGGTGCCGAAACGGCGCGTCGCGACGAAGCCGACCTATGGGTCGGTCAAACGGCGGCTGAAAGAGAAAAAGGTGCGCGGCGAGGTCAAGGCGATGCGGGGGAAGGTGGAGGAGTAGGGTGCGCATTCTGCGCACCTGCGCCGGGTGGGGGCCGGGGTGGTGCGCAGGATGCGCACCCTACGGGACCTTCCCCGCGGGGAAGATATCTGACCGCTGTGGAATTGGGCCGTCTTTGGGATGATGGGTCATCGACCAAGCGGCATCCGGTTCTGGCGCGACCTTCCCCGCGGGGAAGATATCCGGTTCGCCTGCGCCGTGGAGTTGGTCTGTGGGCAGGTGGATTGGGGGAGTTTACACCGGGAGGGGTTGAGGAAGGGTTAAGGGGGCGTGCGGTGGGTTATTGGGGGCGTGGAAATGTTGCCGGATTGGTGCGCATGATGCGCATCATACGCTTGCTGACGCACGCTCACATGGCAACTTTATAAAAATAACTTGAGATTGGCACCCAATCACGTCATTTAAAGACACTAATAGTATGTTTCAGCCGCTAGTGCTCTGGAGATCAGTATGAAAATTATTTCGGTAATTAACTATAAAGGCGGTGTAGGTAAAACTACATTGACAGCGAATCTTGGTGCCGAGTTAGCATGGAGAGGCAAGAAAGTTCTTTTAATCGACATGGATGCACAAGCGAGTTTGACATTTTCATTTATAACACCAAGCGAATGGCAAAGCACTTACGAAAAAAGTGATACGATAAAGTCTTGGTTTGATGATTTTATGGATGGAAAGTCAGGATCACTTTCAAAACTAATTAACACTCCACACAAGGTAAACGACCGAGTTAGCCTAAATAGTGGTCAACTTGATGTGATTTACAGCCATCTAGCACTGATTAACCTCGACTTAGATTTAGCAACCAAACTTGTAGGCGCAAACATAGGTCAGGCCAAAGCAAATTTTTTAAAGGTCCATACAAGACTTAAAGATGGCCTTACGGAAATCCAGAACGCCAAATACGATGTCGTGTTAATTGATTGCCCCCCAAATTTTAATATTGTCACGAAAACCGCAATCGTTGCTAGCGACCATATACTTGTCCCAACGCGTCCAGATGAACTATCAACCCTCGGAATCGACTACTTAATGCGTAGCATCGATCAGTTGACATCCGACTTCAACGATTACGTTAAGCATGGTGAGCAGACAACGACTCAAGAGATTGCACCGACAGTTTTGGGAGTCATATTTACCATGATCCAAGAGTACTCTAGCGCGCCCATCCAAGCGCAACAGCAGTTTGTGAACAGAGTGCGCAAGACTAGCAGGCTTCCAACATTTGAATCTTACATGAAGCGAAACGACACAATTTTCGCTGATGCCCCTGCTTACGGCTCCCCAGTTGTGCTAAAAGCATATAACAACGCGAGTCATCAAAGCGTCGTAGATAGCCTAGAGGCGATCTGCGACGAGTTCATACGTAAGGCTGGTATATGAAAAACATGCAAGAGGAATGGGGAAAGCTCCTTGTGCGCTTTATCCGTATGTCCCAGAGACTTGACGAAGAGGGAGTTCGAGAACTCTCCAAACACCTAGACAGTTTTAAGCCTGTGAAAGTGTTGAAACCGGCAACGTACAGTGAAGATAGGGGTGATATTTTTGAGCTGCTTCCTCGGCTTAAGAGTCAAAAATCCTCTGGCGGGGTAGTTGCATTGCTAGACGAAGCGAAGCTGCGGAAGGTCGACTTAGTTATGCTCACGCGGGAACTTGAGATACACACGCTTAAAGAAGACAAAGTCGAGGACATTAAACAGAAAATTGCACAGGAGTTAGTCGGGTCAAGGCTCAACTCCGACGCAATACGTGGCAAGCCCTCCTAAACCACAACCTCCACCCTCTCCTGATCGCCCACCCCGAACACCCGCTTATACCGCGCGATCTCGTCCACCGGCCCCATCGCCTTGTTCGGGTTATCGCTCAGTTTCACCGTGGGGCGGCCGTTCGCGCTGACGGCTTTGCAGACCAGTGAGAAGGGGGCCAGCGCGTCATCCTCTACCAAGCCTTTGAAATCATTGGTCAGCATCGTGCCCCAGCCAAAGCTGACACGGACCCGGCCGTCGAATTGGGCGTGCAGTTCGATGATCTTGGCGACGTCCAGACCGTCGGAGAAGATCACCAGTTTCTGGCGCGGGTCCTCGCCTCGTGATTGCCACCAGTTGATCGCGGTTTCGGCCCCGGCGGCGGGGTCGCCGCTGTCGACGCGGATGCCGGTCCAGCCGGCCAGCCAATCGGGCGCGCGGTCGAGGAAACCTTTGGACCCGAATGTATCGGGCAGGATGATGCGCAGGTTGCCGTCATGTTCGTCCTGCCAGTCGGCCAGCACGGTATAGGGGGCCTGCCGCAACGCCTCGTCACTTTCGGCGAGGGCGGCATAGACCATGGGCAGTTCGTGGGCGTTGGTGCCGATCGCCTCGATCTCGCGCATCATGGCGATGCGGCAGTTAGAGGTGCCGCGGAAATTATCGCCCAGACCCTCGCTCATCGCTTGCACGCACCAGTCCTGCCAGAGGTAGGAATGCCGCCGCCGCGTGCCGAAATCGGCGAGTTGCAGGTTGGCAATGGGTTGCAGTTGTTCGACTTTTTCCCAAAGCTTCGTCATGGCGCGGGCATAGAGGACCTGGAGTTCGAACCGCCCCATTTCTTTCAACACAGCCCGGCTGCGCAGTTCCATGATCACGGCGAGGGCGGGGATTTCCCAGAGCATGACCTCGGGCCATGACCCCTCAAACGTCAGTTCATATTGCCCGTCGATCTTTTCCAGATGGTAGGGCGGCAATTGCAGGTTTTCGAACCATTCCATGAAGGCGGGGGTGAACATCTGCCGTTTGCCATAGAAGGTATTGCCGCGCAGCCAAGTGCTTTCGCCCCGCGTCAGGCGGAGCGAGCGGATATGGTCAAGCTGTTCGCGCAATTCGCCTTCGTCCACCAGATCGGCGAGGCGGATGGATTTGGTGCGGTTGATCAGGCTGAAGGTGACTTGTGTGTCCGGGTGGTTGCGGAACACCGACTGGCACATCAGCAGTTTGTAGAAATCGGTATCGATGAGCGACCGCACGATGGGGTCGATCTTCCATTTGTGGTTCCAGACGCGGGTGGCGATATCGACCATGGTATTCCCCTGTAGGTTTGGGGTGTTAGAGCAAGCGTGCCGGGGAAGGGCAAGCCTTAGCTGCGCGCCAGATGTGTGGTGCTGCGGGGGTGCCGGGTCTGCGCGCGGCGTTTCGCGATCTGCCAGAGGACCCAAGCCCTGATCCGCCAATCAAGCGGTGTGAGGTCGCGGAGCAGCTTTAGCGCGGGCGCGTCGGCCCGGTGCAAGGCGGCGGCGTGCAGGCAGCGCTGGATCAAGGCCCAGCGGTCGGGGAATCGCGGGGCGAACAGGGCTTGGTTGCGCTGAAAGGTGCGCAGATAGGCCTGGGCGCGGGCGATGGGGTCCGTCTGCTCCGTGGGCGTCACATCCTTTTGCGCGGTGCAGCCGGGTGTGTCGTCGTGCCAAGCTTTGTGACCATGGCCGTAAAGCCGGACGGCGAAATCGACGTCCTGATCGATGGTCTGATCGGTCAGGATCGGGCCGAGTTTGTGAAACAGGGGTCGCTTGACCCAGAAACCGGCGTTGAAGGTCGGCAGCCGGTCCAGCAGCGGCACATCATCGGGGATAAAGCCGGTGACTTGCGTGACTGTTTCGGCACCGGGCCGCGCGGAAAAACCCCAGTCTGCGCTTTCGCCTGCGGCCAGCAGCACGCGTTTTGGATAGTCGCTGGCCATCTCATCCGTATCATCCAGAAACATCACGATTTCGCCCAGTGCCTGTGCGACGCCGTGGTTGCGCGCGCCTGCTGCACCTTTGTCGCCGGTATTGGTGATGATCCGCAGGCGGGGATGATCATCGACGCTGCGCAAGGCTTTGACGGCGGTGTCAGAGCGATCATCGACCACGATCACCTCACCATCGCCCGGGCAGGCGACGAGCGCCGAGGCGACCGCGCGTTGCAGCAGCGCGGGACGGTTAAAGGTCGGGATGATGATCGACACCATCATGTCAGCGTCACCCCTGCGGCCTGCATATCGGCCTTGGCCTGCGCCAGTGACTCGTTCAGGTCAATCGCGCGGCAGAGGTCCAGTTGCACGGTGACGTCGAACCCCAGTTTCGCCGCATCCAGCGCGGAATAGGCGACGCAGAAATCCAGCGCCAGACCGACCAGCGTGATCTGGCTGATCCCGCGTGTGCGCAGATAGCCTTCCAGCCCGGTGGGCGTGGTGTGGTCGTTCTCGAAAAACGCGGAATAGCTGTCGATGGCCGGGTTATGCCCTTTGCGGAGGATCAGATCGGCGCGATCCACGGTCAGATCGGGGTGGAATTGCGCGCCGAGCGAGCCTTGGATGCAGTGGTCGGGCCAGAGCACCTGCGGGCCATAGGGCATGTCGATCATGCTCATCTCTGTCGCGCCATGGGTGGAGGCGAAGGAGGAATGCCCCGCCGGGTGCCAATCCTGCGTCAGGATCACCACGCCGAAATCATTCATCACGGCATTGATCCCCGGCACGACTTGATCGCCGCCTGCCACGGCCAGCGCGCCGCTGGGGCAGAAGTCTTTTTGCACATCGATGACGATCATTGCATGGCTCATGGCGGTTTTCCCGTTAAAGTGGTTTGCCCGCAATCTGCCATTGATTTGCCCTGAACGAAACCCAAGGGCTTGCGCGCGCCGTGCAATTTTTCTATCGCCTGCGTTTTTGCGGGGGACCCTATGGCAAAGCTCGGGATCGATTTTGGCACATCCAACACGGCCGCCGGGGTGATGGTTGCGGGCCGTCCGCATCTGATCGCGGTTGAGCCGGGGCGCACTACCTTGCCGACATCGGTGTTCTTTGATGCGGATCGCAAGATCACCAGCTACGGCTCTGCCGCCAATGCCGCGCTGATCGACGGGCGTGAAGGCCGGTTCATGCGGGCGCTGAAATCGGTCCTTGGTACGCCTTTGCTGCGCGAACGTCGCCAGATTGCGCATGAACGGCTGACCTTGCTGGATGTTGTCGCGCGGTTTCTGGCGATGATCCGCGAGAGGGCCGAGGCGGAGACGGGGCAGAGCTACACCCATGCCCTGTCCGGTCGCCCGGTGCGGTTTCATTCCAGCGATGCCGCCCGCGATGCGCAGGCCGAGGTGGACCTGCGCGAGGCCTATCTGCTGGCCGGTTTCAGCGACGTGACCTTTATGTATGAACCAGAGGCGGCGGCGCTGGCGGCGGGTCCGCTGGAAAAAGGTGCGCTGGGGCTGGTCGTGGATATCGGCGGCGGCACGTCGGATTTTTCGATCTTCGCGCGTGATGGTGATGCCACGCGGATCATCGCTAGCCACGGGGTGCGTGTGGGTGGCACCGATTTTGACCGCGCGATCAATCTGGCGCAGGTGATGCCGCTGCTGGGTCGCGGGGCTGAGATTGGCAATGCGATGGGCAGCGGGACGCATACCGCGCCGAATACGATCTACAATGATCTGGCGACATGGCAGAAGATCGCCTTTGTCTATACGCCCGAAAACCGGCGGATGGCGGCGAGTTTTGCGAAACTTGGGATTGATCCGGTGCTGTTTGCGCGCTTGCAGACCGTGCTGGATATGGAACTGGGGCATGACATCGCCTTTGCGGTTGAGGCGGGCAAAATCCGGCTGAATGCGCCGGATGTGGATCAGACGGGGATTGATCTGCGGGTGATCGCGCCCGATTTGTGGGCGCAGGTGCGTCAGGCGGAGATGGATGCGGCGCTGGCCGATCATACCGCTGCGATCCGCGCCTGTGCGGTGGAGACGCTGGAGATTGCAGGGATCACGCCTGACAAGATCGCCAAGATTGTTTTTGTCGGCGGGTCCAGCCTGTTGCAGAATATCGAGGCGGCGATGGTCGATCTGTTCCCGCATGCCGCACTGGAACGGGGTGAGGCGTTCACGGCGGTGGCTGACGGGTTGGCCTTGGCGGCTGGCCCCTCTTGAACCCCGCGCCGGGCAGGCGTAATCCCATGCCTATGCATATTGTCGCAGCGCTTTATCATTTCACCCGCTTCCCCGACCCCGCCGCCCTGCGCGGGCCGTTGCAGGATCTGTGCCGTGCACGCGGCGTCAGCGGCACGCTGCTTTTGGCGCAAGAAGGGATCAACGGCACCATCGCGGGTGATCGTGCGGGGATCGACGCGGTGCTGGCGCATATCCGCGCGCTGCCCGGTTGTGCCGGGCTGGAATGGAAAGAAAGCACGGCGGAAACCGCCCCTTTCCACCGGATGAAGGTGCGGCTGAAGCGCGAGATTGTCACGATGGGCCAGCCGGATATCGACCCGGTGTCGCGGGTGGGGCATTATGTTGATCCTGCCGATTGGAACGAACTGATCTCTGCCCCCGATGTTGCCGTGATCGACACACGCAATGATTATGAGGTCGCGATTGGCACCTTTGACGGTGCGATTGATCCGCAGACCAAGACATTCGGTGAGTTTCCGGCGTGGTGGGAAGCCAACAAGCATCGGTTCCACAACAAGAAGATCGCGATGTTCTGCACCGGGGGTATCCGCTGCGAAAAATCCACCAATTACCTGATGGGGCAAGGGGTGGATGAGGTGTATCACCTCAAAGGCGGCATTCTGAAATACCTTGAAGAAGTCCCGCAAGAGCAGAGCAAATGGGGCGGCGAATGTTTCGTCTTTGACGGGCGTGTCAGCGTGGGCCATGGATTGACCGAGGGGCCGCATTTTCTGTGCCATGCCTGCCGGTTGCCGCTGGTCCCCGAGGACCGCAACCATCCGCAATATGAAGAAGGCGTCGCCTGCCACAATTGCGCCGATCTGACGAGCGAGGCGGATAAGGACCGTTTCCGCGAAAGGCAGAAACAGATCGCCTTGGCCAAGGATCGCGGGACCCGGCATATTGGCGGGCTTTAACCGCAAAACCCTGCTGGCGCTGGCCATCGGGCTGGCGGGTGGCGTGCTGGCCTTTTTCGCAGGTCTGCCTTTGCCGTGGATGCTGGGGCCGATGATCGCCAATGTCATCGCAGCGATGCTGCGCGCGCCAGTGGCGGGGCCAGCGCCGCTGCGCAACGTGGTGGTCCCGGTGATCGGGGTGCTGCTGGGGTCTGGCGTCACGGCGGAATTGTTCGGGATGCTGTCGTCCTGGGTGCTGACGCTGGTCCTGTTGCCGCCGTTTTTGTTCATCGGGGCAGGTGTGTCTTTCGTGATCTACCGCCGTGTCGGCGGCTATGATCCGGTCACCGCCTATTATGCGGCCATGCCCGGCGGGTTGAATGAGATGATCATTCTGGGCGGAGAGGCGGGCGGGATCGAACGCCAGATCGCCCTCGCCCATGCGGCAAGAGTGATGATCGTGATCATCTTTGTGGCTTTGTTCTTTGGCCTGGTGCTCGGGGTTTCTGCTGGCGGGTCAAATAATGCCAACTGGACCGCGCTTGATGCGCTGACCCTGCAGGATTACGCGATCCTTGGCGCTTGCGCGGCTGTTGGGGCATGGCTCGGTAAGCTCGCCCGGCTGCCTGCCGCGCCGGTCTTTGGCCCGATGATCCTGAGCGGGATTGCGCATTTCACCGGCTGGGTCACGGTGCCGCCGCCCAGCCTGTTCGTGATCATCGCGCAGATCACCGTGGGCACGATCATCGGCACCCGTTTTGTGGGGGCGACGCTGGCCGATATCCGTCGCGATATCGGGCTGGCGGCGCTGTCATCAGGCGTGATGCTGGTGATCGCTGTCGGCTTTGCGCAGGTCATCGTCTGGGCGGGCGGCATGCCGCTGGCCCAGGCGTTTCTGGCCTATGCGCCGGGGGGGCTGACGGAAATGTCGCTCTTGACCCTCGCGATGCAGCAGGATGCGACCTATGTGTCAGTGATACATGTGATCCGCATCACGCTGGTGATCGGAGCTGCCCCCATTGTCTTTGCGATGATCCGCAAACGCCCGACCTGATTGGAAATTTCGATGTTCAAACATTTGCCCGACGCGCCCTTGGCCGATAAACGCCCGACGCAAGTCACAGTGCATGGTGTGACCCTGCAGGATGATTTCGGCTGGCTGAGGGCGGATAACTGGCAAGAGGCGATGCGCGATCCGGCCAAACTGCCCGAGGATATCGCGGATTATCTGAAGGCTGAGAATGCCTATTACGACCGCGCCATGGCCGATACCGCCGATCTGCAAGCCACGCTGATCGCGGAAATGCGCGGGCGGATCAAGGAAGACGATGCCTCTGTCCCGCGCAAGAACGGGGCCTATGCCTATGTGATGCGCTATGCGGAAGGCGATGAACATCCGGTTTTCATCCGCACGGCCCGCGATGGTGGCGATGAAGTCGCCTTGCTGGACGTGAATGCGGAGGCTGCAGCGCATGAATACTTCGATCTGGGGTCCATCGCTGTGTCCCCCGGTCACGGCATGCTGGCCTGGAGTGCGGACACTGCCGGATCGGAATTTTTTACCCTGCGCCTGCGTGACACGACGACAGGTCAGGACAGCGCAACGCTGATCCCTGATGTTGGCTCTGTTGCATGGGTCGATGACCGGACGTTGCTTTATGTCCGTGTCGATGACCGGCATCACCCGAACAAGGTGTTCCGTCACCGGATCGGCAGTGACCCCACCGATGATGTGCTGGTTTACGAGGAAAAAGACCCCCGCTATTTCGTCGGTGTCAGCCGGATGCGCTCGGGCGCTTATGTCCAGATCTCCACCGGCATGAATGACGAGAATGAGGTTTGGGTGATCCCCACCGCCACGCCAGATGCCGCGCCTGTGCTGATCGAAGCGCGCACAGAAGGGCTGGAATATGAGATTGACCATCAAGGCGATTATTTTGTCATCCTGACCAACGCCGATGGCGCGGTGGATTTCAAGATCGTCGCTGTCCCCGTCGCCACGCCGCAGCGTGCCAATTGGGCCGATCTGATCGCCTATCGCGCGGGCCGTATGATCATCGGGCTGGCCGCCTATCGCGACTGGCTGATCTGGGTGGAACGTGAAAATGCCCTGCCGCGCATCTGTTACCAGCGCAGCGGGCAGGATGATGTGCAGAGCATCAGCTTTGATGAAGAAGCTTATGCTTTGGGTGCGGACCCGAGTGCGGACTATGACACAGACATATTCCGTTTTACCTATTCATCGCCCACAACCCCGTCACAAGTGTTCGATTTTGATCTGGCCACGGGCGACCGTGTGCTGATGAAGCAGACCGAATTGCCAAGCGGCCACGACCCGGCAGATTACGTCACCCGCCGGATCATGGCACCGTCGCATGATGGTGCTTTGGTCCCGGTCACCATCCTGCATCACGCGTCAACCAAGATCGATGGCACAGCGCCTTGCCTGCTCTATGGCTATGGCTCTTACGGTGCATCGATGCCCGCAGGCTTTTCCGCCAACCGTCTGTCGCTGGTGGATCGCGGCTTTGTCTATGCCATTGCCCATGTGCGCGGTGGCGAGGAAAAGGGCCGCGCCTGGTATGAGGACGCGAAATTCGGGCGCAAGGTGAATACGTTCCATGATTTCATTGGGGCGGCGCAAAGCCTGATCGCGGATAACTACACCAGCCAAGGCCAGATCGTGATCCAGGGCGGATCGGCGGGTGGGCTGCTGGTCGGTGCTGTCGTCAATATGCGCCCTGACCTTTGGGCCGGTGTGATCGCCGATGTGCCTTTCGTCGATGTGCTGACCACGATCCTTGATGATACGCTGCCCCTGACACCCGGCGAATGGTCGCAATGGGGCAATCCGATTGACAGCAAGACCGCCTTTGACGATATCCGCGCCTATTCGCCCTATGACAATGTCACGGCACAGGATTATCCGGCGATGCTGGTCACGGCAGGCGTGTCCGACCCGCGTGTGACCTATTGGGAACCGGCGAAATGGGTCGCCAAACTGCGGATCACCAAGTCTGACGACAATATCCTGCTGCTGAAAACCAACATGACATCGGGCCATTTCGGCAAGACGGGACGTTTTGCCGCACTTGAGGATGCGGCACGATCCTTTGCTTTCGCGCTGAAAGCGGTCGGAAAGGCCTGATTGCGACAGGGCGTTCTCAAAACTGTCACATAGCTGTGATTTTCGCACGATAGGCGTCCCCGGAACCTAACCCGAGGAGACGCTTTCGATGAATAAACTGAACAGCACCGCCCTGACCGCTGCGGCCTTTGCCGCTTTGCTGGCCGCACCTGTCGCCGCACAATCAGTCGCAGAGGTCTGCCCCGCACCATTGCGCATGGCCGATACCGGCATCGAAGGCATGGGCGATCTGTCCGAGGCTTTCGGCCCCTTCGCCGAGAAATTCGAAGAAATCACCGGAGTGGAACTGGCGCTGTATTCGCTGTCCAACCGCACCGCCGCTGGCACAGCATTGCAGTTTGACGAAGTCGAATTCGTCTTTGCAGGCCCATCCGAATTCGTGCTGTTCCAGCAACTGGCCGAAATGGACGTGCTGTTTTCGGTCGTGCGCCCCAGCTATGGCTCCAGCTTTGTGGTCAAGGCCGACAGCGACATCATGACGATGGCCGATCTGGCCGGTCGCCGTGTCGCGCTGAAGGATGTGGGCTCTACCTCTGGCCATATCTTCCCGATGATGATGATGGCCGAAGCCGGTCTTGACCCGATGAGCGATGCAGAAATCATCATGGCGGGTGATGCCCGCATTCAGGTTCTGATCAATGGCGACGTCGACGCCATGGGCGGCGGCAACAAAGATTACGACGCCGTGCGCGAACAGGACCCCGATACAGAATATCGCCTGATCGGCCAGACTGAAACGCTGCCCGGTGATCCGGTTGTCATGCGCGCCACACTGCCACAGGATTGCCGCGACGCTCTGCGCGCCACACTGCGTGAAAACGAAGATGAGCTGTGGGCAGCGCTGACCGCGACTGAACGCAACGCGGATAAGTTCATCGAAGACGATTCTTATATGTCCTTCGACACCGATCCTGCGATCTATGACGTGGTCCGCCGCGCCTATGAAGTCGCTGGCATCGCACTGGACGAATAATCACCGCCAGATCTGACCGGGGGCGGCCATCCGAATGGATTGGCCGCCTTTTGGCTATTTATACCGAGGAAAGGACAGGTTTATGACCCCCGCTATCGAGGCCGAAAAGCTGGTCGTCAGCTATGGCAAGTTGCAAGTGTTGCGCGGTATTTCATTCACCATACCGGCCGGTCAGGGCGTTGTTCTGCTGGGGGCCAATGGCTGCGGCAAGTCCACCCTGATGCGCAGCCTGAACGGGTTGGAAAAGCTGCAATCCGGCACGATCCGCATTCATGGAGAGGCTTTGTCGGGGGCCAGCCGCAGCGAATTGCGCAAAATCCGGCAGGGCATGGGCTATGTCTTTCAGCATTTCAATCTGGTGCCGCAGTTGAATGCGTTTCAGAATGTGCTGTTCGGCTCACTTGGGCGGCAACGCTTTGGGCTGCTGTCCTGCCTTGGCATCACCGCCTCTGCCGCGGATCGCGAAAAGGCGATGCATTGTCTGGACCGTGTCGGCATGGCCGACCGCGCCTTGCACCGCCCGTCGGAATTGTCCGGCGGGCAGCAACAGCGCGTCGCGATTGCGCGGATGCTGATGCAGAACCCCAAGGTCGTGATCGCCGATGAACCTATCGCGAGCCTTGACCCCAAGGCGGGGCGCGAGGTGTTGGACCTGCTCTGGCGGATCGTGACCGAAGAAAAACTGTCCATGCTTTGCACGTTGCATCAATTGGAACTGGCGCAGGAATATGGTGACCGGATTCTGGGGATGAAGGCGGGTCATGTCGAAATCGATGCGCCGATTGCGCAGACCGATACCGCCCAATTGAACGCGCTTTATTCCGGGATGACCCGCGTAGACGCCAAACCGCAAGAGGAAGCCGCATGAGCGATCACAGCCAACTCCCCCCGCGTTTTCGCGCGCCATCGGCCCTGACGTGGGTTGTCGCCGTCGGTTTCGCAGCGTTTTTTATCCAGGGGATGATTTCTTCCGATATCTCGATTGACCGGCTGGTGCGCGGCGCGAGCAACCTTGTGCGTTTCGTCGGCCAAGCCGTGCCGCCCGATTTCACCCGCATGCCCAATATCGCTGATGCGATGCTGGAGACGATGAATATCGCCATCGTTGGCGTCACCTTTGGCTGCCTGTTTTCGATCCCGCTGGCGATTTTGGCCGCGCGCAACACCGCACCCAATATGGTGGTGCGGACCATCGCGCGTTTCGTGATCTCCGTGTCGCGGACGATCCCCGATCTGATCTGGGCGCTGATTTTCGTCGTAACCGTGGGTTTGGGGCCTTTGGCCGGTATCCTCGCCATCATTATGGACACGATTGGCTTTGCCGCACGGTTCTACTCCGAACGGTTCGAGGAGGTGCAGAAAGGCCCGTCAGAGGCGCTGACCGCCACGGGTGCGGGCCGTCTGTCGGTGATCTTTGGCGCGATCCTGCCGGAAAGCTTTGCCTCGATGACGGCGACGTCGCTGTTCAGCGTGGAAAAGGCGATCCGGTCTGCCGTGACGCTGGGCTTGGTCGGTGCAGGCGGGATCGGGGTGGAATTGTCCACGGCGATGCGGTTGTTCCGCTATGATCAGGCGGCGGCGATCATTCTGGTGATTTTGGTCGTGGTGATCGGGTTCGAGCAATTGTCGAGCATGATCCGCAAGCGGATTATTTGACGGGGTGGCGGGGTGAACCCCGCCCTACGGCATATTGGTAGGGCGGGGTTTTACCCCGCCGCACCCCGCCACATCAAAAGTCCAGATTTTCCACATTCAACGCATTGGTCTGGATAAACTCGCGCCGCGGTTCCACGACATCACCCATCAGCTTGGTGAACAGATCGTCAGCTTCTGCCACATCCTCCACCTTCACCTGCAACAAAGTCCGCGCGTCCGGGTCCAGCGTGGTTTCCCACAACTGATCGGGGTTCATCTCGCCCAGACCTTTGTAGCGTTGCAGTGACAGGCCCTTTTCGCCCTCTTCCAGAATGGCGCGCAGCAGGTCCAGCGGGCCGTGGATCAACTGGCTACGGTCCTTGCGCACCAAGGTGGCCGGCAGGTTATAGACGTCCTGCAGGCTTTGCGTGAACGTGCCCGTGCGCCGCGCCTCGCCCGAGCGCAGCATGGTGCCGTCGAGCGTGCGCACCTCTTCCACACCGCGCAGGATGCGGGCCAGACGCATACCTTTGTCCTGCGTGATCCGGCCTTGCCAGCCGCGTTCCCATTCCAGCGCGATCAGGTCGAGCCGGGCTGCCACGCGGTCTGCGGTGCCTTGCAGGTCGCTTTCCACGACGCCCGGCACGAAGGCCCCGGCAATCGCGGCCTGTTCCAGAATGTGACGCGGGTAGTGGGTGGGGAAGGCTTCCAGCACGCGTTTCAGCTGGCGGGCTTCTTCGACGATGCGGCGCAGGTCGGCACCGGCGATTTCTTCGCCATTGCCCTGGCGCAGCATCGTTGAATCGATGCCCTGTTCGATCAGATATTCATCCATCGCCGCCTGATCCTTGAGGTAAACCTCGGACCGGCCCCGCGATACTTTGTAAAGCGGCGGCTGCGCGATATACAAATGCCCGCCTTCGATCAGTTCGGGCATCTGGCGGAAGAAGAAGGTCAGCAACAGGGTGCGGATATGCGCGCCGTCGACGTCCGCATCGGTCATGATGATGACCTTGTGATAGCGCAGCTTGTCGATGTTGAATTCACCCCGGCCAATGCCAGTGCCGAGTGCCATGACGAGCGTGCCAATCTCCTGGCTTCCCAGCATCCGGTCAAACCGGGCGCGTTCGACGTTCAGGATCTTGCCCTTCAACGGCAGGATCGCCTGCGTACCACGGTCGCGGCCAGTCTGTGCAGAGCCCCCGGCGCTGTCACCCTCGACGAGGAAGACTTCGGTTTTGGACGGGTCTTTTTCCGAACAATCCTTCAGCTTGGAAGCGTTGAAATTTACATCCATCGCCGATTTTCGGCGGATTTCGCGGGCTTTGCGCGCAGCTTCACGGGCGGCGGCGGCCTCGACGATTTTGGAAATGATCGACTTGGCGATGGCGGGGTTTTCCTCGAACCATTCGTTCAGCTTTTCGCCCATCAGGTTTTCGACGGCGGGCCGCACCTCCGAACTGACCAGTTTATCCTTGGTCTGGCTCGAAAATTTCGGATCGGGGACCTTTACCGACAAAACGCAGGTCAGGCCTTCACGCGCGTCATCGCCGGTGATCGCGATCTTTTCCTTTTTGGTGATGCCAGTTTCCGTCGCATATTTTGTGATCGCACGGGTCAGCGCACCACGGAAACCGGCCATATGCGTGCCGCCATCGCGCTGCGGGATGTTATTGGTGAAGGGCAGCACCATTTCATTATAGCTGTCGTTCCACCACATCGCGACCTCGACCCCGATTTCGTCGCGTTCGCCGACGACATAGATCGGGGTTTCCATCAGCGGGGTTTTGGAGCGGTCCAGATATTTGACGAATTCGCGCACGCCGCCTTCGTAGAAGAGTTCCGTGCGGAGCGGTTCTGCCGGACGCAAATCTTCCAGAATGATCCGCACGCCCGAATTGAGGAACGCCAGTTCGCGCAGACGTTTTTCCAGAATGTGGAAATCGAATTCGCGGTTGCTGAAGGTGGTCAGCGCGGCGAGGAAGGTGATCTCTGTCCCTTTGCGGCCATCGGCATCGCCGACAACGCGCAGGGATTCGACGGTAAAGCCACCTTCAAAGCGGGCATAATGTTCCTTGCCCTCGCGCCAAATGCGCAGGTCCAGAAAATCCGACAGGGCGTTGACGACCGACACACCCACGCCGTGCAAACCGCCCGAGACCTTGTAGGAATTGCTGTCGAATTTGCCGCCCGCATGCAGCTGGGTCATGATGACCTCGGCGGCAGACACGCCTTCGCCTTCGTGGATGCCAACGGGAATCCCGCGCCCGTTATCGCCGACGGTGACAGAGCTGTCAGCGTTGATCCGCACATAAACATGGTCGGCGTGACCGGCCAAAGCCTCATCAATGCCGTTGTCGACGACCTCGTAAACCATGTGGTGCAGGCCGGACCCGTCGTCGGTGTCGCCGATATACATGCCGGGACGCTTGCGAACAGCCTCTAACCCCTTAAGAACCTTGATGGAATCGGCGCCATACTCTTCTTGTTTTTTGTCGTCATCGGCCATTGGGTCAGTCCTGTTCCTTGATCCGCAAAATATATGCTTTCCGGGCCGGGATGTCACGCAGATGACACTATATTTTGTAGGTTTTCAGGCAGCTTAGCTGAGCGCGATCACCCATCCGACCGCGACCAGCAGACAGCCCGCGACGATATTGATCCGGCGCAGGGTTTCGGGCGATTTCAGCACACCGCGCATCCGCCCGATAAAGCCCGCCAGCACCAGATTGCCGATCAGCGGCACCATGAAGCTAAGCGTGCAGATCACGATGATATCCGGTACCGTGACCTGCGTCAGGTCAAAGAAACCGGGCAGCACGCCCATGTAGAACAGCACGGCCTTGGGGTTGCCGAGGATCACCGCGACACCCGCCACGAAGCCCGCCCAATGGCCCGGTTTGGTCAACCGGCTGTCGGCGCGCAGACTATGTCCGGCGCTGCGGATCAGCCCGATGCCCATGACGATGAACACCGCCACAGCGATCCATTTCATCACCAGCATGATGCCCGCAAAGGCCGAGACCAGCCAAGTCACCCCCAGGATCGCGACCAGTGGCCAAAAGATATCGCCCAAGGCAACGCCCACGGCGAGCGGCCAGGCCGCGGTGAACCCGCCCGACAATGAGCGTGCCAGCAAGGCGACCCAGACCGGGCCGGGGGTGATGAACAGGATGAAAAGCGCGCCCACGTACAACAACAGGGCCGAGGCGGTGACGGTCATATCAGGTCTTTGCGTTGCACGCTGGACAGGCCCTGCGCTTCGGTGACTTCGGCATATTGCGCGCGACTGCCCAGTTCGGTGAATAATTCCGGCCCGGTGCCGGTCATGAAAGCCTGCGCGCCAAGCGCGCAGATTTCGTCATAAAGCGCCGCACGGCGGGTGGCGTCAAGATGGGCCGCGACCTCGTCCAGCAGTAAAATCGGCGGTGCGCCGAAATCCTGTGCAAGGGCGCGCGCATTGGCGAGGATCAGGCTGATCAGCAGCGCCTTTTGTTCGCCGGTGGAACAATCGCTGGCGTTGATGCCTTTGTCGGCGAAGACGGCGTCAAGATCGGCCCGGTGCGGGCCGAGCAAGGTGCGCCCGGCGGCCATGTCGCGGTGGCGATGATCGGCCAGCGCGGCTTGCAGATCATCCGGCAAGGGGTCGGCATAGGTCAGCGTCAATGTGGCAGTGGGAAAGGCGGTCACCGCTGCGGCCTGTGCTGCGGTCAGTTCATCAATCGCGCGGTTGCGGTTGGCGGTGATCTGGGTCGCCGCCTCGGCCATCTGCGCCTCGATTGCGGCATACCAATGCGGATCGCGCACCATGTCTTTGAGCAGCCGGTTGCGTTCACGCATCGCCTTTTCATAGGTCAGGGTGGCATCGGCATGGGTTGGCTCGAAACTAAGCGTGGCGCGGTCCAGAAAGCGCCGCCGCCCTTCGGCCCCTTCGATCCAGAGCCGGTCCATGGAGGGGACCAGCCACAACACCCGCGCGATGCGGCCAAGGGCGGTTTGCGGCGCGGCCTTGCCATCAATGCGCAATTGACGCGGGCTGCCAGCCTCGGCCCAGGTTTCAAGCTCGTGAGTCTGATGCAGGGATTGCAGGATCGCGGTGATCTTCCAGCCAAGCGCCTCTGGCCTGCGCGCCAGATCCTCTGCCCCGGCGCGGCGCAATCCGCGACCGGGGGAGAGCAGTGAAATCGCCTCGATGATATTGGTTTTGCCCGCACCATTCGGCCCGTAGATCGCCATCGGGCGGGGGTCGAGGTCGAGCACGGCGCGTTTATGCGACCGGAAATGCGACAGCGCAAGCTGCGACAGGGCAAGTCCGGTCATGGCGGCATGTCAGCTGCCGTATCGCCCGTCACACGCGCATCGGCATGACGACATAGATCGCCGACATATCATTGCCTTCGCGCATCAGGGTCGGATCGCCGGAGGAATTGAACATGAACACAGCATTTTCGCGGTCCACCTGACTGGCAATTTCCAGCAGATATTTCGCGTTGAACCCGATTTCCAGCCGTTCATCGGAATAGGCGACGGCGAGTTCTTCCTCAGCCGCACCGCTGTCAGGCGAATTGACCGACAGGATCAGACGGTCCTCGTCCAGCGACAGTTTCACCGCGCGGGACCGTTCCGATGACACTGTCGCCACACGGTCCACCGCGCGGGCGAATTCGCTGGCGTCGACTTCCAACCGGCGGGTGTTGCCCTGTGGGATAACGCGTGTGTAGTCCGGGAAGGTCCCGTCAATGACCTTGGATGTCAGGGTGATGTCGGGCGTGGCAAAGCGGATTTTGGTTTCCGACACAGACACGGCGATTTTCATCTCATCATCATCTAGCAATTTGCGCAATTCACCGACCGTTTTGCGCGGCACGATGACACCGGCCATGCTTTCCGCACCCATTGGCAATTCCGCATCAATCCGCGCCAGACGGTGACCATCGGTTGCGACACAGCGCAGGACCTTGCCGGATTCGCCATCGGCGACATGCATGTAGACGCCGTTGAGGTAATAGCGCGTTTCCTCGGTCGAGATCGCGAATTTCGATTTGTCGAACAACCGACGCAGCACGGGCGCTTTGATCGAGAAATTCGCGGCATATTCGGAGGTCGCCATCACCGGAAAATCTTCTTTCGGCAGTGTGGCGAGCGAGAAGTTGGAGCGCCCCGCCTCAATCGTCAGACGGCCTGTGGCGCTTTCTTCGGTCAGCGACACCAGCGACCCATCAGGCAATTTGCGCACGATTTCGTTCAACGTCACGGCGGATACGGTCGTGGCCCCTGCGCGTTCGACCTTGGCCGGGGCCTTGTCGACGATTTCGATGTCCAGATCCGTGGCGCGGAAATGTACCTCATCCCCTTGTGCCTCGATCAGCACATTGGCGAGGATCGGGATCGTGTTGCGCCGTTCGACCACCGATTGGGCCTGTGCGACGGCTTTGAGCAATGCCGCGCGTTCGATGCTGAATTTCATATCCCAATCTCCGCCTATCTTGGTGCCGGACAAGGCCGGGACGCAAAACCTACTGCATTCCGCGCCCGCCTCAAGTGTTTTGTTTCTTATGCAGATGCAAGCGTCAAGCGCGCTTACGCCTCCAGCGCGCGGCGTAGCAGTTCCAGATCATCGGCGATCTGGCTGTCGATCACTTTCAGCTCTTCAATCTTGCGCACGCCGTGCATCACGGTCGTATGGTCGCGCCCGCCAAAGCGGCGACCGATTTCGGGCAGGGACCGGCTGGTCATCTGCTTGGCCAGATACATCGCCATCTGCCGGGGCCTTGCGTAATTGCGCACGCGTTTCGGGCCGATCATGTCGGACAGGCGGATGTTGTAATGTTCCGACACTTTGCGCTGGATTTCTTCCACCGTGACCTTGCGGTCAGAGGCTTTGAGGATATCGGACAGGCAATCCTGCGTCAGTTCCAGATTGATCTCGCGCCCGACGAGTGAGGCGAAGGCGAAAAGCCGTGTCAGCGCGCCTTCCAGCACGCGGACATTGGTGGAAATCCGATGCGCGAGGAATTCCAGCACGCCGGGGGCAATCTGCAGGCCCGGATATTGCGCGGAAAAGGCATCGACCTTGGATTGCAGAATGCCAAGGCGGAGCTCGTAGTCAGTCGGGTGCAGATCGACGACCAGCCCGCATTGCAGGCGCGATCTGATCCGGTCTTCCAGATCCTTGATTTCACCGGGCGCGCGGTCGGCAGAGATGATGATCTGCTTATGGCCATCGACCAAGGCATTGAACGTATGGAAAAATTCTTCCTGGGTGCTGTCTTTGCCCGCGATGAATTGCACGTCATCGACCATCAGCACATCGACAGAGCGAAACAATTGCTTGAAATCCATCATCTTGCGTTCACGCAAGGCGGTGACAAAGCGATACATGAATTGTTCGGCGGACAGATAGAGCACGTTCAGTTCGGGCGACCGGCGCTGCAATTCATGCGCAATCGCATGCATCAGGTGGGTCTTGCCCAGACCGACGCCGCCGTAAAGAAACAACGGGTTGAACGTCACCGGGCCACCATCGGCGACACGGCGCGCGGCGGCATGGGCGAGTTCATTGGGCTTACCGACGACGAAAGCGTCAAAGGTGAACCGCGCATCCAAAGGCGCGCCGGTAATCTCATCCAGACCGGCAGGTTTCGTAGCAGGTTTCAGGGCCGGTTTGGGCGCGGCCTGCATCTGGCTTGGCACTTTGAATTGCAGGCGCTGCACGTCTTCGCCCTGCTGGTTCAGATGATAGATGATCTGATCACCGAAATTCTGGGAGACGTAATTGCCGATGAAATTCGTCGGCACATGAAACACCGCCACGCCGCCGATCAGCTGGGAAAATTCCAGCGGCTCGATCCAGTTGGAAAAGTTATTTGCCCCTAGCGCCCCTTTGAGTGTGTGCAGCACGTTCGCCCAGATATCGTTCGTCATTCTTCTCTTTACCTTCAGCCCCCGCACGACCCCACAGCAGAGCCGCACCTTCATCGCGCGATTACACCGCACATTTGACACAGCTCGTCCAAGGTCAGAGTGTCCCCTCTCTAACCGGAAGATCGATCAAAATGTACTAACTAACTTCGGCACACGGATCACCGTGGACCGCAACAGCAGTCGTTTGGATGCATGACAGCAAGCGGAACCAGAGAGCAGTCTCTGGTGCCATTGCAGACACAAAAAGACGGGTATCTCAGCCTAGGCTGGTAAATCCCCAATCACATTTGCATGAAGTCCGACCCGTTCATTGATCTGTCAAAAAACGCACCAACAGGTGGTTCACTTTATCACAGATCGGGCCGATCCCCCCATGTCCCCCCGGAACGATGTGAATCGCTTGGTCAAGGTAGCAAGGGGTCTGGGCCTCCTTCAACACAACATCGCGCTTGACTCCGGCTTTGTCGGAAAAGAATCCCCGCTGCATATATTTTGCCCATAAAATCCGGCAGCGCAGCAACACTGGCACAAAAAAACGCGCCCAAAAATGGACGCGCCTTTTTTCGAATCTGGTCGTTCCGGACCGGACGGGTTTAGCCGATGGCTTTGACCCGTGCGGACAAGCGCGACATTTTCCGTGCGGCTGTGTTTTTGTGAACCACGCCTTTAGTGACGCCGCGCATCAGTTCGGGCTGGGCCGCGCGCAAAGCAGCAGCAGCGACGGTCTGATCGCCAGCGGCGATCGCTTCTTCGACTTTGCGCAGATAGGTGCGGATGCGCGAACGGCGCATTTTGTTAACCTGAAAACGCGCGTCGTTCTGACGGGCCCGTTTTTTGGACTGTGGTGAGTTTGCCATGGGTCTTTCCCTTCGTCGGGTCAAATTGATACTGTTAAGCGCAAAAAGCCCCGACCGGGTTCAGTACCGGTGATTCTGGCCAAAGCGGGCCTCTCGCGCATGTGCCGTTCGCCTTAGATGGTTTTGTGGCGAAAGGAAAGCCGCAATCTTAGCGGTCGCGGAACTGCGCCTCGCGTTTTTCCAGAAAGGCCGCCATGCCTTCGGTCTGATCTTCGGTGGCGAACAAAGACTGGAACAGGCGGCGTTCGTAACGCAGGCCTTCGGCCAATGTCGTCTCATAGGCGCAATCCACCGCATCCTTGGCGGCGATGGTCGCGATCTGGGATTTTTCGGTGATCTTGATCGCGGCTGCGCGGGCCTCGGTCATCAGATTCTTGGCAGGCACGACCCGGCTGACCAGCCCGCTCCGCTCGGCCTCTTCGGCATCCATGAAACGCCCGGTCAGATGCATATCCATCGATTTGGATTTCCCGACAAAGCGGGTCAGACGCTGGGTGCCGCCCAGCCCGGCGATGACACCAAGGTTGATTTCGGGCTGGCCGAATTTTGCATTATCCGCTGCAATGATGAAATCGCACATCATCGCCAATTCGCATCCCCCGCCCAAAGCATAGCCTGCGACAGCTGCGATGATCGGCTTGCGGGTCCGGTTGAAACGGTCGGTTTCATTTTCAAAGAACCGGGTCGTATACATCTCGACAAAGCTTTTGTCGGCCATTTCGGCGATATCCGCCCCAGCGGCAAAGGCCTTTTCCGAGCCGGTGATGATGATGCAGCGGGTCTTTTCGCTGGCGTCCACCTCTTCCAGCGCAGAGCATAATTCGCGCAGCAGCTTGCCGTTCAGCGCATTCATCGCATCTGGCCGGTTCAGCGTGATCGTCGCCACATAGTCGCGGACGTCCAGAATGATGCTTTCATATGCCATAAAGCTGTCCCTTTGCTGATGGTCAGACCCTGTGCTTAACAAAGGGCGCAGACGGATCAAGTTATCTTTGGCATTGCGGACAAAAGAAAGATGATCTGCCCGATTGCACGATTCGCTGGATCATGCGGTCGCAACCCTGTGTCACGCAAGGCGCATTTTCGCGGTCATAGACCTGAAATCCATGCTGAAAATAGCCCAAGGCGCCATCACTTTGCCGGTAGTCACGCAGGGACGACCCGCCAGCGGCAATCGCCTCAAGCAAAACTGTGCGGATCAGCGGTACCAGAGAGGCCACCCGTCGCGCCGAAATCTGCCCGGCCTTGCGCCTAGGGTGAATACCGGCACGGAACAGAACCTCGCAGACATAGATATTGCCCAGCCCTGCGACAATCCGCTGATCCAGCAAGGCGGATTTGACCGGCGTGTTGCGCCCTTTCAGCCGGGCGACCAGATAATCCTCGTGAAATGCATTGCCCAAAGGCTCCGGCCCCAGATCGCGGATCAGCCAATGATCCTCTTGCGCGGCGGTGGGCATCAGATCCATCGCGCCGAAACGACGGGCATCGTTGAACGTGATCCGCCCGCCGCCTGCCATATGCAGCACGACATGATCATGTTTCACCGGTGCCGGATGGTCGAGGTAAAAGGCGCCCTGCGCCACGCCCGACACCAGCATCCGGCCCGACATGCCCAGATGGATCAGCAGGGTTTCGCCACTGTCCAGATCGACCAGAATGTATTTCGACCGCCGCCGGAGGCCCAGAACCCGCCGCCCGGTCAAGCGTTCGGCCATGTTTTGCGGGAAAGGCCAGCGCAGATCGGGGCGGTTCACCTCGGCCTTTGTGATCACCTGCCCGGTCATCGCGGGCGCAATCCCGGCTTTGACGGTTTCAACCTCGGGCAATTCGGGCATGGCGGACTTTCTATCGGCGGGGCGGCGTTGTAAGCCTTGGCTCGCGTCCTATAATTGGGACAAGCGCAAAGGACCACAAGCCCGATGACCCACCCATCAGACAAGACAACCCACTTCGGTTTTGAAACCGTCCGCGAGGATGACAAAGCCGGTCGTGTGCAGGGGGTGTTTTCCTCTGTCGCCAGCAAATATGATATCATGAATGATGTGATGTCGGGCGGCGTTCACCGGATCTGGAAAGATGCGATGATGGATTGGCTGGCACCACGGCCCGGCCAGCGGCTGCTGGATGTGGCGGGCGGGACGGGCGATGTCTCGTTTCGGTTCCTCAAACGCGCAGGCCGGGGCCATGCGACGGTGCTCGATCTGACCGAATCCATGCTGGTCGCAGGGCGGCAACGGGCCGAGGCGGCGCAGATGTCGGATAATCTTGACTGGGTCGTCGGCGATGCGATGGCGCTGCCGTTCGAGGCCAATACTTTCGACGTTTACACGATTTCCTTTGGGATCCGCAACGTCACCCGCCCGCAGGATGCGCTGGCCGAAGCCTACCGCGTCCTCAAACCCGGTGGCCGCTTGATGGTGCTGGAATTCAGCCAGATCCCCAATCCGATGCTGCAGGCCGCCTATGATGCCTATTCCTTCAACGTGATCCCCCGGATGGGGCAGATCATTGCCGGGGATCGCGAGTCTTACCAGTATCTCGTTGAATCGATCCGGCAATTCCCCGATCAGGACACCTTCCTCAGCATGGTCCGCGATGCCGGTTTCGGCAATGCCAAATACCGCAACCTGACCATGGGTGTCGCAGCATTGCATTCGGGCTGGAAGCTGTAGGTGCGCGGCCCGCATAATATCATCCGCCTGATCCGCACTGGCGCGACGCTGGAACGCACCGGCGCGATGAAGGTGATCCTCGACGCTTTCGATGTCGGGCCTGTGCTGGGGCTGACCCTGCGCGCCTTTGTCTGGCCGTTCAAATGGCTGGGCTACAAGGGGGATCCGTCGATGCCGCCCGCGCCCCGCGCGCTGACAGCCCTTGGCCCGGCCTACATCAAATTCGGGCAGGTCCTGTCCACCCGCCCCGATGTGGTGGGCGATGATATGGCCGTGCAATTGCGCGTCTTGCAGGACAAACTGCCGCCGTTTTCGATGGCCGAGGCAAAGGCCGAAATCCAGCGCGAGCTGGGGATGCCGGTCGAGAAACTCTTTTCCAGCTTTTCGCCGCCGGTCGCCGCCGCCTCGCTGGCGCAGGTCCATAAGGCGCATCTGGCCGACACGGGCGAGGCTGTGGCCGTCAAAATCCTGCGCCCCGGCATCGAAAAGGCGTTTCGCAAGGATATCGACGCTTTCTATTTTGCTGCCCGTACGATCGAGGTTTTGTCGCCCGCGTCGCGCCGGTTGCGCCCGATGGATGTGATCGTGCATTTCGAAGGCGTGGTCATGGGAGAGCTTGACCTGCGGCTGGAAAGCTCTGCCGCCGCAGAATTCGCGGCCAGCACCAAGGATGATGTCGGCTTTACCGTGCCGCAGGTGCGCTGGCATCTGTCCGGGCGGCGGGTGATGACGCTCGACTGGGCCGAAGGTGCGGGGATTGGCGACAATGCCGCGCTGGATGCGGCGGGCCATGACCGGCGCGAACTGGCGACGCGGGTGCTGAGCCTGTTTTTGAACCATGCCCTGCGCGACGGCTATTTCCACGGCGACATGCATCAGGGCAATCTGAAGGTCAGCGCCGGTGGCGATATCATCGCCTATGATTTCGGCATCATGGGCCGGATCGATGAATATACCCGTCGCGTCTATGCCGAGATTCTGTTCGGTTTTATCCGCAAGGATTACCAACGCGTCGCCGAGGTGCATTTCGAGGCGGGCTATGTCCCCGCCAACCGCGATGTCGATGAATTCGCCCGCGCACTGCGCGCTGTGGGCGAACCCATCTTTGGCATGGATGCCAGCCGCATTTCCATGGCGCGGCTTTTGTCCTATCTGTTTGAAGTCACAGAACGTTTCGGCATGGAAACAAGGACCGAACTGATCCATCTGCAACGCACCATGGTGGTTGTCGAAGGGGTGGCGCGGTCGCTCGACCCACGGATGAACATCTGGGAAGTAGCCAAACCCGTGGTCGAGGATTACATCAAACAAAGCATCGGTCCCAAGGCCCTGCTGCGCGATCTGGGACGCACGGCGATGATCCTGTCGCGCTTTGGCCCGCAATTGCCGCGGCTGGCCGAACAGGCGCTGATACGCCTCAACAACCCACCACCAGAGCCGAAACCACAACGCCGCATCGCACGGCTGTCCTGGATGGCCTTGGGTGGCGTGCTGGTCGGCGTGTCGATGTGGATCGGGCAGATGATGTAGGCAACCTGCCAACTGCACCCCGGCACAAGATCCGGTCACGGCGCATCACGCAAGGCGGTCACATCCTTGACGGGTACGGCAACCCCGCCTTTCGTGATCAATTGTTTTTCTCCGTCGACAGAACGGACCTCTGCAACCTGCGCGTAGATTTCGACGCCAGTATCCCCGATCGATTTGCCCTCCCGACTGCTGATGTAGGTGAATTGATAAACGCCCGCAGGCAATTGCACACCAGTCGGCAAGGCCCCTGTCCATGGCAGCGGGTCACCAGACGCCGGCGCCGCAAAGCGGTGAACAATCCCTCCCGTCTCATCACGCACGACGATTTCGCCCGTTTCGGCACCCGCCATCGGTTGAGGATGCAAGGTCATCGGTGTCGTGCCGTCGAAATAGACAGGTGCCGCCGCACGCGCCTCTTTCCCGACCCATCCGGCCATATCGGCAAGCCCGGTTTGCGACATAAGCCCGCGCAGAAGGTCATTGGTCAGCACCGCCTGCTCGACCGACGAAAAGGTCGCAAGCTGCGTGGCAAAATCGGCTGATTCAATCGGATTAAGCGGGTCCTGATTCTTCATCTGCGCGGTCAGCATCTGTAGAAACGTGTCGAAATCCGAAGTGATCCGGGGCTTGGCAGCAGCCGGGGCCGCGCTGCCTGCCGTCGCGGGTGTCGTTTGTGCAATATCCATCGTCATCCTCTATAAACGCAGGTCAAGAGAGCCGCGCGCCGGTCTTGGCGGGGCGGCGGGTTGGTCAGTTACGGTCAATTCATCAGGCGCCGGGGGCTGCGCGCCCGTGATCTGGCCGGTATCCGGATCACGGGGGCGGCCGTTGCCGAAAGAAAACGCAATATCGCTGAACCCCAATGTGCGGAATTCTTGTGCGAGTGTTTCGATATGGCGGCGCAGCAAATCCGTCGTTTCCGGCCGTTCCGCCAGAATCTGGACCATCACCGCCCCGTCACCGGCGACGATCTGCATCCGCACGCGCCCCAATTCTTCGGGATTCAGTGCAATTTCCGTTGGCTGGCCCGCCGTCTGGGTCACCGCCACAGCGATTTGCTGAGCCATCATCCGCGGCGTTTCGGGCAAGACAACCCCACTCGGGCTGGTGACATGCAGAACCGGAGTAGGTTTTTCGCTCAGAATACTGACGGGTAGACTTTCCCCGTTTGTCAGCAAATCAGGAACCAGTCTGCCGTAATCCTGCGCCCGCAGGCCCAATTCGGCCAATGTGCTGCGTGGCTCGGGCTGCCCCTTTGCACCAGGAGGGCGCGGCGCGACCTCTTCCACAGGATCACGGGCTTTGATCTGCAGCTTTTCACCGTCAGCCAAGCGGACCTTAACCTGTCCATCGTCAATGACCGGCGTTGGTGCCGTGACCGGCAGCTTTATCAGACTTCCGGTGTGATCAGGACGGCGCAGCGCGATATCCGCCACCATCTCCTCGGGTCGAGGATTGGAATCAACCGGCATCACCTGATCCGGTTCTTTGACGCTCGGTCCGGCCCGGACAGGCATCACCGCAAAACTCTGCGGCGCGTGATGCTGCGGCGGCAAAATCTGTGGTGGATGTGGTGGCGGCGTCGGTGACATATCCCCTTGATTCGCCGTCATTTGGCGCAGCACAAAGCGCTGTACGAAAGGAGCCGGCTCATCAAGATCCCCAGCCGAAACCGATGCGCCAGACTTTTCTTTTACGGAATCGGGCAAAAGAGCGGCCAATTGCACTGGCAATGGCGAATCAGCCTCCGGATTATCCGTAACCTCCGGCCAAGCATCATCCGCCAGATCAACCGCGCCCTCAGGCGGTTGATCTATGTTGGCAGCGGTTTCAGCAAACATTGCCACAGGCTCGGCCAAAGCGGCCTCTGGCTGTGGGGTGGCATCCATCAACGCGCTGAAAACATCGCCAAAAAGGCCAGTATCAGCCTGGCCAATCTTCACTGCTTCCGGGACGGATGCGGTGACCGTGACTAAGGAGAGGAGCGGCGGCAACATGCGGTGTCCTGACAATAACATTACCACCGTTCTCGCAGGAAAAACTTACTGAATGTTTACGGCTTTGCGGCAGATTGAAAAAAACACTGCCGGAGCCTGCCATGACCATCATCCCCGTTTTACCTGCCCCCCGCGGACCTGCGAGCATACCCGAATTCGACACGACGGACGCCAGATTGCGTGACGCGGCGCAAAAACTGGAAACCACATTTCTGGCTGAAATGCTGAAATCAGCAGGGTTTGGCGCCAGCAGAGCCAGTTTTGGCGGCGGCATCGGCGAGGATCAGTTTTCATCCTTTCTGCGCGACGCACAGGCCAGCGAGATGGCAAAGGCCGGTGGGGTCGGCCTTGCCGAAGCATTGTTTCACGCCATGAAAGCCCGCAACGATGCGTGACCCGCAGCTGACAGATTTGCTGACCCTGCTCGCGGCAGAGGCGGCGGCAATCATCGCCGGTGACTACGCCGCATTGGACAATCTGGCCGCACGGAAAACAGCGTTAATTGACCATTTGCCGCAGGCTTTGGCACAGTCACAGGATCTGCGGCTTGTTGCGGATGCATTGACGCAAAATCAAGCACTTCTGGGGGCCGCTATCACAGGGATCGGCGCTGCCCGCGACCGTCTTGCGGCCCTGCGCAAGGTCCGGGAAGGCTTGCAGGTCTATGACCAATCCGGCCAGTTCGCAGCGCCTGCGATCACGCGCCCGGATCTGGTGAAAAAGGCGTAATTTGCTTCAAATGCAGGATATTACCGTCCGCCGCATTAATCAGATCTTCACCCACCATATGGCAGGATCGTCGCACTGCCAAAAGGCGGGGCCCGATCAAAGGGTCAAAGTCAGAATGGCTGTCTGATCTGCAACTTTGCAGCATTGTAAACCAACCCGGCGCAAAGCGCCGTCAAAAGGACCAAAACTTATGTCCAGTATTTTAACCAACAACAGCGCCATGGTTGCGCTGCAGACATTGAAATCTGTCAACACCGACCTCGCGAAAACACAGGCGATGATCTCGACCGGGAAGGCGGTCGCATCGGCCAAAGACAACGCCGCCGTCTGGGCAATTTCCAAGGTCATGGAAGCAGATGTGCGCGGCTACCGCGCCATTAACGACAGCTTGGCATTGGGGCAATCAACCGTCGCCCTGGCCCGCAACGGTGCGGAAAAGGTGACTGAACTGCTGACGTCGATGAAAGAACGGATCGTTACAGCACAGGGGAAAAACGTTGACCGCGGCAAGTTGCAGGCCGACGTCACAGCCTTGGCCGATCAGGTGAAATCTGTTGTCAACGGGGCCCAGTTCTATGGGCTGAACCTGCTGAAAGGCAATGAAGATGTCGATATCATGTCATCACTTGACCGCAACAGCGACGGCGTCGTGTCAGTCAACAATATTGCGATTTCCCGGCAGGATCTGTCCTTTGACAGCGGCACCTATGGCACTGGCGCAGATCTTGGCGCGAATGTCACTACGGCCTTGGGCGGCAACAAGGCCGCCGATGGGACCGGCGGGGCATTTTCCGGCGGGGCCAACAAGCTCACCGCGACGGTTGCCGGGACCATTGTCGCAGGCGAGACCTATAATATTCAGGTCGCTGACAAAACCGTCAGTTTCATGACGACAACAACCGCCGCCAACGACCTTGCTGCCGGTCTGACAGCCGCCGTCAACGCCGCCGGGATCGAAGGGATTTCAGCAAATGTTGCCGCCGATGTCATCACGATCAACTCGACGTCCAAGTTCAGCGATGTCGCGGTCAATACCAGCGGCAATGGCGCGGCGACATTCGCCCTGACCGCGAATGGCAATACCGCTGCCGCGGCAACGAACAACAGCCAGACCATCACCGCACGCGCTTCGGAGCTGACCTTCTCAACCACAGCCGGTGTGTCGGCAGGTGACGGTTATCGCGCAACGATCGGTGGCGCGAACTACGATTACGTCGCAGGCAAGGGTGAAACATTTGAAGATGTCGCACGCGGCTTGAAAAGCATCATCGACGGGGCCGGGGTGGCCAATATCAGCACGAATGTGCGGCAGAACGCGACCACGGGTGCCTGGACCCTGCAGATCGACAATGATGGGACTGCACTGACCTTGACCGATGCAGGCCGCGCGGGCGGCAAGGCAACCGGCGGTCTGGTCGGCCTCGACAAGCTCGATGTGCGCAAAGACACCGGCGTTCAGGCCGCGCTCGCCAATATCGAGACGATGATCAATACATCGATCAATGCGGCTGCCGGCTTTGGCTCGACGCAAGGGCGGATCGAAACACAGAGCGAGTTCATCGGCCAGTTGACCGAAGCCTTGCGGTCGGGGATCGGCACGCTGGTTGATGCCAATATGGAAGAGGCGTCCGCAAGGCTGCAAGCGTTGCAGGTGCAACAGCAGCTGGGCATCCAGTCGTTGTCGATTGCCAATCAGGCACCGCAAACGATCCTGTCACTCTTCCGCTAAGGTCGAAGGCGGCGCCAGAATATCGGCGTCGCCCGCCCTTTGCTGCGTCAGGCAGCGTCATATTCACCAACGTCCGGAAAGGACATCCCCGTGAATGCCATAGAACAAGCCCGGCAAGCCTATGCCCCGACCGCGGTCGCCACCCGTACTGATCGGGCCGTTGAGGCCCAGTTGTTCGGCCAGATCACCGCACGATTGCGCAATGCCATGTCCGATCAGCCCCAGAATTTCGCAGCACTTGTCGCAGCGATCAGCGACAACCGTCGGCTGTGGTCGACATTGGCGGCAAGCGTGGCCGACAAGGACAACCAATTGCCCGCACAGCTGCGCGCGCAAATCTTCTATCTGGCGGAATTCACCGAATATCACAGCCAAAAGGTATTGCGGAACAGCGCCAGTGCTGACGTCCTTGTCGATATCAACACGGCCGTCATGCGTGGTCTGAACGGACAGGGGAAACCCTGATGTCTGGCCTCGTATTGAAGCTTAATCCGCGCGAACGCCTGCTGGTGAATGGTGCCGTGATCGAAAACGGCGATCGGCGCAGCAGCTTTTCCATCCTGACACCCAACGCCAATATCCTGCGCCTGCGCGACGCGATCCACCCCGAGGAGGTCAATACGCCCGTGCGGCGGGTCTGCTATATCGCGCAGCTGGTGCTGTCCGGGGATGCGACACAGATTGACGCCAAACGCCAATTGCTGCGCGGCATCGAACAGCTGAGTCAGGCCCTGCGCGACGGTGACAGCCGCGTGCATCTGGATGCGGCAACGGCCGCCGTCATTGATGACGACTTTTATCGCGCCTTGAAATCGTTGCGCCATCTGTTGCCACGCGAGGCGCGCCTGCTTGCGGCAGCTTCACCATGAGCTTTCAACCTATTCTGCCGATGACCGGCTATGTCGGGTGGCGCTTTCTTGAACGCACGCTTGAGACGCAGCGGGCCAGTTTTGCCAAAAGTCCGCCCGTGCAGCGTGCGACAGATTACTTTCGTGAAAACATCGGCAATATCCGCAGCGCTGAAGATCTGGTTAAGGACCGGCGACTGTTGTCCGTCGCACTTGGCGCATTCGGTCTGGATGACGATATCAACAACACATTTTTCATCCGCAAAATACTGGAGGATGGAACCGAAAGCGATACCGCCTTGGCCAATCGCCTCTCGGATAATCGCTATGCAGAGCTCAGCCGCGCCTTCGGCTTTGGTGATCTGGCCGTCCCGCGCAGCGTTCTGCCCAGTTTTGCGACCGAAACCATCGCCCGCTATGAAAAGCGTCAATTCGAAAAGGCGGTCGGGACACAGAACAATGATTTGCGTCTCGCGTTAAACCTGCGCGAAAGCCTGGCAGAAATCATCGACAGCAGCAGCAACGATGGCGCGCATTGGTTTTCGGTGATGGGCAATGCGCCTTTGCGCAAGGTTTTTGAAACGGCTTTGGGCCTGCCGTCCAGCATTGGCAGCATCGACATCGACAGGCAGCGCGACATCTTTCGGTCACGTGCCAAGGCGCTGATCGGGACAAACAAGGTTGCCGATCTTGCCGATCCGGCACAGCAGGAAAAGCTGATCCGTCTGTTTCTGATCCGCGCAGAGACGGCACAATCCAACAATTTCAGCACCGCCGCTGCGGCGTTGAGCCTGCTGCAATCGGCCCCGCGCATCGGGCGCCTGACCTAGGATCAATCAGACATTGTGCAGAACGGACCGGATCATGGAAGAAGCTCCACAAAGCCCAAGACATCTGCTGTAACGGGCAGACGCGCCGTGACCTGCCCAGGACAAGACGACCACAGTCACGACCCAAACGCAGTGCGTTGATCAACTTTATCAACCACGTTTACCCGGATCACCGTACACTGTCTTCATATCCGTCCCGCCACCTGCCAAGGCCTGTCGCAGCTTGGCAAAATGCGCAAGCGCGCCACGCTGATCCTTGATCGTCAGAAACTGATCCAGCGCGGCATAGCAGGCCATTGCCGCATCAACCGATTTGTCAGACCCGGCGGTATAGAGCCCGGCCCCGATCATCAGCGCAGACCTGTCATAGGTCGCCAGATGCGCCCGTGCCTGCGCGATCATCGCGTTTTCCTGCGGCGTCGCAGCGGCAGGCAGGGCGCGCGAGACGGAACGCACAACATCAATGGCGGGAAACCGCCCTCTTTCCGCAATCTCGCGATCAAGGATGACATGCCCGTCCAGAACGCCGCGCAGCATATCCGCGACCGGTTCTTCCATATCCGACCCTGCGACAAGGACCGAAAAGACCGCGGTGATATCGCCGCTTTCACCTGCGCCGGGCCCTGCCCTTTCACACAGGCTGGCGATGGCCGCACCGGTCGACACCGGATAGCCGCGCAGATTGGCAGGTTCGCCGCCGGCGACGGCAACTTCGCGATGTGCCTCGCAAAAGCGGGTGACCGAATCGATGATCAGCAGGACCTGTTTGCCCGCGTCGCGGAAATGCTCTGCCACGGTCATCGCGGCCCAGGCGCAGCGCCGTCGGACCTGTGGCGCGCGATCAGAGGTCGCAGCGATCACGACTGCTTTGGCCATGCCGTCCGGCCCCAGCACATCCTGTATGAAATGGCGCAATTCGCGGCCACGTTCGCCGACCAGGCCAATCACAATGACATCGGCGGAATTGCCGCGCGCCAGATCGCCCAGCAGCGTTGACTTTCCAACGCCAGATCCGGCGAAAAGCCCGATCCGTTGGCCGCGCACAATCGGCAAAAGCGTGTTGAACACCGCCAGATCAGTCTCCAGCCGCGCGCCCAGGCCGCGACGATCCTGCGGCGCAGGGGGTGGCGCGCGCAAAGACCGGACCACGGGCCCCGGCAGAATGCTGCGCTGATCCAGTGGGCGACCGTCCGGATCGATCACGCGCCCGATCCAGCGGTCATCGGGGGCAAAAACCGCCGGGGGATCAATGACGACCCGGTCACCGATCGCCACGCCGTCAACGGCACCATCCACCAGAATATGTGCGGACAGGGCATCCAGCCGGACAATTTCCCCCTGCAGGCAATGCGCGCGGGTCAGAATACGGACGCGATCCCCCAGTTGCACATGGGCCGGTAGACCGCTGACCTGCACAATGCCGGAGGTGACACAGGCAACCCGCCCTGCGGCATGCACCGGATCAAGGCGTTCGATCGCCCCGCGCAGCTGATCAAGCAGATTGTCGGGCATGATTTGTCCTTTCTTGGCGTTGCTCACGTCTTCTTAAGGAATCGGCGTTAATCAATGATTGAAACCAGCAGCGGGAGAATCCCCAATGTATCAGTCACTGGACCTGTTCCAGACCGCCGTTGCCATGGCCCGCCACGCCGGGACACGTCAGGCCGTCGTCGCGCGCAATATCGCCAATGCCAATACCCCCGGCTATCGCGCGCAGCAGATTGCGCCCTTTGGCGATGTCTATGGCGCAGCACCCATGTCGCAGATCCGCCAAAGCAGGCCGGGCCATCTGGCCCCCGATCCTAGGCTCCGCGTGACGGCGGCGCCCGTCGTCGGCAGCACCGAAGCATCGCCCAATGGCAATACGGTATCGCTGGAGGATGAGATGTTGGCCTCGGTCGCTGTCTCTCGCGACCACAACCGTGCCCTGGCGGTTTACCGGCATGGGCTGACGATTCTGCGCACAGCGCTCGGGCGGGGATGAATCATGAATGATTTCTCTGACGCCATGTCTGTGGCCAGCAGCGGGATGAAAGCACAGGCCACCCGCCTGCGGCATCTGTCGGAAAATATTGCCAATACCGACACACCCGGGTTTCGCCGCAAGATCATATCGTTCGAAGAACAGCTCAGCCTGGGGCGGCGCACCGGGGCGGTGACCGCCGGACCGATGCGTCTCGATCAATCTGACCTGCCGCAGATCTATGACCCGGCCAACCCGCTGGCGGATGCAGCGGGCTATTACCAAGGGTCCAACGTCAACCTGCTGGTCGAAATCGCCGACGCCCGCGAAGCCCAGCGCAGCTATGAGGCCAACCTTAAAATGTTCGATCAGGTCAGGCAAATGTCCTCGGCCCTGATGGATTTGCTCAGACGCTAGGAGGAGCGATATGGAAATCGGCGCAATCGTTGCCCAGAATTACACCGCCAGCAAAAAGGCGACCGCCCCAGAGGCTGGCTCATCCGGGGCCACAATTGCCAATGCCGCAAAAGACTTCGCGGCGACGATGCGCGCCAGCGAAACCACCGCGATGCAGGCGATGACCACCGGGGCCGATCCGCATGCTTTGGTGCAGGCCTTGGCGCAGACCGAACTGGCCGTGCAGACCGCCGTGACCGTCCGTGACCGCGTGGTCGAGGCCTATCAGGAAATCCTGCGGATGCCGGTATGATGTCAGAGGATCTGTTTTACGACACATTGCGTCAGGGGCTTTGGACAGCCTTCGTGATCTCGATCCCGATCCTGACGGTGGCTTTGGCGACCGGCCTGATTGTGGGCCTGTTTCAGGCGCTGACATCGGTGCAGGAGATGACGCTGACCTTCGTGCCGAAACTGGCCGCGATCATCGCGACCTTCTGGGTGACGATGGCATTCATGTCAGACGCCTTGGTCGACCTGTTCCAGAATATTCTGATCCCGATCATCGCAGGAGGATAACATGGACAACACAACCTATGTCACATTGACCCGCCAATCCGGGCTGTTGCAGGAAATGCAGGTGCTGGCGAATAACATCGCCAATACCAACACCACCGGGTTCCGCGCCGAAGGCATTCTGTTTTCTGAACATATCAAAAATCTGGGCCCCGGGATGCCATCGCTGTCGATGGCGACTGCACGGGTGCGCGATACGGCAACGACTCAGGGCAGCCTGGCCCAGACCGGCGGTACATTTGATCTGGCCATTGAAGGTGACGGGTTCTTTCTGATCGACACGCCCCAAGGGCAAAGGTTGACGCGCGCCGGTGCCTTTGGCCCCAATGACCTCGGCGATCTGGTCACCCCGGACGGCTACCAGGTGCTTGACGCCGGCGGTGCGCCGCTTTTCGTGCCGGTTGGCGCTGGCCCTGTCGGGATCGGGTCCGATGGCACGATCAGCGTGGGAGGTGAACCGATTGGTCAGATTGGCCTCTTTGCCCCGGTCGACCCCAATCAGATGATCCGCGAAAGCGGCACATTGTTCGACCCGCAAGGCGGCATCGCCCCGGCACAAGATGGGCGCATCCTGCAAGGCTTTCTGGAAAGCGCCAATGTGAATCCGATCCAGCAGATCAGCCGCATGATCGAAGTGCAGCGCGCCTATGAGCTGGGCCAAAGCTTTCTGGATAAAGAACATGACCGCATCCGCAGCGTCATCGACGCTGTCCGCCCCTAGAAAGGAGACATCATGCGAGCCTTACAGATCGCCGCTGCGGGCATGACCGCCCAGCAGACCCGGGTCGAGGTGATTTCCAACAACCTCGCCAATATGAACACGACGGGATACAATGCCCGCCGCGCCGAATTTGCCGACCTGCATTATCAACAGCTTGTCCGCCCCGGCACGATCAATGCGTCTGACGGCACCGCCGTGCCGACCGGCGTACAACTGGGCCTTGGGGTGCGGGCGAGTGCCGTGACCGTGATGCTGGCGCAGGGATCACTGGCCGCGACCGGCGGCGATCTGGACGTGGCCATCGAAGGTGACGGCTATCTGGAGGTGACGCTACCCGATGGGCGGCCAGCTTTCACCCGCGATGGCGGGCTGAAACTGACCGGCGACGGGTTGATCGTGACATCCGATGGCTACCCCGTCGTCCCCGACATCGCGATCCCCCCCGATACAAACTCCATCGCGATCAATGCCGAGGGCGAGGTTTACGGGTTCTTCGACGACCAGATCGAACCGCAATTGCTGGGTCAGTTCACGCTGGCCGGTTTCACCAACCCCAAAGGGCTGGAGGCGATCGGATCAAACCTGTTCCTTGAGACGCCCGCCTCCGGCCCATCGGCGATCGGGACGCCGGGCGAAGACGGGCTGGGCGTGTTGCGGCAGGGCTATCTGGAAAACAGCTCTGTCGATCCGGTGCGCGAGATCACCGATCTGATTTCTGCCCAGCGCGGCTATGAATTGAATTCCAAGGTGATCACCGCGGCCGATCAGATGCTGGGCGCGATGGTGCAACTGCGATGATCCGCGCTCTGGCCATCATCTTTATGCTGACGGGCCCGGCGGCGGCAGAAACGCTGGTCGCGGCCCGCACCATCCCCGCCCAATCGATCATCGGCGCAGAGGATCTGACGCTGTCACCCCAAATCATCCCCGGCGGCGTGACAGATCCAGCCGCCATTGTCGGCATGGAAACCCGCGTGGCGCTCTATGCGGGACGCCCGATCCGTCCCGGCGATGTCATCTTTCCCGCAATCGTCGAACGCAACCAGATCATCATGCTGACCTATCAAAGCCATGGTCTGGCGATTTCGACGGAAGGCCGCGCGTTGGGCCGGGCCGGGCCGGGGGATCTCATTAGGGTGATGAACCTGAGCTCGCGCGCGACCGTCACGGCGCGGATCGGGCTTGATGGCACCGGATATGTATCGCAATGAAGAAAGGACCGGCCATGCGCCCCTTCGTCGTGATGTTCCTGTGCCTTGCCGCCTGCAGCACGACCCCTGTTGGCGCACCTCCACCATTTTCACAGCAGCCGTTCAATGCCGAACGCGATGCGATGATCAACCCCGGCCTGCCCGCAATTATTTCGCCCACGCAGCTCGGCCCGTCTGCACAGGCATCGTTGTGGACGGGCGAGCGTGGGTCGCTGTTGGGTGACAAACGTGCGCGCCAGCGCGGCGATATCATGACCGTGGTGATTGAAATCGACGACAGCGCCTCGATCAGCAATTCCAGCGCCAGATCGCGGAATGCATCGCAACGGGCGGGGGCACCGCAATTGTTCGGTGTGCCGCAGCGGATTGCGCGGCGACTGCCCGAAGGTGCCTCGGTCGGATCGCTGGTCGATCTCAATTCCCAAAGCAATGCCAGCGGCAATGGCAATGTCCGGCGGCGCGAGGAACTGACCCTGCGCGTTGCGGTGACGATCACGGATGTTCTGCCGAATGGCGTTTTCGCGATCCTTGGCCAGCAAGAGGTGCGGGTCAATTTCGAACTGCGCGAACTGATCGTGACCGGATTCGTCCGGCCAGAGGATATCAGCCGCCAGAACGAAATCACCTACGACAAGATTGCATCAGCGCGCATTTCCTATGGCGGGCGCGGCCAGATCACCGATATGCAGCAACCGCGCTATGGCCAGCAAGCGCTTGAACGCTATCTGCCGTTTTAGGAATTGGCGATGAAAGCCTTCCTCATCCCCGCCATTTTCGCTGCGGTTGGCACCGGGTCCGGCATTGCCGCCGCCATGATCCTGCAAAAACCGGAGGCGGATCTTCCCTTGCAGGCCGACACGCCCTGCGGCGATGTGCAGGACCCGGTCACGGCCCGCGACGCCGCGCCGGATATCGGCCCGGCGCGGGAATATGCACGGCTGAACAATCAGTTCATCATTCCCATCGTTGAAGGCGGGCGCGTCGTCGCATTGATCGTCATGTCATTGAACGTTGAAGTCACACCCGGCAATGCAGAGGCCGTTTTTGCGGCCGAGCCCAAGCTGCGCGACGGATTTCTGCAAAATATGTTCAATCACGCCAATATCGGCGGCTTTTCGGGCAATTTCACCCAAGGCACCAATATGCGCAATCTGCGCAACGACCTGTTGCAGACGGCACAGAATATTCTGGGCAGTGCTGTGACTGATATTCTGATTACCGATATCGTGCGTCAGGATTCATAAAGCGCGGCACGGTCTGTGCGTGTTTGCCGGTCGCGCAACGCCTGCGCCGCAATCGACCGCGCGACCTGATCGCGCCCGAAGGCCCGCTGCAACCGCTGCTGGCAATTGGCCATCAAGGCCAGCACCTGGGCCAGTTCCATGTTGACCATGGCGCGGCGTTGATCGACCCATTGCTGCCAGCGCAGATCAGCACCCGCGATCAGGGCCGGATCATCAGCCGCGCGCATTCCTTGCGTGGCCCGTTGCGCGGTCAGGTCAGACAGATTCTGGCGCAAAGCCTGTTCCTTGGCCGACAGCCGGTGCATTTCCGTCTGTAGCGCGCGCAACGCGAGCCCGGTCAGATCTTGCAGCTCTGCGATCTGGTCAGCTTTGCTGGTCATCTGTCGCGGGCCTTTTGCCGGATCATCTCTGCAAAGCGGATCGCTGCGGCAACCGCCTGATAATGGGTCGGCGCAATTTCTTGCCCGATATCCACGCTGGCATGCAGCGCCCGCGCGGTTGGCGGGTCGGAATGCAGCGGGATGGCATGTTCACGCGCCAGTTCCCTGATCCTGGCGGCGACTTCATCGACACCCTTGGCCACGCAGATCGGGGCAGAGGCCGCCTGCCTGTCCCATTTCAACGCAACAGCGTAATGCGTCGGGTTCACGATGATCACATCGGCCTGCGGCACATCGGCGAGCATCTTGTTCATCGCAATCTCCTGGCCGCGCAGGCGACGTTGCTGTTTCAGCATCGGATCGCCTTCGGATTGCTTGAGTTCATCCATCATTTCTTGGCGGCTCATCCGGTTTTTGCGCAGGTGTTCGCCCGACTGCCACAGATAATCGCCGCCGCCCAAGACCAGCGCGACACCAAACACGATCCCCATCAGCATGACCAACATCTGAGTCAGCGTCATCATCACCAGCGCCGGCGGCAAATGCACCGACCCGATCATGACTGCGACCTGCGCCCGTAAAAACACAGCCAGGATCACAAGATAGATGATTAATTTGGCCATGCTTTTGCAGAATTCGAACAGGCCCTGTCGGCCAAATTTGTTTTTCATCCCCGACACCGGGGAAATACGGTTCAGCTTTGGTGCGATGCGCGACGGGGTAAACACCAGGGCCCGCTGCGCCAGAATGGCCAGCAGCGCCAGTATCGCGGGTAAAGCGAACCATGGCAGTATCGGCCCGACGACGGACCGGATCAGCCCAGCTGCCATTGCCCGGCCAGATCCGTCAAAAATCACCCGCGCCATATCCGGCCCCTGATCAAGCATGACCACCATCGCATTGCCCAAGGCGGATATCGTGGGCTGTGCAACCGACAGGCAAATAAGGAAAAACCCGCCATAGGCCGCAGCCGTCGTCAGGTCTGCTGATTTTGCAAATTCGCCTTTGGCGCGGGCATCCTCCAGCTTTTTCTGGCTCGGGTCGAAGGGTTTTTCGCTGCTGTCGTCCTCACCGCTCATCACGGATCACCAAAAGGGTTCTGCATAAAATCACTGAACGCCAGCGCCCAGAGGCTGAGCAAAAGCGGGGCAGCCAGCAAAAGCAGGATCAACCCGCCCGCCGTCAAAGCCGGAGCCCCGACAAACGACACCATCAGTTGCGGCATGGCGCGGTTAATCACACCCAGCACGATATTGTAGATCAAAGAGGCGATCAGAAAGGGCGCGGCCAGCGAAAACCCAAGGCTGAACGCCGTTGCCACCTGCTGAACGCCGGCCTGTGCCACCAGACTCGGGCCCAGCGCAGTGCCGAACGGCACCAGCGCATAGCTATGGATCAGATAAGCGGCTGCCTGCACATGCAGCCCTGACACGGCAGCCAGAGCCGTGCCCGCCACCACAAACAGATGCCCGATCGCTGGCTGTGGATCAGCACCCGCTGTGCCGCCAAAAATCTGCGACAAAGATGTCGCCTGTGCTGCAGTGGCCCCTGCAATCTGCAAGGCAAAGATAAAAAACCGCAAAACCAGGCCAAAAAACAGCCCGGTCACCACCTCTGGCGCCAGTAGGATGGCGGCAGCCATCGTACTACCTGCCATAGGATCAAAGTCCGGCTGCACAGCAGGCGCCACGATCAAGGTGAACGCGATGGCAAGCGCCAGCCGCACCCGCAGCGGCACTGACTGATCCCCGAAGCCCGGCAAAACGGCCATCACCGCCCCGATCCGGATAAAGACCGCCAAAATAGTCCAGTAGAGCGGCTGAAGCTCCGCCAAAAACGGCAGCAACGGCTCCATCACCCCGGCACCATGCCGACCAGCGCCGGACGTGCATCGATCCCGATCTCCTCAAAAGACAAGACCGGGTTCATGATCCCCTTGGCTGCCATGACCGTCCGCAGAAACCGCCGCCGCCGCATCGTTGTGACCACCGCCGCATAGGCCCCCGCATTTGCCGCCTGCCCCAGCTTTTCAGCCAACCCATCGGCAAGCGCATTGAACCGGTCGGGCGGCAAGGCCACATCACCGGCGCCGCGATCTGACCGGATTTCAAAACTGGTAAATGTATCCTCCCATTCCGGAGCAAGCTGAATGAGCGGAATGGTGCCATCGGACCGCCGCAACGCCGCAACAAGCTGAAACCCAAGCCGCTGCCGCACATGCTCCGTGATCGCGTCAACCGAAGGATAGATCTGACGGGCCTCGGCCGTTGCTTCGATGATCAACGACAAGTTGCGGATCGACACCCGTTCCTCAAGCAAAAGCCGCAAGACCGACAGCAAAATATCAACCGGCACTTTGTCGGGGATAAGTTCGTCGAGCATTTTGCGATTTGCCTCACCGCGTGCGCGGTCCGTCAGGTTCACCATCTCATCCAACCGGCGGCGCAACGCCTTGAATGTCAAAAGACGCGGAAAATTGCGTTTCACGACCTCCAGCAGGTGGGTGGCCAAAACCTCGGTCGGCTGCACCGTTGTCAGCCCGTTCAACGCAGCAAGCTCTTGCTGGGTCGGATCAATCCAGCGCGCGGGTGCGCCGTAAACCGGTTCTTTAACCGATGTTCCGGGCAGATCAATGGGTTCAGAATCGGTCAACAGGGCAAGTATCTGCCCCGGTCGCAGGCTGTCCCGCACCTGTTCGACGCCCTGGATCTTGATCACATAGGAACCAGGCGGCAGCGCTGCGTTATCGGTCAGCCTGATTTCGGGCAGCAAAACACCAAACAGGGTCGCGACATGATTGCGCATATTGGCGATCCGCGCGTCCAATCCGGTGCCGGGATCAAGCACCATATCGACAAGATCGGGTGCAAATTCGACATGAATATCGTCCAGATCCAAGGTATCACCGATCAATTCCTGGGCCGGTGCCTGTTCCTTTGCCGGGGTCACATCTGCGGCTGATAGCCTGCGTTTCTGCGCGGCCGCGGCAAGCGCATAGGCGCAGCCGCCCAGCACCAACCCGCCGACGATGAAGGGCAAAAACGGTAAACCCGGCACCAGCGCGAAGAGGATCATCAGCACCGCCACCGTGGCAAGTGCAGCGGGATGACGCCCCAGTTGCGCGACCAGCGCCAGATCTGTTGCCCCCGTCGCACCGCCGCGCGCCAACAAAAGCGCCGATGCAATGGAAATCACGACAGCGGGGATCTGCGACACAAGACCATCGCCAACCGTCAGAATCGTATATGTTTCAAAGGCACGGCCTAGCGGCATGTCATGAACCGCAATGCCGATGATCAGCCCCATGATCAGGTTCAATGCCGTGATCAGCAGCCCGGCAATGGCATCGCCTTTGACAAATTTCGACGCCCCATCAAGCGAGCCAAAGAACGTCGTTTCGGCCTGTTCACGTTCGCGGCGCGCCTTGGCTTCTTGATGGTCGATCGCCCCCGCCGACATATCGCTGTCAATCGCCAGCTGCTTGCCGGGCATAGCATCAAGCGCGAAACGCGCACCCACCTCGGCCATGCGGGTGGCCCCTTTGTTGATTACCACGAAATTCACGATCAGCAGGACGCAAAAGACCACAAGCCCCAACAGAATGTTTCCCCCCATGACGAACATGGCAAAACCTTCGATCACCTCGCCTGCGGCGCTGGTTCCGGTATGGCCTTCGCCGATGATCAGTTTGGTGGATGACACATTCAGCGACAGCCGCAGCATCAAGGAGGCCAGCAAGATTGTCGGGAAGGCCGAGAAATCCAACGGCCGGTCGATGAACAATGTGACCGTGAAGATCAGGATCGCCAAGGCGAAAGACGCCGCCAAGCCGATATCAAGCACCCAGGCTGGCATCGGCAGGATCATCATCACGATGATCGCCATCAAGGCCAGCGCCAGCAGGATGGTCGGCTGGAAGATGTCGCGCAGTGACAGGCCCAGCATCATCGAACCCTACCCGCAAGTGTCTGTAGTCTGGCGATTGCCAGATGTCGGGCAAGAAACCACTGGTCACACAAGTTTCTGCTGATCATGTGCTGGCGCCCCATTTGAACCCTGAACCCCATTCTGGCACCAAATCCTTGCCAATCCGTTAGCGCGCTGGATCAAAACTCCTCTGGTGACGCAAACCTGTCCAACAGCCCGTCAAGCATGGCCCGCGATTGCGCCGCCTGATCCAGCAAGGCGCGCCCGCTCGTCAAAGGTTGCGCGCCATCAAAGGCCGGACCGTCAAAGTCCAGCATCGCGGCTACTGCGTCTGCGATCAGCGGATCGCCCGTTTGTGCGAGGCTGGCCCAGTTACTGTTGCGCCAGTTGGTTTCGGTGGAATCGGGGGCTACAAGACTCGTCAATGCCGTATCGTTTCCGGCTTGCATCGCGCGTGCGGCCTGCCGGAATATCCCCGCCTGATCGGAACTGTCATCGCGCAACAGCCGCAAAGCGGCCTCCGGGTCGCGCAATGCCAAAAATGCTTTCGATTGCAGGTAGATGCGCTCACTGCCGGGTAATGCCGGGGCATTGCCAAGGACCCGAAGGGCCTGATCGGGAAAGCCCAGTGTGATCAGACGTCGCGCGATATTGTCTTGCAGCGCCGGGTCAGTCGCGCCGGGCGGGGCCACGACAGCAAATGTCAGAAAATCAGCATCTGTCATCCTGTCTGCTGCGGCTTGCGCGTAGTCGGCGGACAAAGCGGCATGGCGATCCGGGCCCAAAGCGGCAAGTTCATCTGCCAAAAGGGCCGCCGCCTGTGCAAAATTGTCGCCCGCCAGATAGGCTTGCACCTGCGCCGCAGCCAGCGCGCCCGCAGCAGGCGTATTCGCATATTCAAACCGCAGCGTATCCGCCAGGGTCATTTTATCGGCAGGGACGGGCTGATTTTGTTGCACGGCCTCGGTCAGATAGCGGGTCATCGCCTCTGGCGTGATCCGTGGATCGCCCTGAGCGATCTCGGCCAGGGTCTGCAACGCCGCAGCGTCATCGCCCTGCTGCGTAGCAAGTGTTGCTGCGGCCAACCTTGTAGCCACGGTCGGAACCGGCGTGTTCTGAGCCATGGCCAGCGCTTGCTGCGCCGCGTCATGATCATCATCTGCGGTAAAATGTGCGGCCAGACGCGGCCCCAAATGCCGTTGAAGCGGCAGCGGCAGATTCTTGAAGGCGCGCAAAATGGCATTGCGGTCGTAATCGCGGCGCATGTCGTTCACGGGCCGCGCAAGGAAAGCCCAAAGTGCCACCTGTGACGGGCATGAAAGCTGCTGGTCACGGTCGGGAAAAGTGACCGGATCGTCGTCGATGATAGTGGCAAGCAACCGCAGATACTGCCGCTCCTGCGACCTGACCCCGTCCAGTGCAAGCGCCTGCACCGCTTCTCGCCCAAATCCGAAATGCAGATAGAGACGCGCCAGTTTTTCCACCGCTTCGGGATCGAACCGGTCAAATTCGTGGATGAGATCGGATCGCGCTTGCGCAAGCTGCGCCCCGAAAGGCCGGTCATCCGCCCAGGTCGCAAGATCGACAAAAGCATCAGGGGTGCAGGGCAGGCCGTCAGCATTCTGCGCGGTGGCATTGTTCTGGGGGATTGCGAAAGGATCGGCATTGTCACGCACGGCCAGCCCCGGCAAAGAGATCGGCAGCATGTCCTGCACAAGGCTGGGGGCGGCCGTAGGTAACGATAACGGGTCCGGATCAAGTACCCCGGCCGACAGACCGCGACCCAGACTTTCGACGACCAGCTGTTCCATGGCTGTCAGGTTCCCCGTCACAGCGGGCATCTGTGGTTGGCGCGGCGCATTGGACCAGCCTGTTCGGTCGCTGCCGAATGGCAAGGCTGTTGGCGTTGGTCCGGCGCGTGGCAGGATCACCGGCAAAACACCGGCGGGCGCGGCGGGCGGTGGGGCCAGCGCCTGCTCAAACCGCGAGTCCGGATCGGCGGCCCCGTTGGCGATATCAATCACGAGAAAAGCGGTATCGCTGATAAACACATCCGCGCGGCATTCGCAATTCAACGCCAGCCGCAATTCACCCAAAGCGGCGTCCTGACTGACCGCCCTGATCCGCGTCCGGGGGATCAGATCGAAAAAGCGGTTCAGGTCAAAACCATCGGCGACGGCCAGCCGCAGCACATATCCATCGGTGCCGCGCCCGAAATCCCATGCCGCTCCGGCAGGAAGTTCAACAACAACCCGCGTGAAATTGCCGTGTTCCCCCGTCCGCACCACGACCGGTTGCGCCAGCAGCGTCACAGGCCAACAGATCATGATCAGGGCGAGGAGAGCGCACCTCATGCGGCCTCCTGCTTGGCGGTTTTTAACGCGTCTTCCATTTCGGAAAAACTGGGGCGGTAGTGGCTGGGCATATTCTGGCGACCAACCTCGATACAAATGTTCGGGGCATGGGCATAAAGATTGGCGACCAAAACTTCCCGGATCAGCTGATGGAAATGTGCATCCTCTTCGACCACAGCTTTGACCTTGTTGGAAAAGGGCCCGACAAACCCATAGGCGAGAAAGACCCCCAGAAAGGTGCCGACCAAAGCGCCGCCGATCATCTTGCCCAGAACTTCCGGCGGCTGATCAATCGAGGCCATCGTCTTGATCACGCCCAGAACGGCGGCCACGATCCCAAGCGCGGGTAGACCATCGGCAATCGTCTGCAACGCATGCGAGCTGTGCAACTTATGGTGCAGCGTTGCTTCAATCCGTTTTTCAAGGATTTCTTCAACCTGATGCGGATCATCGTAATTCATCGACGCTGACCGGAGCGTATCGCAAATCAGGGCAATCGCCTCTTTGTCACCCAGAATTTTCGGATATTTTCCAAAGATTGCAGAAGTTTCAGGCGCCTCGATATGGCCTTCGACGGCGACGGGATTGGTGCGCGCGACCCTGATCAGTTCAAACAAAAGACAGAGCAGATCACGGTAATCGGCCGCCTGCCATTTCGGCCCTTTGAAAACCTTGCCCATATCCCTGATCGTGGCCTTGATCGTGGTGTTATCGTTGCTGATCACGAAAGCCCCGACAGCGGCACCGACAATCATCAGCATTTCATAGGGCAATGATTTTAGAATGATCGCCATCTTGCCGCCGGCCAGCAAATACCCACCAAAGACGGTGGCAAAAACGACGACGATGCCGACAAGACCAATCATTCTGACACTGCCCTTCGGACCAGTTGCGATTCCCTGCACTGGATTAAAGCCAAGACCTTAACGTTTCCTGACCTGCTATTGATCTGGCGCATTGGCATTCCGACCGGCCAGCACGACGCTGAAAGAATAGGCCACGGAGGGTGGTAATTCCGCCATGATCGCTGCCGCAGATTGCGGTTCCATCATGCCCAGAAACCCCGCGGCAAAGGGCGGTGGCATTTCGACAAACAAAGCGGCAGCCTCTTTCGGTTTCATGTTTTCATAGACCGCGCGCAACAGATCCAGATCACTGGCCGAGGCCGTCTCTGCCCGGGCGATTGTGGCGTTCAGCGCCTCTTCCGCGGCGCGCATCGCCTGTAGTTTTTCGGCGATCTCTACCTCTGCGACCCGCAGGGCCTGCAAACGGTCGCGCAGCTGGCCTTCGCGCTGGGCAAGACGGTCTTCGCGGGCTTGAAAGGCGGCCAGCAGATCGGCGGTCTGGCCATCGCCCGGGACCTGACTTTCGACGGGCGCAGGCGTGCTGACATCCTCGGCCAAGGCGGGGCCGACCTGCGATCCGGCGCGCAGAACAGCCGACAGAATCAGCAATCCGGCCAGGATATGCAAAGGTCCGTGCGGGCGTTTGCGCCTGATCGTTTTCGTCATGGCGCGCCCCTTGGCGCGCTGTCGCGCCTGGAAAACACCGGGGGCGGCTCTGCCCCGCGCGGTGCGGGGGCGGGCAGGTCATGCAACGATGCGACAAGCAGTTCCAACCGGCCTGCCGCAGCCTCTGCCCGCTGGCTGACCTGCGCCAGCGTTTCCACCGAACCTTTCGCCGTCGCCTGCGCCCGGTTCAGCGTTTTTGTCAGATCATCCACCTGTGCCGACAGCACCGCCACCGCACCGCCGACGCCCTTTTCCAGATCGGTGAACCGGCGCAACCGGCGCGACAGGATAAAACAGTAAAACGCTGCCCCAAATGCGCCTGCGACCAACAGCATGTCGGCAATGAATGCCATGGCTGTCCTCCTTTATCCCAGTACAAATTCCATGATCAGCAGGTCGGAAATGCGACCTTCCCCAGCGACAACCTGAACCCGGCGCAGCATATGGCTGCGCAGGCGCGACAGGGCGGTCGGATCTTCCAGTTCGGCCAAGTCCACAGCCCGCAGATAGCCGTTCAGAACATCGACGATGCGGGGTTTGATCGCCTCGACCTCGGCCCGGTGGACAAGCGGCACCTCAAGCTGTGCTGAAAACCGCAGGTGATCGCGGCCCTGGGTTGCGGGCAAGGAAATCACCAGCGGATCAAGCGGCACGAAAGCGACGTTCAAAGGCAAGGCCGCCGGGCTGGCCGCACCACCAGCGTCAGAAAATCCGGGCAGCACGCCGGACCGCACCGCCACAAATCCGCCGCCACCGCCCAGCAAGGCCAAGACAAGCCCGATCACCATAGGGATTTTCGACCGTTTCTTCGGCGTCCCGTCCGTGGCATCATTGGGGCTGCGCATCTGCTTTCCTTTCCGCTGTCAGAAATATGCATAGCGCACGAGGCCCTAACCGATTGTTAACGCCCCTGTGTCAAACTGACCAAACGCGCAAAAAGCCCTGAATCGGAGAACCGCTTTGAAAAATCTGGGATCGGTGTGGTCAACACTCGACATGACACGGCGTCTTCTCGTCGTCGTCGCGACGCTGATTGTCTTTGCGGCAATCCTGCTGCTCGCGCGCGGCGCAGGGACGAAGGACATGGCACTACTTTACGGCGGGCTGGAGGCACGCGCCGCAGGCGATGTAATCGCCGCGCTCGACCAGCGCGGCGTGATTTATGAGGTGCGCGGCACCGGCATTTACGTGCCGACCGCGCTGCGCGACAGCCTGCGCATGGGGCTGGCCGGTGAGGGGCTGCCCGCGACGGGCAGTCAGGGCTATGAATTGCTGGATCAGCTGTCGGGTTTCAGCACCACATCGCAGATGTTCGACGCCGCCTATTGGCGCGCCAAGGAAGGGGAACTGGCGCGCACTATTCTGGCCAATCCCAATATCCGGGCCGCACGGGTGCATATATCGCCCGCGCCGAACCGGCCCTTCGACCGCGACCAGACGGCAACGGCGGCTGTCACGGTCACTACGGGGGGCGGCACTCTGGCCGCGTCACATATCAAGGCGTTGCAGTTTCTGGTCGCTGCCGCGGTGCCCGGCCTTGCGCCGGACAGCGTGGCGGTGATCGACGATAATGGCGGGCTGTTATCCGACGGTGACGGGCAGAACAGCCATCAAAGCGGGGAAGACCGGGCCGCCGCCCTGCGGTTGCGGGCCGAACGGCTGTTGGCGGCACGGGTCGGTATCGGCAATGCGGTGGTCGAGGTTGCGATCGATACCATCATGGAAACCGAATCCATCAGTGAGCGGCGGGTTGATCCCGAAAGCCGGATCGCTATCAGCACAGATGTTACGGAAAGCACCGGGGTGGCCACCGACAGCCGCAACAGCGGGGTCAGTGTCGCGTCCAACCTGCCTGATGGCGATGCCGCGCGGGGTGAAGGTGCCTCCAGCACCGAAAACAGCGAAAGCCGGACACTGACGAATTACGAAATCTCTGAAACGCAGCGTCAATTGCTGCGGCAACCCGGTGCCGTCCGGCGGTTGACGGTGGCTGTGCTGGTGAACGATGTCAGCGTGACCGCCGCTGACGGCACTGTCACGACCGAGCCGCGCAGCCCCGAAGAACTGGCATCGTTGCAAGAACTTGTCGCCTCTGCCGTAGGAATCGATCCTGCGCGCGGGGATATCATCACGTTGAAGTCGATGCGCTTTGACCCGATTGCGCCGCTTGGTACGGCGGCCAGCGTTGGGGATGCGGCACCGCTGTTTGATGTCATGCAGCTGATCCAGATGGCCGTGCTGGCGGTTGTCGCCTTGATTCTGGGGCTGTTTGTCGTGCGGCCCATTCTGGCCGCGCAGCGTCTGCCACCGCCACCACAGCGCGACCTGATCGAAGGCATCAGCGACACCGCCCCACCGATGGCCTTGGCGATGAACGACGTCGCGATGCCGGATTTCATGGGGGGCGATTTTGATCTGGCCGGGGCCAGTCAGGATGATCCCGTCACCCGCCTGCGAAGGATGATCGCAGACAGGCAACCGGAAACGATCCGGATATTGCAGGACTGGATTGAAGACCCGACACCGGCAGGCAGGACATGATGGCCGGTCTTCTGAACCTCGAAGCCTTTGATGCCGCGGAGCTTTCCGATACCGGTCCCAGTGAGGACTATCATAAAGGCTATGCCGCGGGCCATAATGCGGGCTACGACGCCGCTTGCGCCCAAGCAGATGCATTGCGCCGGGATCTTGCTCAGACCCTGATGGATATCAGCTTTACCTATAACGAAGCGCGCCATGATGTTCTGTCTTCGCTCGCGGTTTTGGTGACGGCATTGACCGATACGATCCTGCCACATTGCGTTGCGCAAGGATTTGCCCGGCAAGTTGCAGATCTGGTGCTGACGCGCTTCACCCCGGGCGCAGAGGATGGCATCTGCATTCACGTCCATCCCGATCAGGTCACGGCGCTGCAATCCGTGACCGATGCGATTCCCGGGGGGGTCGCGGTCATCGCGGACCCGACATTGCCGCCCCACGCGGCGTGGATCGGGCAAGGTCAGGTCGAAACCTACCTCGACATGGATGCCCATCTGGCCCGGATTTCAGAGCTTCTGTCCAATATTTCACCTATCGATCAAAGGAATACAGCAAATGGATGAACCCGGCACAAAGGCGCGGCCATCACCGGACGATCACCCGCTGCACCGCATCCCGATCGAGATTTTGGTCTCTGTCGGCAAGGCGCGGCCATTGGTCAAGGACCTCCTGTCACTGGGTGAAAACGCGATTCTGGTACTCGACAAACGGATCGATGACCCGGTCGAGCTGTTTATCGGTGACCGGCTGATAGCCCGCGGTGAATTGCAGGAACTTGACGGGGGGGAGCCGGGACAGCTCGCCGTGCGGCTGACAGAAGTGGCCAGCGACACAGGCGATCTGGGTTAAGATGCGCGCGCTTTTGCTTGCCCTGTCTGTATCCGTGCTGCTGACGGGGACAGCCGCGCCAGCGCAGGATTTCGCAATCCCGCTTGGGGATGACGGATCGCTGACCACGCGGACTGTTCAGTTGCTGGTTCTGATCACCGTGCTCAGCCTGGTGCCGGGCATCGCGATCATGGTGACCTGTTTTCCGTTCATCGTGACCGTCTTTGCCATCCTGCGTCAGGCGATTGGACTGCAACAATCACCGCCGAACATGCTGATCATCTCTTTGGCGCTGTTTTTGACCTATTTCGTGATGGAACCGGTTTTCACCGAAGCCTGGGCCGCTGGTATCGTGCCGTTGATGAACGAAGAACTGCCGCTTGATGACGCATTTTTGCGGGTGATGGCGCCATTGCGCCAATTCATGGCGGCACGGATCGAGGTGGATACTTTCGCCACCCTTGCAGCCCTGCGCCCCGATATCGACACCGGCGTTCCGCTGCACGACGCGCCTTTGTCGATCCTGATGCCGTCATTTCTGCTCAGCGAGATGGAACGGGCATTTCAAGTTGGGTTCATGATTTTTCTGCCGTTTCTGATCATCGATCTGGTTGTCGCTGCCGTGTTGATGTCAATGGGGATGATGATGGTGACCCCGGCGATTGTTTCGCTGCCGTTCAAACTGGCGTTCTTTGTGGTTGCCGATGGCTGGGGCCTGATCGCAGCGAGCCTTGTCCGCAGTTATGGCTGACCTGTTGGGCAAATGAGCCATAACTGCGGGCAAGGCTGGTCTGCTGTGTCGACCTGCGAAAGAGGTATTGGCGCATGAACAGTGACCTGGCGTCGGGACACCGGCAACAGGCGGCGCTGTGCATCGGCCCCGTTCAGCGCGGCAGTACCGTCAAACAGCCCCGATTGTACTTCCTCCGCTTTGCACAAGAAACTATCGTTGCGCTTCTATCGTACAATGAATTCCGCATGCAGCGCACCACTTGCCTTGATGCTTTTCAGAATGTCGATCATGTCCCGCGGCGCCACGCCAAGCGCATTCAACCCGGCGACAACCTCGCTCAGAGAGGTTCCGCCCGCGACTTCTGCCAGCCCGATGCCGGGGTCTTGCTGCAAGTCTACCCCGGTCTGGGGCACGATCACCGTCTCACCGGCGGAAAACGGGTTCGGCTGGACGACCAATGGCGCTTCCTGAATGCGCAAGGTCAGGTTACCCTGGCTGACGGCCACACGGCTGATGCGCACATCCTCGCCCATCACGATAGTGCCGGATCGTTGGTCGACGACGACACGCGCGCGGCGTTCGGGTTCAACCAGAATATTTTCGATCCGGCCCAGAACATGGGCCGGCGATGACATGCGCGTTGCGGCGATATCCAACTCGACCGTGCCAGCGTCGGTCATCACGGCGACAGGGCCACCAAAATGATTGTTGATCGCCTGTTCAATGCGGCCAGCGGTCGTGAAATCAGCCGTCCGCAGCGCAAGACGCAGACGTGTCATCCCTGTGAAGTCGAATGCAACCTCGCGTTCGATGATCGCACCCGAGGGGATGACACCCGCTGTCGGCACACCCTGGATCACCGCAGCCGCATCACCGGTTGCAGAGGCGCCGCCCGCGATAATCGTGCCTTGCGCAACGGCGTAAATGTCGCCATCCGCAGCGTTGAGCGGCGTCATGATCAACGTGCCACCCAGAAGACTGTTGGCATCGCCAATGGCCGAGACGGTGACATCGATCGGACTGCCTGCGCGCGCGAAGGGCGGCAGGCTCGCGGTGACCAGTACGGCCGCCACGTTTTTCGGACGAAACTGTTCGCCGGTGACATTGACACCCAGCCGTTCCAAGGTGCTGCTGAGTATTTCTTCGGTGAATGGGGCGTTACGCAGCCCATCGCCGGTGCCGTTCAGACCAACAACCAGACCATAACCGACCAGGTCGTTCGACCTGACCCCGTCGAATTCGACCAGATCCTTGATCCGAATCGGTGCGGCGGCGGCCCATTGCGGCAAGATGATGATAAGCACACAAAGCCAGCGGGTCAGTAATTGCATCAAATGAACCTCAACAGGCTTAGCTGTGACAACCGGCCGACCATTGTGTAATGGGTTTCCAATTGTAATTGCACGGCTTTCAGCCGCGCTGCCGTATCAAGAGGATCTGCCGACACCAGATCATTGACGGCCATTTTCAGACCTGTTGCCTGCGCTGTCGTTTCTGCCCGCGCTTCGGCAAGTTGGGCCTGCGCCCCGCCGATCCGCGCCTGCATCGACGCCAAGCCCGAGACCGCACCAAAAAGCTGCGTACCGGCGGCCTGAACCAGATCCGATTTCACCTCGACTGCCAGGCCCGGCAGATCAACCGTGATCGCGGCAAGAACCGTTGCCTTCAGGATATCGCGGATCGCGGGATCATCGGCGCGGGCCGCGATATCGACCTGACGCCCCTCTGCTATCTGGCGCTGGATCACGCCCCCTGCGTCGCCGCGATACCCAAAAGCGGCAAAACCACCAGCCGGATCGTCAAACCAGTCCGAAATCGCCGCAGTGATCGCCGCAAAACTGCGGTCTGGACCAAGAGTAGCTTGGACCTGCGTGATCATCGCATCGGCGGACATCAGCGGCGTAGTGTCAAGATCACGCCCGCCCAAAAGGCTCCGATCGGCGACCCGCATGTTCAACGCGCTGACCATCGTATCCAGCCCAGCGCGCGCGGCGCGCGCCGCCACATCGACCTGCGCGCGCGTGTCCTTGGCCAGCAGCAATTGATCCGTCAGTTGCGCGCGCGTTGTATCGACCCGCGCCAGCGCTTGCTGCACACCGTCAAGTATCTGGCCCGTCTCGCGCGCCACCTGCGCGTAACCATCCAGCTGCGCCAATTTGTGATGAAGCCCGGAAAATTGTGCGGTTTCACCACGCAGATGGCGCGAAATGTCGGTCACCCGCCCGGATGACAGGCTTTCCGACAGCTGCGCAAGATCGGATTTGAGGGCGGTGCCTGCGCGCATCGACAGGAAATGTTGCGCCGCATCGCCAATCGAGGTCACGGCCATGGCTAAATCTCCAACAGGCGTTGCATCAAAAGATTGACGGTCTCGATGACCTTTGCATTGGCCCCGTAGGCCTGTTCGACGCGCAGCAGCATCTGCAATTCGACATCGGTATCTATCCCATTGGCCAGTTCAGATTGTTTCAGGCTGTCGCGTTTCGCAGTGGCAAAGCTGACCGCCTCTTGCGCTGCCAGCCGTCGGGTGCCCAGTTGCGCTGTGAAATCAGCGATACGCCCGGCGGATGACCGGCTGCTGCTGCCCGGGGCATCACTACGGTGCTGGGCCAAGGCATCGATCCAGCGGTTCAGCTGCGCGCTGTCGCCGGTCAAACCCGTCGCAGCCGCATTTAATCCGTCGCGCAACGCAGCAGGATCACCCCCCTTTTTCGAGTCAATGGCGGTGTTGATAGCGATCCGTCCGGCCAGCCCGGTGAGGTCAGTCAGGTCCAGAGGCCCGCCCTGATCGGTCAGCACCCCCGGTGCGCCTTGGGCCAGAGTCGGGTCATGGGCGGGATCCTGAAACCGGGCGATCAGATCGGCAGCGATCACATCAAGGCCAGACTGCACTTCGACCAAGGTCTTGTCGCGCATGGCAAAACCGGCCCCCAGAGACCCGCCGTCCAGCCGCCCGATGCCGTTGGCCGGATCAACCGGCCGGTCATCCAACGTCAGACCGGACAAGGCACCGGATGCCAAGGTCATATCTGCGGTGATCGTCGGGGTTCCGGTAAATCCGAACCTCGCTGCCCGCCCGTCCAGCAATGTCGCGCCGGTGGTCGTCATCAAGGCGACGCTTCCATTGTCACGTGGCACTTCGCGCAGCGGCACAATCGTCGCGATATCATCTATGATCCGTTGCCGCGCATCCACCAAAGCGGAGGAATCGCTGCCTGCGGATCTGACCCGCAGGATATCCTTGTTCAGGTCAGCCACTTGCTGCAGTCCGGCGTTCAGCTTTGCCACATCACTGGCAATCGCCGCATCGGCATCCTGTCGCAATGACTGGGTGTTCCGGGTGGCGGCCTGCAATGTGCCCGCAACATCCGACAATCGTGAGACCGCCGTCGTCAGCCGCGTCTGCGAGGCCGGGTCGCCACTGGCGCTGATCAGTGCACGTTCAAATGCAGCAAATCGTGCGGCAAGCCCCGTGTCACCATTAACACCGCCAAAGGCCGTTTCAAGCCGGACCAGACTTTGCGCGCTGCGCTGCTGGCCGGTCAGCGTCGCATCGGCAAGCCTGCGATCAGCAAGCAATCCAGGGTCGGCAAAGCGGGTCACGCCATCCACCTGCACCCCACCGCCCTTTGCGCCGACCTGCATCGCGGACAGTTCAACAGACCGCCGCCCATATCCTTCGGTCAGCGCGTTGGACAGGTTTGATGACACAACCTCGGCCAGCCGGGACGAGGCGGTCAGGCCGGATACGGCGTTGTTGAGAGCGGCAGAAATGCTCATCCCGGCGGGTCCTGACGGTTAGCGTTTGATATTCGTGGTTTCCTGCAACATTTCATCGACTGTCTGAATCACCTTCGCATTCGACGAATAGGCGCGCTGCGTCTGGATCAGCGCCGTCAGTTCACCGGCCACATCGGTGGCGGATTCTTCCCGGGCAAAGCTGACGATATCGCCGGTCGGTCCATCCCCCGCATCCCAGAGAAAGAATGTCCCACTGGCGGGCGTGACCCGAAAGCTTTGCTGATCGAGCGGTTCCAGACCATTGACGTTCGGCACATCGACAAGCGGGACCTGATACAGAACCCGGTTGATGCCGATGTCGAATGTCGCGCGCACAAAGCCGTTCTGGTCCACCTCGATCGAGGTCAGGCTACCGACAGGTGTGCCGTTCTTGGAGATCGACACCGGCGCGAAAGCATCTGACAATTGGGTCAGACCGATCGAACTGCCCAATTCGCCGACGGCAATCTCCATCGGGCCGCCGTTTACCGCAATCGTCAGGCTGCCACTGGCCGGGTCATAGGGGCCGCCAGGCCCGGTCGCTGTATTGGTGACCGAGGCAAGTGTGCCGCCGCCGCCCCGGGATGCATCGAAGGTCAGCGTATATTCGCCGACAAGATCGGGCTGGCCATCCGCGTTCACATCGGTTTCGCTGTCCCTGATCTGCATGGTCCAAGTGTTGGATGCACCGTTCTGCGGCACGGTCGGCGTGAAACTGAAGCTGAGGTTGGATGACGCGCCAAGATTGTCAAAATATTCGACCGACAGCGTTTCATCCCCCGCCGTCGCCGCTTCCCGTGTTGATGTGGCGGGCAGGTTGACCGCCAGGCTGATCCGCGTCGTTGCTTCACCCGCGAATTGGTTGGCATTGATCTGCACCGGCACCAGCCCGTCCACCGAATCGCGTGGATAATTTGGCATCGTCCCATCGGCCAGCGCAGGCACGCCCATCAGGACCAGCCCACCCGGACTGACAAGATAGCCCCGCGAATCGGGCCGGAATGAACCGGTGGTCGTCAGCAGCAGCGGATTTTCACCATTGCCGATGGCGACCGAGGTTGCCGTCGTCACAGGCAGCATGCCGCGTCCACGCACCGCAAGATCGGTCGCGTTTGACGTTGCGACCAAGGCACCACGTTCGTCGATCCGGCGCGCAACACTGGTCCGCACACCGCCAGCAGAATAGGTGCCACGCCCGCTTTCGATGACCATGGATTCAAAATCGGTGATCGCCCGCTTATAGCCATAAGTCCCTGAATTGGCGATATTGTCAGAAATAGTGGCCAGCCGCGATGCATTTGCCGCAAGGCCAGCCACGCTGGCGTTCATGGAAGATGAGATGCTCATTCAAGGACCTTTCAGAATCATGGCGCAAAGGGTGGTCCCCCCGTTCTAGCCACATGGTCTTAAGATCACCCTAACGCCGAGAACCGGGTGCAGTTTTTATCAGATGTCGGACCGCAGCAGGGTCACTTCGATCCGGTTGTTGCGGGCTGCTGACCTGTTTGCCACCGCAGGCCTGCGGTCGCCTGCACCAGTCTGGCGGATGATGCGCAACGGGTTCAGTCCGCCGTTTTCCAGCAGAATCCGCATCTGCGCGGCCCGGTCGGTCGACAGATCCCAGACCCCGGTATCACGCTGCGGGACAGGTCGGGCGCTGAGGTAGCCGTTGATCGCGACAGGATTGCGGACAGCGCCGAACAGCCGGGCCAGAACATTGGCAATCTCGATGGTCACAGGCTGCGGATCGGTGCTGTCGGGCGCAAATAACTGCACATCCGGCAGATCAAAAATCTCGATCACCAGTCCTTCGTCGGTCAAGCGGGTGATGATATGGCGCAGGGCCTGTTCGGAAATCAGGCTTTCGCCGCCCTGCCCCAGCAGGATCGCCTCGATCTGTTGCAGGGCTGCGACCTGCGCTGCGGCAGCCGCATCCTCGTCTGATTCGGCCTGTGTCCGCAGGGGCTGGTCCCCGATGCTGGTCTGGCGTGCGCCGGTCCCGCTTTGTGCCAATGTCTGGTCGGTAAAGACGTTTTCACCGCCGAATGCCCCGCTGCCGCCGCCCGATATCCGGTTGATCGGGATGCTGGGCGCGAAATAGTCGGAAATCCCCTTGCGCTGCTGTTCTGTCGTCGCATTCAGCAGCCACATCAGCAGGAAAAATGCCATCATCGCCGTGACAAAATCGGCATAGGCCACCTTCCATGCCCCGCCATGGTGCCCGCCACCGGCGATCACCTTTTTACGCTTGATAATAATTGGCGCGGTCGTTCCCCTGTCCATGGCATACCTCTTTCACCCCGGCACGGTCGTAACCGGCAAAGTGTAAAGGCCCGCTTAATGGCGCAATTCACATCAAAATGGATCTTTCAAGCGTCAGTCCGGCCGGTGGATGCCGGTATCACCGGGGCCACATGGCTGTTGATCGCGCCTTTGATCCTGTCAAGTGCCGTCATTGCAGCCAGCAAGGATTGCGACAAGGCGACGAATGCGGTGCTGTAATCCTTGCGCGCGTCGCAGGCCAAAAGCTCCTGAGTCAGATTGAAAATGTCGCTGCGAGCGGTGAATAATTGCTCGGTCAGGTCTGCCAAGTCATCATCGGGGGGCATGATCCGTCCGGCAAGGCGGGTCAGCAGGTCGCGCTTGCGCAGCATCTCGGACCGCTGGTTGGCCGGCATCGCGTCGATGCGCAATTGCAATTCGATGATTCTGTCAATCAGATCAGCCGGGTCGGCGGGGACAAGAATTTCATTCATGAGCAGTTCCACTTCGCGCTGCGACTTTGCAGAGGTCTGGACAGGTGCCAGCACCTCAATGGAACATGACGGCAAACAGTTAATCTTGTCAAAAGACCCACCGTACGGTGGTCTGATCAAACCTCTTGATCGCGGGAGAGATTTGTGTCTGAGACAACCGCCGCATCCAGCACCCGTTGCAGGGCGGCACCCCGGGCAAAGTCTGGTTTCACCATATCCCCGTCCCGAATGGCCGCGATGAACCGGGCGTAGTTGGTCTGCACCACGGGCGTGTCGACATCCACCCAGCGCCCGGTCATCAGATTATCGCCCAAGGACGCCATCAGATGGCTGGTGTCCTTTTCAAAGCTGACCCTCAGCCCGCCTTTTGTCCCGAAAATCCGCAAGGCCAGGTCATTGTGATGGCCGGCAGCAAAGCGGCTGGCATGGATCACCCCGGTCGCGCCATTATCCAGCGCCAGATGCATCGACATGCTGTCGTTGGCATCCAGATGGTAAGGGCCGATCTGATCGCCCGGCGCCTTGGCAAAGGTTTTCAACCGGCAGGATATGCGCGCGACATCAGACCCGGCGGCAAAGGTCGCGTAATCGAGGATATGCACACCGACATCGCCCAAAACACCCATCGACCCATGCGCCGACGACAGCCGCCAGAGCCATTGATCCTCGCTCGCCCAATCGCCCCAGGCGGGTTGGACCAGCCAGCTTTGCAGATAGGAGGCCTCGAAATGCCGGACCTCGCCGATAGCACCCTGGGCGATCAGATCGGCGGCATGCATCAGGGCGGGGACATTGCGATAGGTCAGGTTCACCATATTCACGACACCTGCGGCCTGTGCCGCCTGCGCCATGTCAGCGGCATCCGCGTGGCTGGTCGCCAATGGCTTTTCGCAGAGCACATGCTTGCCTGCCGCCAGCAAAGGCATTGTCGTGCGGTGATGCACGGCATCGGGGGTCACGTTGGACACAGCATCAAATTCACCCCAAGCCAGCGCAGCAGTGACCGAGGCAAAGCGGTGCGGAATATCCCATTGATCGCAGAACGCGGCGAGGTTGTCGGCATTTGTATCGACGCCACCCACGACCTGCACGTCGGGGATGGTGCGATAAGCCTCGACATGTGCGCTGGCCATGCCGCCGGTGCCGAGGATCAGCACACGTGTCATCGAAAGCCATCCTCGCCGTCCTGATGCAGGCGCGGGCCACGTGCGGTGATCGGTTCCAGCGCGGATTCGACCGGGACGTTGGGCGCATCGTTCACATCCATGATGCGCGGCGCGGGGTTATGGGCCCAGCGCACGGCGTTGCGCAGAACGGTTTGCACATTGGCATCGTGATAGGTTGGATAGGTTTCATGGCCGGGGCGGAAATAGAACACATTCCCCGCACCGCGTTTATAGGTCAGGCCAGAGCGGAACACCTCACCCCCCTGAAACCAACTGATGAAGACGGTTTCCAAAGGTTCCGGCACGCCAAAGGGTTCGCCATACATTTCTTCGTTTTCCAGCGTGAAATGATCGGGCAATCCGGCGGCGATCGGGTGGTTGCGCGATGTGACCCAGAGCCGCTCCCGCTCCCCCGCCTCGCGCCATGTCAGGTTGCAGGGGGTGCCCATCAGCCGTTTGAAGATTTTGGCAAAATGCGCCGAATGCAGCAGGATCAGGCCCATACCGGCATGGACATGGGCCGCCACACGTTCGACCACCGCATCCGCCACATCCCCATGTGCGGCATGACCCCACCAGAGCAGGACATCAGTCTGCGCCAGCCGTTCTTCGGTCAGCCCATGGTCGGGATCCTGCAAGGTCGCGGTCTCCGCCGTGATTCCATCCGCGCGCAGGGCGGAGGCGATGGCTTCATGCATCCCGTCAGGATAGATATCGGCCACTGTTTTATTGGTCTGTTCGTGAACATTCTCACCCCAGACAAGGGCGCGGATCTGCATAGGTGACTCCTCCCAAAGCGCTTTGGTCGCCATGCTTAGAGGTAATTTCGGCCGTGGCAAGGGCCTGTCGCGACGGCATTCATCGCCACGCGACGGATTGGCGCAGTGTCAGCTTTAGTTTACACTTGCTCGAAGGTATAATGTCATTTTAGAATGACAGTATGAGCGCCATGACCGATATCACCACGACCCATCCCCGCCGCTGGCCCGAGCCAAAGGCGATGCTGCGGCTGATCAAACCTGTCACATGGTTCCCACCGATGTGGGCGTTTTTATGTGGCATCGTGGCGTCGGGCGTCAGCCCTGCGGGTAATTGGTTTCTGATCTTACTGGGCGTGCTGCTGGCCGGTCCGGTGGTCTGCGGCATGTCGCAGGCCGCCAATGATTGGTGCGACCGGCATGTGGATGCGATCAATGAACCGGACCGCCCGATCCCGTCAGGCCGGATACCGGGGCGCTGGGGTCTATGGATCGCGCTGGCGATGACCGGGCTGGGGCTGGGCCTTGGCTATCAACTGGGGCCATGGGGTTTTGGCGCGACGATCCTCGCGATCATGGCGGCGTGGGCCTATTCGGCGGAACCTCTGCGTGCCAAGAAATCCGGCATCTGGGGGCCTGCTCTATGTGGGTTGGCCTATGAAACGCTGCCATGGATCACCGGGGCCGCGATCCTCGCTGCCGGTGCGCCAACGGTCCCCGTCATCACCATCGCCGTGCTTTACGGCTTGGGCGCGCATGGCATCATGACGCTGAACGATTTCAAAGCGGTCGAGGGCGACAGGGCCATGGGCTTGCGGTCTTTGCCTGTCACACTCGGCCCTGACGGTGCCGCGCGCGTTGCCTGCTGGGTGATGGCCGTGCCGCAGGTGGCCGTGATCGGCCTGCTGTTTTACTGGAGCCATCCATTCCACGCCTTGGGCATCACCGCGATGCTGGCCGTGCAAATCGCCGCGATGCGGGTGCTGCTGCGCGACCCTTTGGGCAAGGCGCAATGGTATCAGGGCATGGGCATTCTGTTTTACATCAGCGGTATGATGATCGCCGCCTTTGCGTTGCGAGGCATCGCATGACGCTGACTTGGGTGCAGATTATCCGGCTCGGTCTGGTGCAGATGGCGCTGGGCGCGATTGTGGTGTTGATGACATCAACCCTGAACCGGCTGATGGTGGTGGAACTGGCGCTGCCCGCCGTGATCCCCGGCCTGCTGGTCGCCTTGCATTACGGGATCCAGATGTCGCGGCCGAAATGGGGTCATGCCTCTGACGCTGGTGGGCAGCGCACGCGCTGGATCATCGGCGGGATGGTGGCATTGGGTGCCGGGGCGCTGATCGCCACCTTCGGGCTGATCGTGCTGGAGGCGTCGTTTATCTGGGGCATGGTCATTTCCGCCTTGGCCTATGCGCTGATCGGGCTGGGCGTGGGGGCATCCGGCACATCGCTGCTGGCTTTGCTTGCAACGACCACGGCACCGCATCGGCGCGCGGCGGCGGCGACAATCACATGGCTGATGATGATCTTCGGCATTGCCATGACCGCTGGTATCGTGGGGTCGCTGATCGACCCTTACACCCCGCTGAAACTGCTCGAAATCGTCAGCGGAGTCGTCCTGATCGCGATCACCCTTACCATTCTCGCCGTCTGGGGCGTCGAGCGGGGGCTGAAAGTCACCCGCGAACCCGACCCGACGCCGTTCCGCCAAGGGCTGGCCGAGGTCTGGGCCGAACCCAAGGCGCGCAATTTCACGCTGTTCGTCTTCCTCGCCATGACCGCCTATTTCATGCAGGAGCTGATCCTTGAGCCTTACGCCGGATTGGTGTTTGGCCTGACGCCCGGTCAAACCACGTCGCTGTCAGGTGCGCAAAACGGCGGCACCTTTATCGGGATGCTGACCGTGGGCATCATGGCCACGGGGCTAAAGATCGGGGCTTTGCGCAACTGGGTCATGGCGGGTTGCCTTGGGTCAGCCGCGGCGCTTGCGGTCATTTCCATGCTGGGGCCGATGGGTCCGGGTGCGCCGATTGTGCCTGCCGTCGTTGCTCTGGGCTTTTTCAACGGCATGTTCGCGGTCGCCGCCATCGGCTCGATGATGGCGCTGGCTGGCGAAGGCCGCGAGCGGCGCGAAGGTACGCGAATGGGGCTGTGGGGCGCGGCGCAAGCGATTGCCGCCGGGTTCGGCGGCTTGCTGGGTGCTGCCATGGCCGATGTTTTGCGCCTGACCTTGACCGACACACAAGCCTTTGGCGCTGTGTTCCTTTTTGAAGCCTCACTTTTCATCGCTGCGGCCCTTGTCGCCGCCAGAATCATGGACCGCAGAATGCCGTCCGCAACCCTCGTTCCGGGAGAATAGCCAATGCAATATGATGTCGTCGTCGTAGGTGCGGGGCCTTCCGGGGCTACTGCCGCAGAAGATCTTGCGCGTTCCGGCCACAAGGTCGCGTTCATCGACCGTGAAGGCCGGATCAAACCCTGTGGCGGTGCGATTCCGCCGCGGCTGATTGCGGATTTCTTTATCCCCGACGACCAGATCGTGGCAAAGGTGAACACCGCGCGGATGATTTCCCCCACCGGTCGTCAGGTCGATATCCCGATTGAGAACGGCTATGTCGGTATGGTCGACCGCGAACATTTCGACGCTTTCCTGCGGCAACGTGCGACTGATGCTGGCGCGCATCGCTATGCCGGCACATTCACCAAGATCACCCGTGATGAGACCGGCACCCATGTCAATTACCGCGACAAGGTGACGGGCGAGGATATGAAACTGACCACGAAATTGGTGATCGGCGCCGATGGTGCGCGCTCCAACGTGGCGCGGGCCGAGGTCAAGGATGGCGACAAGATCCCCTATGTCATTGCTTACCATGAGATTATCGAGGCACCGGAAGCCAACGCCGCATACGACCCTCTGCGCTGTGACGTCATCTATGACGGGCGTATCTCGCCTGATTTTTATGGCTGGGTCTTCCCGCATGGCGCACAAGCCAGCGTCGGCATGGGGTCGATGATCAAATCGGTCGATGTCAAACAGGCTACCGCCGATCTGCGCGCCAGCGCCGGTCTGAGTGATTGCAAGACGATCCGCCGTGAAGGTGCGCCGATCCCGCTGAAACCGCTGGATTGCTGGGACAATGGCAAAGATGTCGTGCTGGCCGGTGATGCTGCTGGTGTCGTGGCACCGTCATCGGGCGAAGGCATCTATTACGCCATGGTCGGGGGCCGTGTTGCGGCGACGGCTGCGGCGGCTTGCCTGGCATCCGGTCGGGTCAAAGACCTGCAACTGGCGCGGAAACTCTTCATGCGCGAACATAAACAGGTTTTCCGGGTTTTGGCCGCGATGCAGAACGCCTATTACCGCAGCGATGAGCGGCGTGAGCGGTTTGTGTCCCTGTGTCATGATGTCGACGTGCAAAAGCTGACGTTTGAGGCTTATATGAACAAGAAACTCGTGAAAGCCCGCCCCATGGCCCATCTGAAAATCGGCATTAAGAACCTTGCGCATCTGACGCGGCTGGTCTCGCCCTTGCGCACATGACGATCATGATCCCGGCCTGGGTCGACGGCACGTTGCAACCAGTGGAAAAGCTCGCCGCGCATCAGCGCGGGCTGAAACACAAGGCGGTCAGTGTGTTCGTGATGAACCGCGGGCGCGTGCTGATCCAGCAACGGGCGATGGGTAAATACCATACGCCGGGGCTCTGGGCGAATACCTGCTGTACCCATCCGGAATGGGATGAAGACCCAGCCATTTGTGCTTTGCGCCGGCTGGACGAGGAATTGGGGATCACCGGGATCTACCCCGCGCATCGCGACCAGATCGAATATCGCGCCGATGTCGGCGATGGGTTGATCGAACATGAACTGGTCGAGGTTTATGTGGCCGATGCGCCGAATGATCTAAAGATCACGCCCAACCCGGCAGAGGTAATGGCGACACGCTGGGTCGATTTTTACGACCTATCCGCCGATGTGATCCGTCATCCCGCGCAATATACGCCTTGGCTGCGGATTTATATGCAGGATCATCAGGATGCGATCTTTGGCGATATGATGCGCGCGGTCTGAGCCCTTTCCGTCGGCCCCCAAAAGGTGTTTACCGGGGGCAACAGGAAAGGACGGCAGATCATGGCGCTTTGGGTTTTCGGATATGGGTCGCTGTTGTGGAACCCCGGCTTTACGCCGATCCGTCAGGTCACCGCCAGACTTCCCGATTATCACCGCAGTTTCTGCATGCTGTCCATCCATCATCGCGGCACGCCGGATGATCCCGGTCTTGTGCTGGCGCTGGACCATCAGCCCGGCGCGCAATGCACCGGCGTCGCGTTAAAGGTCGATCCGGATGAGGAAGCCGACGTTCTTGCCATGTTACGCGAACGCGAGCTGGTCAGCTCTGCCTATTACGAGGCCAATGTCGAGCTGATCTGCAGTGATGGCGAAACGATCACTGCGCTGACCTATATCGTCGATCCCGACCATGCCCAATATTGCCAGTTCGATCTGGAAAAACAGGCGCAGATGATCGCCCAAGCGGTGGGCGGGCGCGGGCCGAATACGGAATATCTGTTCAATACCGTCACATTGCTGACCGAAATGGGGATCAAGGATGACGATATGCGCTGGCTGGCCGACCGGGTGCGTGCCTTGACAGCAACAGAGGGCCATCGTGCGTAAAATTCGGTTTGTCCGTCTGGCGGCATATGCTGCTATGCAAAGGGCAAATCGGACCAGATCAGGATAAACCTTCGTGGCAGACAAACGACCAGCCAAAATAACGGCACAGTTTTCCCAACCGATCCGGCAATTGTTGTTCATGTTGACCGTGATCGTGCTGGTCGCGGCGGGGTTATATCTGGGATTGGACCAGATCCGGGCGATCTTTTTGTCCAACCCCTATCTGAATGGGGTGATCCTGGGCGTCTTCGTCCTTGGGGTCTTGTCCTGCTTTAATCAGGTGTTCCTGCTGATGACCTCGGTCCGCTGGATCGAAGATTTTGCACGCGGCATCAGCGGGCATAACATCACAACCGCGCCATCCTTGCTGGCGCCGCTGGCGACATTGCTGCGATCACGCGGGGCGCGGACGCAGATTTCATCCAGTTCGGGCCGCTCGATCCTTGATTCCGTGGCACAGCGGATCGACGAAGACCGCGAAATCACCCGCTATATCGGCAATGTGCTGATTTTCCTTGGGCTTTTGGGGACATTCTATGGGTTGGCCACGACTGTTCCCGCCTTGGTGGAAACGATCCGGTCGCTGAACCCCGGCGATGGCGAATCCGGGGCGGATATTTTCAGCCGCCTGCAGGACGGGTTGGAAGACCAGCTTGGCGGCATGGGCACGGCCTTTTCAAGCTCGCTTCTGGGGCTGGCCGGATCGCTGGTCGTCGGTCTGCTCGAACTTTTCGCAGGACATGGCCAGAACCGTTTCTACCGCGAATTGGAAGAATGGATGTCCACCATCACCCGCGTCGGTATCGACGGCGATGAAGGTGCTGCACCCGGTGCCGGCGTCGTCGACCAGATGGGCGAATTGATGGATTCGATCCAGTTGATGATGGATCAGACTGCCGCTGACCGCGAAACTACTGACCGGCGGTTCCATTCGCTGGCCGCCGCAATCGAAATTCTGGCGCAGGCCACAACCACAAGCGAGGTGCCTGCGCTGCTCGAACGGGTTGCCACTGCGCAGGAACAACTGGTCAGAAAACTGGACGACAGCGGCATGGGCGGGATCGATGCCGAAAGCCGGATGCGGCTGCGGTCCATCGATGTGCAATTGCTGCGCATCGCCGAAGATATCGCTGCCGGACGCCACGAAAGCACCAGTGCCTTGCGCGATGATCTCGCCGCGCTGACCAATCTGATCCGGGAGCGGAGCTGATCCATGGCGCTGAGCCGCAGATCATCCAACCGTTTCCAGAACGCGATCTGGCCGGGCTTTGTCGATGCGATGACCGGCATTCTGCTGGTGCTGATGTTCGTGCTGACGATCTTCATGGTGCTGCAATTCACCCTGCGCGAAACGATCACCGGGCAGGCCAGTGAGCTTGACACCTTGTCCAGCGAAATGGCCGCCCTTGCCGCGACCTTGGGTCTGGAACAGGACCGGACCGCCGCCTTGATCGCCGAACGCGAAGCGCAGGATCAGGCGCTGGCCGCAGCGCAGGACCAGATCACCGGGTTTGAGGCGCAGGTCGCGGGCCTGCTGGCCGATCAGCGTGATGCCCAGCAGACCATCACCGGGCTGGAACAATCGCAGGAACGGCTGATGTCAGAGCAAGAGGCGCTGAACCTCGCCCTTGCCCAAGCCCGCGATGAGATCGACGAAAGCGCCGAAGCCGCCCGCCTTGCCGCCGCCCGGCGTGAAGCATTGCAGGCGATGATCGCCGATCTGGAAATTGAACGCGATGAAAGTGCTGCCCAGATCTCCGAACTGGAAGCCGCCCGCCTGACCGATGCCGCCACCGCCGCCGCCCTGCGCGAAAGGTTGGAAAACGCCGATGCCGAACTAACGGCGATGACGCTGAACCTTGAACAGCAAAGGCAAGAGGCCGAGGAAACCCTGACCCTGCTGGCCGCTGCCCGCGCCGCACAGGCGGAACTAGAGAGAGCGCGGAGCGAAGCCCTGACCGAGGCAGAGCGACAGGCCGGGCTGCTCGCCATCGCCAATGCGGCCTTGGCCGAGCAGGAAGAAACCTCGACCGAGGCACAACGGCAAACCGCCGCACTGAATGAACAGCTTCTGGCACTGCGCAATCAGGTCGGCACCTTGCAGACCCTGCTGGACCTTGCCGAAGATACCGACCGCGAGGCACAGGTGCAGATCGAAACACTGGGATCACAGCTGAATACTGCATTGGCCCGCGTCGCATCGGAAGAACGGCAACGCCGCGCGCTGGAAGAGGCGGAACGGATCCGGCTGGAAGAAGAAACCGCCCGCCTGCTGGCCGAGGCCGAAGACCTCAACCGGTTCCGGTCGGATTTCTTTGGCCAGTTGCGGCGGGTGCTGGAAGGGCAAGACCGGATCAGGATCGAAGGCGACCGTTTCGTCTTTTCCTCGGAAGTTCTGTTCGAGGTCGGGCAGGCCGATCTGTCCGCCCAGGGCCGCGCCGAGATTGCCAATATCGCAGGCATCCTGCGCGATTTCGCCGATGACATCCCCGATGGTATCGACTGGATCATCCGCGTGGACGGACACACGGACGACATACCGATCACCGCAAACGGACGTTTCGCCGATAACTGGGAGTTGAGCCAGGCGCGGGCGCTCTCCGTGGTCCGTTTCATGGCCGAGGATCTGGGCATCGACCCCCGCCGTCTGGCTGCCAATGGGTTCGGCGAATATCAACCGCTGAACCCGGCGAACACGCCTGAAGCGCGTGCGCAGAACCGCCGGATCGAGTTGAAACTGACGGAGCGGTAGGGCGGGGTTTACCCCGCCATAGAACAGGTCGGGGAGAACCCCGACCTACGACGTCGATGATCCGGAGCCAATCAAAGTTACCCGGACGCCAGCCTCACACCAGCGCCCGATCTTCCGTTTTCAGATCACTCCAGCGCCTGATCCGTGATCAGATGGGTCCAGGCCCCCTCTGGCTCGGCAGAAATCACCGGATCTGACCCGCCGCCCAGCAGTGTCGCGACGGTCCGTTCGTAATCCGCAGGGTCCAGCGCGCCGTTCGATCCAGCGGTCAGTTTCGCGATTTCCTGCATCATGCGGATCTGTGCTTCTTCAGACTGGGCGCCGGTTTCATCATATTCTACGATGATCGCACCTGCAGCTTCTGGGTTTTCCTCGGCCCATTTCCAGCCCTTCATCGAGGCGCGCACAAAGCGGACCATTTTATCGACGAATTCCGGGTCCTCAAGGTTCTCTTCCAGCACATAGATCCCGTCTTCCAGCGTGGCGACGCCCTGATCCTCATACATGAAGGTGATCAATTCATCCGGATCGACGCCCGCATCCAGCACCTGCCCATATTCATTATAGGTCATGGTCGAGATGCAATCCGCCTGCCGCTGCAACAAAGGATCAACGTTGAACCCTTGCCGCAGGACGGTCACGCCATCCTCGCCGCCTTCGGTCGGGATACCGGCCTGCGCCATCCAGCTCAGGAACGGATATTCATTGCCAAAGAACCAGACGCCGATGGTGCGGCCGCGGAAATCCTCGACCGTCTCGATCCCGGTATCTTTCCAGCAGGTCAGCATCAGCCCCGATGTCTTGAACGGCTGCGCGATATTCACCACCGGCAGACCGCGTTCGCGCGCGGCCAGCGCCGATGGCATCCAGTTCAGCATCGCATCGGCACCGCCGCCCGCCAGCACCTGTGGCGGCGCGATGTCGGGACCACCGGGCAGGATCGTAACGTTCAGACCCTCTTCCTCATAATACCCCTGATCCAGCGCCACATAATACCCGGCGAACTGGGATTGCGTGACCCACTGCAATTGCAGTGACACGTCATTGTCCTGGGCATGAGCGATACCGCCAAGACCGGCAGCACAGGCCGCCGCGAGTAGTGTTGTCTTCATTTTGACCTCCAAGTCAGTGTGATGCCCTCTTGCCGGGGCTTGTTATTTTCGTTGCGACGGATGCCAGAATGTCACCCGCCCCTCGACCCATGCGACAGCCCCGTAAAGCGTGCTGCCAGCAATCGCTGCGACCACAATTTCGGCCCAGACCATATCCAGCGCAAGCCGCCCGACCGATGTCGATATCCGAAAGCCCATGCCAACCGTGGGAGAGCCAAAAAATTCAGCAACAATTGCCCCGATCAGCGCCAAAGTCGTCGCAATTTTCAGCCCGTTGAAGATGAACGGCATCGCGGCGGGCAGGCGCAGTTTGAACAGACTCTGCCAATAGCCCGCGCCATAGGTCCGCATCAGATCGCGCTGCATCGCGGATGTGTCGCGCAGGCCAGCAACGATATTCACGAGGATCGGGAAAAACACCATGACGGCGACGACGGCCGCCTTGGATTGCCAATCGCTGCCCAGCCAACGCACAAAAATCGGCGCGATCCCAACGATGGGGAGCGCCGCCATGAACCCGCCTACGGGAAGAATACCGCGCGTCAGGAAATCTGACCTGTCGGCGAGCACCGCCACGCCGAAGGCACAGATCGCCCCGATAATATAGCCGGTCATCGCCCCTTTGATGATCGTCTGCTCAAAATCCGCCCAAAGGATGGGCAGCGAACTGCCGAACCTGTCGGCAATCGCCGAAGGCGCAGGCAGGATGATCGGACTGATCCCCAGCATCCGCACCAGCATTTCCCACATGATCAGCAGGGTCAGGCCAAAAATCGCGGGCACCAGCAACCGCACAATCCTGTTCTGCGCCGCACGGCTTGTGGCAAGGCGGGCGTTGACGAACCACCCCACACCCCAGACCGCCAAAGCAGAGATGATCGCCATATTCATGCCTGCACCATCCCCATCCGGCGCAGTGTGAACCGCTCCATCGCGGTGAATATCCCCACAAGCGCCGCTGCCGTAATCGCCGCCGCAAACAAAGCAGCCCAGGTCACCAAAGGCTGGCCATATTGATCCCCCACCAGCATCCGCGCGCCAAACCCGGCCCGCGCCCCTGTCGGCAATTCCGCGACAATCGCGCCAACCAGCGCCGCCGATATCCCGATCTTGAACGAGGCAAACAGATACGGCACCGAGGCCGGCAGGCGCAATTTCCAGAATGCCTGTGCCGAGCTGGCATAATAGGTGCGCAGCAAATCCATCTGCATCGCATCGGGGCTGCGCAACCCTTTCACCATACCGACGACAACGGGAAAGAACGACAGATAGGCGCTGATCACTGCCTTGGGCAGCAAGCCTTGAATGCCAATCGACCCCATCATCACGATGATCATCGGTGCCAATGCCAGAATAGGAATGGTCTGGCTGGCAATCGCCCAAGGCATCACGCTCATATCCATGGCGCGGTTATGCACGATCCCCACCGCCAGAAGGATACCCAGCGTCGTCCCAATAACAAAGCCAAGCAAGGTTGCGGACAAGGTGACCCAGCCATGAAACACCAAGGACCGGTTCGAGGTGACATTCTGCATCACAATCGTCTGCCACATCTCGCCCGCCACCTGATGCGGCGATGGCAGGCGCGGCCGCTCCAGTGAATAGGTCAGCCCGATCAGCCCCGGATTGGCAAAACTCAACCCCAGCCCGGAATATCCCTGCCGTTCCGCCGGGGTTTCCGGTGTCACCACAAGCCCATCGCGCTGCGCCTGATCGGCGGTCAGATGCATATTCATCGGCACGACCGCGACGACCCAGATCAACAGGATCGCCCCGACAATACTCAGGATCGGCACCAGTGATTTCACAGCGCCCCTCCCTCGCTTTGTGCAAAATACTCCCGCCGGAGGCAGCGCCTACACATCCACATGCCCCGCCCGCAAACCTTCTCGCACACGATGCGCAATCTCGATAAACGCCGCGCTCTCGCGGATATCCAAGGGCCGTTCGCGTGGCAGCGGGCTGTCGATCACATCGGTGATCCGGCCGGGACGCGGCGACATGACGACGATCTTGGTGGACAGATAGACCGCCTCGGGGATCGAATGGGTGACGAAACCGATGGTCTTTTCCGTCCGCGCCCAAAGCTGCAAGAGCTGCTCGTTCAAATGGTCGCGCACAATCTCATCCAGCGCACCGAATGGTTCATCCATCAGCAGGATATCGGCATCAAACGCCAGCGCGCGGGCAATGCTCGCGCGCTGTTGCATCCCGCCTGACAATTGCCAGGGGAATTTCTTTTCGAACCCCGCCAGATCAACCAACGACAAAACACGCGCCACGCGTTCGGCCTGTTCGGCTTTGGAAAATCCCATGATCTCCAACGGCAGCTTCACATTGCCGCCAATCGTGCGCCACGGATAAAGCCCCGCCGCCTGAAACACATAGCCATAGGCCCGCGCACGCCGCGCCTGATCCGGTGTCATGCCGTTGACATTCAGCGTGCCACCGGTGGGCGTTTCTAACCCCGCGATACAGCGCAGGAATGTCGTCTTACCGCAGCCGGACGGGCCAATGAAGCTGACAAATTCGCCCTTGCCGATATCAAGGTCCACGTCTTTCAACGCATGGACGGGGCCATCATTCGTCTCAAACGTCAGGTTCAACCCCTTGGCGCTGATCACAGGTTCAGCGGTCATCAAACCCCCGTCGCGGGAATACCCGTCCGCTGCACCGGGCGTGGGGCCGTCAGCTCTTTCCACTTGGATAGCGCCGTATTCGTCGGCGTATTCGGCGCACGCTTGACGAATTGGCCATGCCCTTCCTGCGTGCGGATTTCGCCATCATGCACAGCGACATGGCCGCGGGTCAGGGTAAAGCGTGGCAGGCCAGTGACCTCTTTTCCCTCGAACACGTTGTAATCAATCGCGGATTGCTGCGCTGATGCGGTAATCGTCTTGGATTTCTCCGGGTCCCAGACCACCAAATCGGCGTCGGCACCCACCAGCACGGCGCCTTTGCGCGGATAGCAATTCAGGATTTTCGCGATATTGGTCGATGTCAGCGCGACAAATTCATTCATCGTCAGCCGCCCGGTACGCACACCATGGGTCCAGAGCATCGGCATCCGGTCCTCCAGCCCGCCTGTGCCATTCGGGATCTTGGTGAAATCGCCGACGCCATAACGTTTCTGATCGGTGGTAAAGGCGCAATGATCCGTCGCGACCACGGACAGGCTGCCCGATTGCAGCCCGGCCCACAGCCCATCCTGATGCATCTTGTTGCGGAACGGCGGCGACATGACGCGCCGCGCGGCATGATCCCAATCCTGATTGAAATATTCGCTTTCATCCAGGGTCAGATGCTGGATCAGCGGTTCGCCCCAGACGCGTTTGCCCTGCATCTTTGCGCGCCGGATCGCCTCATGCGCCTCTTCACAGGATACATGGACGATATACAGCGGCACCCCGGTCATATCGGCGATCATGATGGCACGGTTCGCCGCCTCGCCCTCGACCTGCGGGGGGCGGGAATAGGCGTGCGCCTCTGGGCCGGTATTGCCCTCGGCCAGCAGTTTAGCAGAGAGTTCGGCCACAACATCGCCATTCTCAGCATGGACCATCGCGATGGCACCCAGCGAGGCGAGGCGCGAGAATGACGCATACATTTCATCATCATTCACCATCAGCGCGCCTTTATAGGCCATGAAATGCTTGAACGTGTTGATGCCACGGTCGCGGACGACGCTTTCCATCTCGTCAAAGACCTGTTCGCCCCACCATGTCACCGCCATGTGGAACGAGTAGTCGCAATTGGCGCGGCCAGATTTGTTGTCCCACATCTGCAGCGCATCATGCAGGCCCTGACCGGGGGCAGGCAGCGCGAAATCGACAACCATCGTCGTGCCGCCGGCCAGCGCCGCGCGGGTGCCAGATTCAAAATCATCCGCCGAATAGGTACCCATGAACGGCATTTCGAGATGGGTATGCGGATCAATCCCGCCCGGCATGACATAGCAGCCTGTGGCGTCCAACTTTTCGTCACCTTGCAGGTTCGGCCCGATCTCGATGATCTTGCCACCATCGATCAGAACGTCCGCCTGATAGGTCAGGTCCGCCGTGACGATGGTGCCGTTTTTGATCACTGTTGTCATCTCTGTCTCCTCTCACGATCCGCAACCCCGGACCCGATCCGGGACCTCAGAGAAATGAAGCCTCCATGATCAGATCGGACCAGTTTGGATTGATTTCCTTGATCAGCGCGTTCTTCCAGTCGCGCCGCCATCGTTTCAGCTTGCGTTCCCGCGCGATGGCCTCTGGCAAGGTTGCATAAGTCTCGAAATACACCAGCTTGCGGATGCGGTATCTGGCGGTGTGGACACTGCCTTGCCCGGAATGATGTTCCGACATGCGTTTGAACAGATCGCCGGTCACGCCGATATAGATCGCCGTGTTGGAATTGCAGGAAGCGATGTAGGTGTAAAAGGCCATGCTGAATGCATAGTCGCGAAAGGTTAAAAAACCCCCAACGCAGTCCCGGACCCGATCCGGGACCTCCACGCCAGCATGGTAAGAGGTCCCGGAGCAAGTCCGGGACTGCGGATGTGTTCACCGACACCCTCACCCGACAATCTCCGCCGTTTCGACCACCGCGTGAAACAGCACATCCGCCCCGGCTGCCGCCCATTCTGGCGTGATCTCTTCTGCCTCGTTATGGCTCAACCCATCGACACAGGGACACATGATCATCGCGGTCGGATAGACTTCATTGATCCAACAGGCATCATGGCCTGCGCCGGAAATGATATTCATATGGGAGTAACCCAGCCGTTCCGCCGCATTGCGCACGGCGGCGACGCATTTTTCATCAAAGGCAGGCGGGTCGAACTGGCCGACAATTTCGGCCTCGAATGTCACGCCGATATCTTCACAGAGCCTTGGCGCCCGATCCATCAGCTCCACAACCATCGCATTCAGCTTGTCCAGCAGATGGGTGCGCATATCGACGGTAAAGACTACCTTGCCGGGGATAATATTGCGGCTGTTGGGAGAAACATCGATATGCCCAATGGCACCCACCGCATTGGGCTGATTCTTCATCGCGATTTCATGGACCAGTTCGGTCACCAACGCGAGCCCGCGCCCCGCATTCCTGCGCATATGCATCGGCGTCGATCCGGTGTGGCTTTCCTTGCCGGTCACCGTGCATTGTACCCAGCGCAACCCCTGCCCATGGGTGACGACGCCGATCTGTTTGCCTTCGGCTTCTAATATCGGGCCTTGTTCGATATGTAATTCAAAGAACGCATGCATCTTGCGTTCACCGACCTTTTCGGGGCCTTTCCAGCCGATGCGGTCCAGTTCATCACCAAACTTTTTACCCTTGGCGTCCACCCGGTCATAGGCCCAATCCAGCGAATGTTTGCCTGCAAAGACGCCGGAGGCCAGCATCGCCGGCGCGTACCGCGTGCCTTCCTCATTGGTCCAATTGGTCACCACAATCGGATGCCTGGTCTTGATATCCAGATCATTCAGCGTGCGGATCACTTCCAAGCCGCCCAAAACCCCCAGGACACCATCATATTTACCGCCCGTGGGCTGGGTATCCAGATGCGACCCGACATACACCGGCAGCGCATCGGGATCAGTGCCCTCACGCCGGGCAAACATATTGCCCATTTCATCCACACCCATGGTGCAGCCCGCCGCATCGCACCATGACTGGAACAGATGCCGCCCTGCGCTATCCTCATCGGTCAGGGTCTGGCGGTTATTGCCACCCGCCACGCCGGGGCCGATCTTGGCCATCTCCATCAGACTGTCCCAGAGACGTTCGCCATTGATCTTGAGGTTCTCGCCGGGGGATGGCATCGGGCTCTCCTGTTTCTTGGTTTGACCAGATGGTCAAAACAACGCTAACAGAGGAACAGCACCAGTCAAGTTTTCTGCGTGAACCATTGGCAGGTGCTTATTATGCCAGCAAACCGGACCCATCCGGGGCGCTACAGCCTAAAAAATGAGCGCCCGCTGATCATGACAAAACCGCCGACCCGCATCCAGAAACGCAATCAGGCGGCGATCCTTTCGGCGGGGCTGGATATCTTTTCACAATTCGGCTTTCGCGGCAGCACATTGGATCAGATCGCAGATGCGGCGGGGCTGTCGAAACCCAATCTGCTGTATTATTTCCCGTCGAAGGAGGCGATTCATGCCGCCCTGCTGGCACGTCTGCTGGAAACCTGGCTCGACCCGCTCAAGGCGCTGAACGGCAATGGAGATCCGGTCAAGGAAATCATGGGTTATGCGCAACGCAAACTGGCGCTGAGCAAGGATTACCCGCGCGAAAGCCGCCTGTTTGCCAATGAAATCCTGCAAGGCGCACCACGGATCGAAACCATCCTGCACAGTGATCTGAAAAACCTGGTGGATGAGAAAGCCACGGTTATTCGCTCTTGGGCCGATGCGGGCAAGATCGCACCTGTCGACCCCTATCACCTGATCTTTTCGATCTGGGCGCTGACCCAGCATTACGCCGATTTTGATGTGCAGGTGCAGGCGGTGATGCCCGGCAGCGATCCCTATGCCGGGGCCGCCACCTATCTGGATCATGTGATCAGCCGGATATTGCAGCCCTGATCATTCGGCCGCGACAGCCCCCGGATTGTTCGGATGCGTTGTCCAGTTGGCATATTCCTTTTGCACGACCTTGCCGGTGCGCGGATCGACCTGCCCCGGTGCCATCGCCTCCATCGTGATGCAATTCTCGACCGGGCAGACATCGACGCACAGGTTGCAGGCCACGCATTCGGCGTCGATCACGGTAAATGTCCGGTCTGCCGACATCGCAATCGCCTGATGGCTGGTGTCCTCACACGCGGCGTAGCAACGCCCGCATTTGATGCAATCATCCTGGCTGATCTTGGCTTTCGCGATGTAATTAAGGTTCAGATATTGCCAGTCGGTCACATTGGGCACCGCGCGGCCGACGACCTGCTCGACCGAAGTATAGCCCTTTTCATCCATCCATTCCGACAGCCCGCTGATCATTTCCTGCACGATCTTGAACCCATAGGTCATCGCCGCCGTGCAGACCTGCACATTGCCGCAACCGAGGCTGATATATTCCGCCGCATCGCGCCATGTGGTGACACCGCCGATACCGCTGATCGGCATGCCGCGTGTGTCCGGGTGGCGCGCGATTTCGGATACCATCGACAAAGCGATGGGCTTGACCGCCGGACCACAATAGCCGCCATGTGATCCTTTGCCGTCGATGGATGGCTCCGGCGACATGGTATCAAGATTCACCGAGGTGATCGAATTGATCGTATTGATCAGGCTGACCGCATCGGCCCCGCCCCGCTTTGCAGCGGCTGCTGGTTGGCGGATATCGGTGATATTGGGCGTCAGTTTCACGATCACCGGCTTGTCATAATATTGCTTGCACCAGCGCGTGACCATTTCGATATATTCGGGCACCTGCCCGACAGCCGCGCCCATGCCGCGTTCGGACATGCCATGCGGGCAGCCGAAGTTCAGTTCGATCCCGTCTGCACCGGTTTCGGCCACACGCGGCAGGATGTCTTTCCACGCCTGTTCTTCGCAAGGCACCATGATTGACACGATGATGGCGCGGTCGGGGTAGTCGGCCTTGACGCGGGTGATTTCATCCAGATTGGTCTGCAAGGGGCGGTCGGTGATCAGTTCGATATTGTTCAGCCCCAACAACCGCCGGTCCGCCCCATAGATCGCGCCGTATCGCGGGCCGTTGACGTTGACGACGGGCGGCCCTTCGGAGCCGAGCGTTTTCCACACCACGCCGCCCCAGCCCGCCTCAAAGGCGCGGCGGACGTTGTATTCCTTATCAGTGGGCGGGGCAGAGGCCAGCCAGAACGGGTTGGGGGATGTGATGCCCAGAAAATTTGTTGTCAGATCAGCCATGGCTTTATCCTTTGTGTTCCGCCGCCGTCCCGGGCCTGTGCCCTTGGACCTCGCGGTCGGTTTTGTCAGAGGTCCCGGATCAAGTCCGGGACGCGTTGCGTTCAGACGGTCAGGGCCGCGTGGATATCCATCGCCGCATCGCGCCCTTCGGCCACGGCGGTCACGGTCAGATCGTTGCCACCGCTGGCGCAATCGCCGCCTGCCCAGACACCGGCGCGGCTGGTGCGGCCTGTGCCGGTTACCGCGATCTTGCGACCTTCCAGCGCCAGTCCGGCATCGGTTTCCAGCGTCTGACCGATCGCCTTGAATAGCTGATCGACGGGCAGGCGGATCGTCTCACCTGTACCTGCCAGCCCAGCGCCGGTATCGGCGGTATATTCCAGTTCCACCTCGCGCACGGCACCGTTGCCGTGGATCGCGACAGGCTGGACGTTGAGCAACAGCCGTACGCCGCGGGACGCGGCGAGGTCCTGTTCATAGCGGCTGGCACCCATCGCGTCGCGACCGCGCCGGTAGGCGATGGTCACGTTCTGCGCGCCAAGCAGTTTCGACTGCACCGCCGCATCTACCGCCGTCATGCCACCGCCGATGACCACGACATCGCGACCCACCGGCAGAGCCGTCAAATCACTGGCCTGTCGCAGCACAGAAACGAAATCGACAGCGTTATAGACGCCGTCCTTGTCCTCGCCCGCCGTATGCAGGGCATTCACACCGCCAAGGCCGACAGCAAGGAACACCGCGTCATAATCCTCGGCCAGCGCATCGAGCGTCAGATCTGCGCCCAGTTTCTTGCCGGTTTGCAGCGTGATCCCGCCAATCCCCATCAGCCAATCCACCTCGCGCGCGGCGAAATCATCGGTGGACTTATAGGCGGCGATGCCGAATTCGTTCAGGCCACCGGGTTTGGTCCTGGCGTCAAAGATCGTCACATCATGCCCCAGCATTGCAAGGCGATGTGCACAGGCCAGACCCGCAGGCCCGGCGCCAACCACGGCCACGGTTTTGCCGGTCACCGGCGCACGGTCATACGGATGGCTTTGTCGCGCCATCAGCGTGTCCGTGGCATAGCGTTGCAGGCGGCCGATTTCGACCGGCTTGCCCTCGGCCGTTTCGCGCACGCAGGCCTGTTCGCACAGATCCTCGGTCGGGCAGACGCGGGCGCACATGCCGCCAAGGATATTCTGGTCAAAGATGGTTTTCGCCGCTGCATCCGGCGTGCCGGTGCTGATCTGGCGGATGAACAGCGGGATGTCGATGCTTGTCGGGCAGGCCGTGACGCAGGGCGCGTCGTAGCAGAAATAGCACCGGTCCGCCGCAACCCGCGCCTCATGCCGGTCAAGCGGCGCGTGCAGATCGGTAAAGTTCTGGGCGAGCTGGTCAGCGGGCAATCGCGCTGGTGCTATTCCGGTAGTCATCGGGTTGGACATGGCTGCATCCTGTCTGGCTTGTCCAGATCATGCTGCCACAGTTTTATTTTTTATCAAATGGTAAATTTTTGGCAGTTTGTGAACGCCGGATTGCCCCTCCGGGGCAGCCTCCGGCGGGGATATTTTTACGTCGACGATGCAAGGGTTTAGTCAGAAATCAAACGCCTCGACCACGTGGCGTTTGCCAAGGGTCAGCGCGTCGGCGACATGGATCATCGGGGTGATATCCACCTCGGATGCCGCTGTTTTCACCAGTGCGGCCATGCGGTCATAGAGGGCAGGATATTCGCGGTCGGCACCTGCCGCCACCTCTGCCCCGTCGATCACGAGCCGTGCGCCGCCGTCATGCAGGGCGAGCATGCCTGTGGTGGTTTCTACCGTGATGTCCCAGCTTTGCGGGCCTTCCTGACGCCAGTCGAATTGACCCGTCACATTGCCGGTCCATGTCAGATCAGCCGCAATCGGCGTGTCGCGGTTGGCGGGAAAGAACAGATCGGCCTGCCGCAAATGCACAGGAGCGGGCAGGATTTCCGTCATAATCGACAGCGCATTACTGCCCGGATCAAACACGCCCATGCCGCCCGGTGCAAAGACCCAGTCCTGACCGGGATGCCAGCGGCGCACGTCCTCTTTCCAGGTGATATGCGCGGCGGTGATGGTTTTGTCCGCCAGCCATGCTTTGGCGGGTGCGACACCTTTCGCCATCCGGCTGTGCCATGTGGTGTAAAGCGTGACGCCTGCATTCTGCGCCATGGCGCCCAGCGCCTGCACCTCGGCCAAGGTCGCGCCGGGGGGTTTTTCCAGCATCACATGACGCCCCGCCGCGATGGCGGCGGCGGCGTAATCATAGCGCGGCACCGGCGGCAGGCAGAGCGACACGACACCGATGTCGGGCCGGTCTGCCAGCATCTGCGCAAAGTCGCTGTGGGCGGGCACGCCGTCCACCGATCCGGCGCGGCTGACGGTGGCGGCCAATTGCCAGTCGGGGCTGGCGGCGATGGCGGGGACGTGCTGGTCAACGGCGATCTTGCCGATGCCGACAAGGCAGATGTTGCGCATCAATGCGCCTCCTTGCCGACAGCATTGCCGCGATGCCCGACGAGAAAATCGAAATCGGCACCTGTATCCGCCCCCATGACGCGGTCATGATAAAGCATCGCATAGCCGCTGGTCGGGCGCGGGTTGGCACCAGATGTATCCGCCGACCAGGCCGCCAGACGGGCCTGCAATTCATCGTCGGAAATATCCAGATGCAGGCGACGACCGGCCACATCCACCTCGATCATGTCGCCGTTCCGGACCACGGCGAGGGGGCCGCCCACCGCCGCCTCGGGCGATGTATGCAGGACCACGGTGCCAAAGGCGGTGCCGGACATCCGCGCATCGGAAATCCGCACCATATCGGTGATGCCCTTTTTCAAAATCTTTGGTGGCAGCCCCATATTGCCGACCTCGGCCATGCCCGGATAGCCGCGCGGGCCGCAGTTTTTCAGCACCATGACGCAGGTTTCGTCGATATCGAGATCATCATCGTTGATGCGGGCCTTGTAATCGTCGATATCCTCGAACACCACGGCACGCCCGCGATGCTGCATCAAGGCAGGCGTCGCGGCGGATGGTTTCAGCACCGCGCCACCGGGGGCGAGGTTGCCGCGCAGCACGGCAATGCCGCCTGATTTGGTCAGTGCTTTTTCCACCGGCAGGATCACATCCTCATTCCAGTTGCGGACCTCTTTGACCTCGTCCCAGATGCTGGTGCCGGACACGGTCAGCGCGTCCTTGTGCAGCAACCCCGCCTCGCCCAGACGTTTGATCACGACAGGCAGGCCTCCGGCGTAAAAGAATTCCTCCATCAGGTATTTGCCCGACGGCATCAGGTTCAGAATCGTGGGTACATCGCGGCCCAGCCGGTCCCAGTCGTCCAAGGTCAGTGTCACATCCTTGGTCCGGCCCGCCATGGCAAGCAGGTGGATCACTGCATTGGTAGACCCGCCGATGGCCGCATTGGTCCGGATCGCGTTTTCGAACGCCTGTTTGGTCATCACATCGGATGGTTTCAGATCATCCTTGACCATCTGCACGATACGGCGCCCGGTCAGATGCGCCATCACGCGGCGACGGCTGTCGACGGCGGGAATGGCCGCATTGCCGGACAGGGCCATGCCCAAGGCCTCTGCCATTGAGGCCATCGTGCTCGCCGTGCCCATCGTGTTGCAGGACCCGGGCGAGCGGGACATGGACGCCTCTGCCTCGACAAATTCTTCTGCCGTCATCTCGCCCGCGCGCACGGCTTCGGAGAATTTCCACAGATGCGTGCCGGACCCGATTGTTTCGCCACGGAAATGGCCGTTCAGCATCGGCCCGCCAGAGACGAGGATCGCGGGCAGATCGACCGATGCTGCCCCCATCAGCAGCGCAGGCGTGGTCTTGTCGCAGCCAGCGAGCAGGACAACGCCATCCATGCTTTTGCCACGGATCGCCTCTTCGACATCCATGGCGCAAAGGTTGCGATACATCATCGCGGTGGGGCGCAGGCTCGATTCAGCGGGCGAAAATACGGGGAATTCAACCGGGAAACCGCCAGCCTCATAGACGCCGAATTTTACCCGTTCGGCCAGATCGCGCAGATGGGCGTTGCAGGGGGTCAGTTCCGACCATGTGTTGCAGATCCCGATGACAGGACGGCCATCCAGCAAATCAGCAGGCAGGCCTTGGTTCTTCATCCAGGACCGGTGATAAATCGCATCCTTTGACGACCCTCCGAACCATTCCTGCGACCGCAGTTTGCGTGGCCATGTGGCGGGCTTGAATGTCATGATGCTTTCCTTTTGCTATTGTCAGCGCAACCTTTACGCTGCGCTAACCGAAAATCCAAGGAGCCGCCATGAACCAGCACACACAAAACATGACCCATTGGGCTGAACGCGTTGATATGGCTGCGGCCTTTCGCTGGACCGCGCGGCTGAACCTGCATGAAGGTGTCGCCAATCATTTCAGTCTGGCCATCAATGATGATGGCACGCGATTCCTGATGAACCCCAATCAGATGCATTTCAGCCGGATCAAGGCCAGCGATCTGATCGAGGTAGACGCCAATGATCCCAGCACGCTGGAAGGGCCGAACGCGCCCGACCCAACCGCCTGGGGCCTGCATGGCGGCATTCACCGGTTGGTGCCGCATGCCCGCTGCGCGATGCATGTGCATTCGATCTTTGCCACGGTGCTCGCGTCGCTCAAGGACAGCCGCCTGCCGCCGATTGACCAGAATTGCTGCACCTTTTTCAACCGCTATGTGATCGATGACGGCTATGGCGGGCTGGCGTTCGAGGATGAAGGCGCGCGTTGTGCATCCCTGTTCACTGATCCCAAGCAAAAGGTGATGATCATGGGCAACCATGGCGTGCTGATCATCGGAGCCACGGTCGCGGAAACATTCAACCGCTTGTATTATTTTGAACGCGCGGCAGAGACTTATATCCGCGCCCTGCAGACCGGCCAGCCCCTGCGCGTGCTGCCTGACGATATCGCCGAAAAGACCGCGCAGGAGTTGGAAGCCTATCCCGAACAGGACATTCGCCATCTGGCCGAGCTGAAGGCGATCCTCGACGAGGAAGGGGCAAGCTACGCAGGCTAACAAGGCATTGTTGTAGAAATAAATTTTCTGATGGCGCGAGGTTTTTGACAGACTATTTTACTTAAATTGTAAAATTATTTACATTACAATCGAACAAAATCTCTATCTTATTTGAAACTTCCAGCATTCTGCTACTTTGTCACCCGAGGAGATGGCGCAGTGATCATGCAAATGATCCGCGCCAGCGGCTGTAAAAGCCGGGGATAGAATTGGAGGATTCATGACAAATACAACGAATACTGACGCCCGTTTTGCGCCTTCTGCGGACTTTGTTGCAAAGGCCCATGTCACGGCAGAGCAGTATCAGGCGATGTATGACGCATCCATCGCGGACCCGGAAAAATTCTGGGCCGAACATGGCAAAAGAATCGACTGGATCAAGCCCTTCACCAAGGTCAAAAGCACCAGCTTTGCACCCGGCAATATCGATATTAAATGGTTCGAAGACGGCACCCTGAACGTCAGCGCCAATTGCATCGACCGGCATCTGGCCACCCGTGGCGACCAGACAGCGATCATCTGGGAACCTGATGATCCCAAGGATGCGGCCCAGCATATCACCTATAAGGAATTGCACCGCCGGACCTGCCGGATGGCCAATATCCTCGAAACGCTCGGCGTGCGCCGGGGCGACCGGGTGGTGATCTATCTGCCGATGATCCCAGAGGCTGCCTATGCCATGCTGGCCTGCGCTCGGATCGGCGCAGTGCATTCCATCGTTTTCGCAGGCTTTTCGCCTGATGCGTTGGGCGCGCGGATCAACGGTTGTGATGCGAAGGTCGTGATCACCGCCGATCATGCGCCGCGCGGTGGCCGGTCAACGCCGCTGAAATCCAACACCGATGCTGCCCTGCTGCATTGCAAGGACAGCGTGAAATGCCTTGTCGTGCGCCGCACCGGCGGGCAGACAACATGGACCGAAGGCCGCGATTACGATTACAATGAAATGGCGATGGAGGCGGATGATTACGCCACCCCGGTCGAGGTGAATGCCGAAGACCCGCTGTTCATCCTTTACACATCGGGTTCCACCGGCCAGCCAAAGGGCGTTGTGCATACATCAGGCGGCTATCTGGCCTATGCCGCAATGACGCATCAATACACGTTCGATTACCATGATGGCGATATCTTCTGGTGCACCGCCGATGTGGGTTGGGTCACCGGCCACAGCTATATCGTCTACGGGCCGCTGGCCAATGGTGCCACGACGATCATGTTTGAAGGTGTTCCGACCTACCCCGATGCGGGGCGGTTCTGGGCGGTGTGTGAAAAGCACAAGGTGAACCAGTTCTACACCGCCCCCACAGCCCTGCGCGCGTTGATGGCACATGGCAACGATCCGGTCGCGAAATACGACCTGTCCAGCATCAAGGTGCTTGGCACAGTGGGCGAACCCATCAATCCAGAGGCGTGGAACTGGTACAATGATGTCGTCGGCAAGGGCAAATGCCCCATCGTCGATACCTGGTGGCAGACCGAAACCGGCGGTCATCTGCTGACACCTTTGCCGGGCGCGACAGCGACCAAACCCGGATCGGCGACATTGCCGTTCTTCGGCGTGCAGCCGGTGATCCTTGACCCGCAAACGGGCGAGGAAATCACCACCACCGCTGCTGAAGGCGTGCTGTGCATCAAGGACAGCTGGCCCGGCCAGATGCGCACGGTTTATGGCGACCATGAACGGTTTGAGAAGACCTATTTCGCCGACTACAAAAACTACTATTTCACCGGCGACGGGTGCCGCCGCGATGCGGATGGCTATTATTGGATCACCGGTCGCGTCGATGACGTCATCAACGTATCGGGTCACCGGATGGGCACGGCAGAGGTCGAAAGCGCCCTTGTCGCGCATGCCAACGTGGCCGAGGCTGCAGTGGTCGGTTACCCGCATAACATCAAGGGTCAGGGCATCTATGCCTATGTGACCTTGATGAACGGGGTCGAACCATCCGAGGATCTGCGCAAGGATCTGGTGAAATGGGTCCGGTCTGAGATTGGCCCGATCGCCAGCCCGGATCTGATCCAATGGGCGCCCGGTCTGCCGAAAACCCGGTCCGGCAAAATCATGCGCCGCATTCTGCGCAAGATCGCCGAGAATGATCATAGCACCTTGGGCGATACATCGACACTGGCCGATCCATCCGTGGTCGACAACTTGATCGAGAACCGGATGAACAAACCATGAGCGGGGCAGAGACGATGACCCGCCCCGCCGTGTTGATCCTGCTGGGCCCTCCCGGCGCGGGCAAAGGCACGCAGGCGCGGATGTTGCAGGACCGTTTCGGTCTGGTGCAGCTATCCACCGGCGATCTGTTGCGCGCCGCTGTTGCTGCGGGGACAGAGGCCGGCAAAACCGCCAAGGCGGTGATGACCGCAGGCGGGCTAGTCAGCGATGACATCGTGCTGGCGATCCTGAAAGACCGGATGGCCGAACCCGACACCGCACAAGGCGTGATCCTTGACGGTTTCCCGCGCACGACTGTGCAGGCAGAAGCACTTGATAAACTGCTGGCCGAAAGCGGGCAACGGATCAATGCCGCCGTGTCGCTGGATGTCGATGATGCGGAAATGGTCAACCGCATTGCCGGGCGTTACACCTGCGGCAACTGCGGTGAAGGCTATCATGATACGTTCAAAACACCCGCCAAACCCGGCGTCTGCGACAAATGCGCCAGCACCGACATGGTCCGACGGCCCGATGACAAGGCTGAAACGGTGGGCCAACGGCTGGCGGCCTATCATGCACAGACCGCACCGTTAATCACATATTATGAGAAACAAGGTAACCTGCAACGGATCAATGCCATGGGCGAGATTGATCAGGTCGCCACAGAGCTGAACGCGATTATTCAACAAGCCATCGCGTAACAGGGAGGGGAAAAGTCGCAGGGCTCAACCCTGCGGCTTTCAATCGTCAACAAGGGAGGAAGCCTGAAAATGGCAGAGGAACCACAAAACAACAACGCGTATTGGGCCGCCAATGTGCGGATCATCCAGATCTCTCTGGTGGTCTGGGCATTGGTATCATTCGGTTTTGGCATCATCTTGCGCCCCGCGCTCAAGGGGATTTCCGTCGGCGGTGCCGATTTGGGATTCTGGTTTGCGCAGCAAGGCTCGATCCTGGTGTTCCTGGTGCTGATCTTTTTCTACGCCTGGCGCATGAACAAGCTCGACGCTGAACACGGCGTCGAAGAATAAGCATAAGGGACAGGGAAACCAATGGATCAGTATACACTCAACCTGCTGGTGGTCGGCGCGTCCTTTGCGCTCTACATCGGCATCGCGATCTGGGCCCGTGCGGGCACGACCGCGGAATTCTATGCAGCCGGTCAGGGCGTTCCGCCCGTGATGAACGGCATGGCGACGGCGGCAGACTGGATGTCGGCGGCGTCGTTCATTTCGATGGCAGGGATCATCGCGCTGGCACCTGCGGGCGGCTATACGCAATCATCCTTCCTGATGGGCTGGACCGGCGGCTATGTGCTTCTGGCACTGCTGCTGGCACCTTACCTGCGCAAATTCGGCAAATTCACTGTGCCGGAATTCGTCGGTGACCGCTTCTATTCCAAAGGTGCACGGCTTGTCGCTGTGATCTGTCTGATCGTCATCTCGGTGACTTACGTGATCGGCCAGATGCGCGGTGTGGGCGTGACCTTCGCGCGCTTCTTGGAAGTTTCGACCGATACCGGGCTTTATATCGGTGCGGCGATTGTTTTCGCCTATGCCGTTTTCGGCGGGATGAAAGGCATCACCTATACGCAGGTTGCACAATATTGCGTGCTGATCGTGGCCTATACGATTCCTGCGATCTTCATCTCTTTGCAGATCACCGGGAATTTCCTGCCGCAGCTGGGTCTGCTCGGGGGTTATGCGCCAACCGGCGGCGATGTCGCGTTTCTGGCCAAGCTGGACGCGGTCGTCACAGAACTGGGCTTTACCCAATATACCGCTGACACGACATCGATGCTAAACATGGTGTTCTTCACAATGTCGCTGATGATCGGCACCGCCGGTCTGCCGCACGTCATCATCCGCTTTTTCACCGTGCCGAAAGTGTCGGACGCACGTTGGTCGGCAGGTTGGGCGCTGGTGTTCATCGCATTGCTTTACACCGTGGCACCTGCCGTGGGGTCGATGGCGCGTCTGAACCTGACGACGACATTCTGGCCAAATGCTGAGACAGGCCTGGCACTGGACGGTGACGCGATTTCGCTGGAAGAGATCAACACCAATCCTGACCTTGCCTGGATCAACACCTGGCAGAACACGGGTCTGCTGGGCTTTGAAGACAAGAACGGCGACGGCCTGATCCAGTACTACAACGAAAGCAATCCAGAAATGCAGGCCATCGCGGCCGAGCGTGGCTGGACCGGGAACGAGCTGACAACCGTCGATAACGACATGATGGTTCTGGCCAACCCAGAGATCGCAGCGCTTCCGGGCTGGGTGATCGCATTGGTTGCGGCAGGCGGTCTGGCGGCGGCTTTGTCAACGGCAGCAGGTCTGTTGCTCGCGATCTCATCGGCGGTGTCGCATGACCTGATCAAAGGCTCGATCAACCCCAATATCAGCGAAAAAGGCGAATTGCTGGCCGCGCGGATTTCCATGGGCTTTGCGATTGTGCTGGCGACATGGCTGGGACTCAACCCTCCGGGCTTTGCGGCGCAGGTGGTGGCGCTGGCCTTTGGCCTTGCTGCGGCGACGATCTTCCCTGTGCTGATGATGGGGATCTTCTCTAAGCGGGTGAACAAGGAAGGCGCGATTGTCGGGATGCTGGTGGGTCTGTTCACCACCGCGATCTACATCTTCCTCTATCTGGGCTGGTTCTTCATCCCCGGCACAGCGACGCTGGAAAACATCCCCGCTAACTGGCTGTTCGGCATTGCACCGGCATCCTTCGGCACCGTGGGTGCGATCCTGAACTTCGCCTCGGCCTATGCTGTGTCCGCAGTGACCAAAGCACCGCCACGCGAAATCCAGGAACTTGTGGAATCGATCCGTGTGCCAAAAGGCGCAGGCGCGGCCACAGGTCACTAAACCAACAAGGCGGGCAGGTCACATGATCTGCCCGCCTTGCTTTTTCAGATGTCAGGCGCGCCCGCTTGTGCCAGACAGGGATAGCCAGTCAGGCTATCGTCAAGGATGCATCCGATGCCACGATCAATGACCGATCTGCGCCGCTTTCTGTCATCCCTTCATCCCTACGACAGCTTGCCGGATGCTGACCTGCACCGGATTGCTGCACAATTCACCAGACACCCCATGCAAAAGGACGAGGTGATCTATCACTTCGGCGAACCCTGCAAAGGGCTCTATGTCATCCTCGACGGCGACGTCGAAATCACTGCCGAGAATGGTGAGATTGTTTCGCGCCTGAGCAGCCGCAATTCTTTCGGCGAACGCGGTCTGATGCGCGACGGCAAGACTGGCACCGCTGCCCGCGCGCTCAGCGATGGTGAATTGCTGCTGCTGCCCTCGGGCGCATTTCACGCGCTCATCACGGCCAATCCCGACGCCCATCGGTTCTTTACCCGCGGCAAGACGCGCGAGGGCATCGACGCCACCCGCCCCGCAACCTTGGTCGAAACCCGTGTCGACCAGTTGATGGCCAGCGATCCTGTCACCTGCGCATCAGATGCGACGATCAGTGACGCTGCCAAATTGATGCGGGAACATCGCATCTCCTGCCTGCCCGTCACCCAAGGCGGCAAATTGGCCGGAATCGTCACCCTGCACGATATCAACAACCGCGTCGTCGCCGAAGGTCTGGACCCTGCACAACCCGTCGCCCGGATCATGACCGCCGATCCCCTGACCCTGCCGCCATCAGCCATCGGGTCGGACGTGCTGCATATGATGATGGAACGCCGGTTCGGCCATGTTCCCATCGTCGATCAGGGCAAATTGGTCGGCATCGTCACCCAGACCAATCTGACCCGGTTTCAGGCGGCCAATTCCGCCTCGCTCGTCCATGGTGTGGTGCGCGCGACAACGCCTGCCGATATGGCCAAGGTCACCGCGAAAATCCCGCAACTGCTGGTGCAACTGGTCGGCGCGGGCAACCGGCATGAAACCGTGACCCGGCTGATCACCGATATCGCCGATGCCGTTACCCGCCGCTTGCTGACACTGGCCGAGGCTGAATTCGGCCCGCCCCCGGTGCCTTACCTGTGGCTGGCCTGCGGATCGCAGGGGCGGCAGGAACAGACCGGCGTATCGGATCAGGACAATTGCCTGATGCTGGATGATGCTGTGACGGATGCCGACATGCCCTATTTCGCGACGCTCGCGAAATTCGTCAGCGATGGGTTGGATCAGGCGGGCTATTTCTATTGCCCCGGCGACATGATGGCGACCAACCCGCGCTGGTGCCAGCCTCTGCACGTCTGGCGCAGCTATTTCCGCCGCTGGATCGACAGCCCCAGCACAGAGGCGCAGATGCTCGCGTCAGTCATGTTCGACCTGCGGCCCATCGGCGGGACCACGTCACTGTTCGATGATCTGCACCGTGAAACGCTGGAACAAGCCGCGCGCAATTCGATCTTTGTCGCGCATATGGTCTCCAATTCACTGAAACATAACCCGCCTTTGGGCCTGCTGCGCGGCTTTGCGACCCTGCGCAGCGGCGAACACAAGAACCATATCGACATGAAGATGAACGGCGTGATCCCGGTCGTCGATCTGGGACGGATCTATGCCCTGCGCGGGCAACTTGAAAGCGTCAACACCCGCGCCCGGATCGCCAGCGCCCATGGTGCCGGGCTGATCAGCCAAAGCGGCGGGCGCGATCTGCTGGATGCTTATGATCTGATCGCGCAAACACGGCTGGAGCATCAGGCCGTGCTGATCCGCGCCGGTGCAAGGCCCGATAACTTCATGTCGCCCAGTGTCTTGTCCGAATTCGAACGCAGCCACCTGCGCGACGCTTTCGTCGTCGTGCGCACGATGCAATCCGCTGTCACCCAAGGGCGCGGTGTGATCGGATAAGAAAAGAATAATCAAAGGACCCCAAGAATGTATGTCGACATAATCACGATCATCGCCGCCGGTTTCGCCGCTGCCGGTATCGCGCTGATCCTGAACCGCCTGACCGGGCGGCGCCTGCCGCGCTGGATCGTGCCCGCGACCGCCGGTGCAGGCATGATCCTCATGAGCCTGACCAATGAATACCGCTGGTATCCGCGCACGGCGACCCTGCTGCCGGAAGGATATGAGGTGATCTCGACCGTCGATTACTCCGCCCCTTTCAGCCCCTGGACCTATGTCGTGCCTTACGTGAACCGCTTTGCCGCGGTCGATGTGGCAGGCGCGCAGCGCAACGCCAATCAGCCTGATCTGCGGCTGACCAATGTTGTTTTCTTCACACGCTGGCAATCAATGCAGACCCGGAACGCGGTGTTTGACTGCGCACAGGGGCGGTCGGCGCTGCTGGATGGCGATGCGGTCATCGATGATGACGGATCGATCCGCGTGTCGCGCTGGGATCAGACCGGGCTGGATGACCCGGCCACGGCGCTGGTCTGTCAGGCGGCCGGCTGATGTTCGACAGGGTCCGGCCACGGCAACGCACGCTTGCTTTCTTCGCACTGCTGGCCTTTGCCTGTATCGGCGCAGTTGTCGGTGCGCTGCTGCTGGCCAATGCACGGCTGGACCCTGATCACCCGCAAGCGGCCCTGCTGACCGCCGGATTGCTGGCGGGTTTCGCGATTTTTGGCATCTGTGCGGTCATGTGGCTGGTGCTTGACGATATGATCGTGCGCCCGCTGGAACGGCTGACCGCCGCGATGCAGGCCCATGCCGCCAGTGACATGCGCCGGGGAATCGACCCCGCGCCGCTGAAACACCTGGGCGATCTGGCAGCGGCGGCGGCGGCGCTGACAAACCGCCTTGCCGCCGCGCGGATGGCGACCGATCAGCATCTGGCGAAATCCACCAGCAAGCTGACCTTTGAACGCGAACAACTGACCCGGATCCTGTCGGCGATCCCTGCCGCCGTGCTGATGGTCAGCCCGGACCACCGCATCACGCTTTACGATGGCCATGCGGCAATGATGCTGGATGACCAGCACCATCTGGGGCTGGGTCAGCCGGTCTTTGACTATTTTGACGAAACCTATCTGCGCGCCGCGCTGGACAATCTGTCCGACAGCAGACGCGGCACGCTGGATCAGCAAGTGCCGACCGCCGATGGCGCGCGCATGCTGGATGTCAGCCTGCATGATCTGGGGCAAGGGCAGGGCTATATGCTGTCCTTTTCCGTGCCGCGCGGGGCGAGCCCGGCCCGGCCCGTCGTGTTTGATTTCGAGATGAACACCCGCAAACGATCTGGCGATATCATGAACCGGCGGCTGCGCGATCTGACCTATGTGGTGTTCGATACCGAAACCACCGGCTTTCTGCCCAACAAGGATGAGGTCGTGCAGATCGGCGCGCTGCGCCTCGTCAATGGCCAGCAGGCCAAGGGCGAGGTTTTGGACCTGCTCGTCAACCCCGGCCGCCCGATCCCGGCGCGATCTACCGCCGTGCACGGGATCAATGATGCGATGGTGCAGGACGCGCCCGATATGGCGCAGGCGGGGCGCAAATTTCACAGCTTCGCCCGCGATGCCGTGCTGGTGGCGCATAATGCGCCTTTCGATCTGGCATTCTTTCACCGCCATTCGGCACAGATTGGGGCGAAATTCGACAATCCGGTGCTGGATACGGTGCTTTTGTCCGCCGTGCTGTTCGGGATGACGGAAGGCCATACGCTGGATGAGCTGTGCCAGCGGCTTGGCGTGGAATTGCGCGATGAACACCGGCATACGGCGATTGGCGATGCGACAGCGACGCGGGATGTGTTCCTGCGGATGATCCCGATGTTAGAGGCGCGCGGGCTGACCACCTTTGGCGCGGTGCTGAACGAGATCCGCAAGCACAAAAGGTTGCTGCCGGATCTGAATGGTTAATGCGCGTCTCTGATCAGGCGGGCGATTTCGGCGACACGCATGGCGTTATCGGCGGCAATGCTGCCATCGGCCATATGCAGGTTGTTTTCAAATCCCACGCGGATCTTGCCGCCAAGGGCGTGAGCCGCCATCAAACATTCCGTTTCGGCCTGACCAAAAGCGCAGATCGCCCAGTCAGCTGACAGGCCCACCTGTTTCGCCATGGCCAGAAAGGGTGACAGGTCTTCCGGCGCGCTGACCTGCCCCTTGGTGTAGCGGCCCAGCACATAAAGCACGGTCAGGTTGTCAGCGGGAATGGTGCCAGCAGCGATTTCTTCGGCCAGCCAGCGGACCTGCGCTGGGTCATAGAGGATATGCTGCACCGCCACCCCCGCTTCGGCCAAAGCGTGATAGCTGCGTCTGGCGGCGGCTTGGTCGCCATCGGCCAGCATCTCGGCCAGCGCGATGGAGACAGCTTCCGGCGTGATCTGCCGCAGAAGCGCGCGTTGATCGGCGGGGGTGAAGATGCCCACAGCCTCTGTCGTGATCTGCACGGGCAGGGCGGGAACGGCGCGCCTGATCTCGGCAATCAGTTCCGCATAGAGCCCCGCATCCAGCACATGCGCGCCATCGGCGTCACGCACATGGGCGTGGATCGCACCGGCCCCGGCTGCGTGGCAGGCACGGGCAGTGGCGACGGTTTCAGCGATGGTCACCGGCAGCGCGGGATGATCGGCCTTGCCCCGCCGCGCGCCGTTGGGGGCGACCATGATGGTGGGCAAATGCGTCAGCCGGTTCATGCGGCGAGGGCGGTTTCGATGGCTATCGACAGCTTATCCGTCAACTCCCCGATCTGATCGTCACTGATGATGAAGGGCGGGGCGAGCAGGATGTGATCACCGCGCTGCCCGTCAATCGTGCCGCCCATCGGGTAGCAGATCAGGCCAGCCTCCATCGCGGCAGCCTTGATCTTGGCGTGCAATTTGCGGGAGGGATCAAACACCGCCCTGGTTTCGCGGTCCGCCACCAGTTCCAGCCCGCGAAACAAGCCGCGCCCACGGATATCACCGATATGGGGATGCTGGCCGAACCGGTCGCGCAATGCGGCGTCGAGCGTGTTGCCCGCCTGAAGCACACGCGGCAATAATTGCCGGTCACGGATCGCGCGCAGCACAGCCCCAGCCCCGGCGGCGGCCATGGCATGGCCCATATAGGTGTGACCATGCTGGAAGAAACCAGAACCACCCGCGATGGCATCGTAGATCCGCCCGGTGCAGATCAGCGCGCCGATGGGTTGGTATCCCGCCCCTAACCCCTTGGCGACGGTTATCATATCAGGGGCAACGTCATCTTCGGCGCAGGCGTAAAGATGCCCGGTCCGGCCCATGCCACACATGACCTCATCAAGGATCAGCAAAACGCCGTGACGGTCACATATCTGCCGGATGCGTTTGAGGTAGCCCGGCACGGCAGGCACAGCACCCATTGTCGCCCCTACCACCGGTTCACCGACGAAGGCCATGACAGTTTCAGGGCCAAGGCGCAGAATTTCCGCCTCCAACTCATCCGCGACGCGCAACCCGTAGTCTTCGGGCGTTTCCCCCTCCTGCCGGTCGCGGTATTCATAGCAAGGCGCGATATGGCTGGTCTCGGCCAGCAAAGGCGCGAATTGTGCGCGCCGCCAGGCATTGCCACCAGCAGCCAGCGCGCCAAGCGTATTACCGTGATAGCTTTGCCGCCGCGCAATCACCCGGTGGCGGGATGGCTGGCCGATTTCCATGAAATATTGCCGGGCGAGTTTGATCGCCGCCTCCACCGCCTCTGACCCGCCGGAGACGAGATAGACGCGGTCCAGACCTGCCGGCGCATCGGCGATCAGCAGATCGGCGAGGGTTTCGGCGACGTCCGTGGTGAAAAACCCGGTATGGGCAAATGCGATCTTGTCCAACTGGTCGTGCAAGGCGGCGCGCACATCCGGGTCGGAATGGCCAAGGCAGGACACGGCGGCCCCGCCCGAACCATCCAGATAGCGTTTGCCTGCGGCGTCGATGATATAGCAACCATCGCCTGCAACGGCCTGCGCCAATTGTCCCTTGGTCGCGCGGCCAAAGATGTGCTGTGACAAGAATCTAGCTCCGCACGACATAGACCGAGCAATGGGCGTGCCGGACCACGCGCGCGGCATTGGGACCCAGCAGATAATCGCGGAACACCGGGCGGTGCGATCCCATGACGATCACATCAACGCTCAGCTTTTCGGCGGCGCGCAGGATTTCATCATAGATCGTGCCATGCAGGATATGCGGATGCACATCGACGCTGTCGGGCACATGGGTGTTGATCCAATCGGTCAGGGCTTTGCCAAAGGCGGCAATCGCCTCTTTTTCGTAGTTTTTCTTAAAATACCCGCTGACCTGCGCCAGCCCGAAATCGGGCAAGACGCTGACGACATGCAGGATGCCATCATCACCGACCATCAACAACGCCTCGCGCAGGGCGGCTTGCCAGCTGACCGTATCGGTCAGGTCGATGGGCATCAGGATCGATCTGGGCATGGCTTGTATCCTCAGAATGCGGGTTGGGTCTGTCTGCGGCGCTGGAACAGGATCACCAGCCCCAGCAGCAGGAAGGCAGGCAGATAGAAGATTTCCTCGGGCATCCGGTCACTGGGCGTTTCCACCCGCAGAATTTCAACCTGATCATCGGCGTAGAAATCGAAACCGCGCAAAGCCTCGGAATAGGCGGTGCCGGGCATCGGTTCTTCCATCATCATAAATTCGCCCTGCGGGAGCAGGAAGAACCCGGTATCCGCCAGACGCTGCTCCGGCGGCGTGTCATCAATATCGAACCGGATCGTCGTTTGTCGCAATTCGCCGGTGGCGAAATCGGGGCCTTGCAACAGGATGCGGAAAAACTCGCCTTCTTCGGCCTCTTGCAGCACGGATTCAAACGCGGTGCCGGGGAGATTTTCAAACCGTGGCTGCACCCGGTCGAGCCAGAAATTCGGCACGAACAGCGTGAAAGCCACCAGTAGCAGCGCCGCTGATTCCCACAGGCGGGAACGGGCGAAGAAATAGCCTTGGGTCGCGGCGGCGAAGAGCAGCATAGCAAAGGTTGCGACGATGAAGACCTGTAGCGCTGTCAGGATGCCGACAGTCGTGCCCAGATCGACCCCGAACAGGATCAGCGTCGGGTTGTAAATGAACAGGAACGGCAAGGCGACAGTGCGCAGGCTATAGAAGAACGCGGTAAAGCCGGTCTTGATAGGATCGCCCCCCGATACGGCGGCAGCGGCGAAACTGGCAAGGCCCACAGGCGGCGTCACATCGGCCATGATCCCGAAATAGAACACGAACAAATGCGCCGCGATCAGCGGGATGATCAGCCCCTGATCCGCGCCAAGGTTGACGACAACGCCCGCCATCAGCGAGGACACGACGATGTAATTCGCCGTGGTCGGCAGGCCAAGGCCAAGCACAAGCGAGAATACCCCGACCAGCAGAAGCATGATGAACAGATTGCCGCCCGACAAAAGCTCGACCAGCCCGGCGAGTTCAGTGCCGATCGGTGTGCGGGTGACGGTGGCAACGATGATCCCGGCAGCACCGGTTGCAACAGCAATGCCGATCATGTTGCGCGACCCGGCGATCATGCCTTCGATCAGATCATCAAAACCGGCGCGGAACTGGCCAATCAGATCGCTTTCGCCGCGCATCAGCGCCTTGATCGGTTTCTGCGTCAGCAGAATCGCGAACATCACCAGCACGGCGTAGAATGCAGATTTCGCGGGGGATTGGCGTTCTACCATCAGGAACCAGACCAGCACGATGATCGGCAGCAGGTAATGCAGGCCCGTCGGCACAACCTGCCCCATGATGGGCAAAGTGACCTGTTCGGCATTGGGATCGTCGACTTCGAGTTCTGGCTGTTTGGAGGCGACATAGAGCGCCGCAAGATAAAGCCCCGCCACAGCCCCGAAAATCACCCAAGGGGCGATCCCCGGTGCGACACTGCGCAGCATATCCACCGCCCAGATCGCGCCATAGAACACCGCACCTGCGACAGCAAAACCGACAAAAACTTTCAACAGCATGCTTAGCAGGCTGCCGCCTTCGCCCAAGGCAGGCATGTCGTTTTTCAACGCCTCCAAATGAACGATATAGACCAAGGCGATATAGCTGATGATCGCGGGGATGAAGGCGTGTTTGATCACCTCCAGATAAGAAATCCCGATGAATTCGACCATCAGGAAGGCCGCAGCACCCATGACCGGCGGCATGATCTGCCCGTTGACGGAGGATGACACTTCGACCGCGCCGGCCTTTTCGGCAGAGAAACCGACGCGCTTCATCAGCGGGATGGTGAATGTGCCGGTGGTGACCACATTGGCGATAGACGAGCCAGAGATCAGGCCCGTCGCGGCAGAGCCGACGACAGCGGCCTTGGCCGGCCCGCCGCGCAGATGGCCCAGACCGGCAAAGGCCATCTTGATGAAATAATTGCCCGCACCGGCCTTATCCAGCAAGGAACCGAACAGCACGAAAAGAAACACGAAAGATGTCGAAACACCCAAGGGAATGCCGAACACCCCTTCGGTGGACAGCCATTGCGTGTTGATGATCGAATCCAGCGTGCGCCCGTTATGGGCGATCAGATCGGGGATCAGCCAGCCCTGGCCGAAATAGCTATAGGCCAGAAACAGCGCCGCCACGATGGTCAGCGCCGGGCCGAGCGAGCGGCGGCTCGCCTCCAGCAGGATCAGGATGCCGATGGCGCCGATCCAGATCTGCATCTGGGTCGGCAGGCCAGACCGCGCAGTGCCCGCCAATTCGCGCGAAAACGCAAAGACATAAAGTGCGGCACCCGCGCCCAAAATTGCCAAAGCCCAGTCATAAAGCGGGATATGGTCGCGCGGCGATGTCTTGGCCGCCGGATAGGCCAGAAAGGCCAGACCAAGGGCCAGCGCCAGATGCATGGGTCGCGTCTGGTCAGAGCCGAGGATTTTGACAAAAGGCAATTGCCCGAACCAGAATTGCGGTTCTGCGATCCAGACCTGAAACAAGGCCCAGAACAGGGCCAGCCCGGCGATCAACAGCGCCACCGCCCGGCTGCGGGGGTTGCGCGCACCGCTGTCGGTGGAGGCCACCAGATCCTGCAATTCTTCGTCGGTAAATCCGCGCCGATCCTTGGCCTCTGTGTCGTTGCTCATGCCGGACCTCTTGATACTGAATGACATATGTGCGCCAGACCTGCGCGGGGTCGGATATGCCCGCCAACCGATAACGGCTGGCGGGCATGAGGTCGGATTATTCCATCAGACCGGCTTCTTCGTAATACCGCACAGCGCCGTCGTGAAGCGGGGCGGAATTACCGTCATTGACCATCTCAGCGGCTTCCAGCGCCGACAGCGCCGGGTGTAATTCGCGGAACTGATCAAGGTTTTCAAAAATCGCCTTGGTGGTCTCGTAAACCACTTCTTCCGACACGGCGGTCGACGTCACGAAAGTCGCACCCACACCGAATGTGGTCACGTCTTCATCGGTGCCGCGATACATGCCACCGGGGATGGTGGCGACGCGGTAATAGGGGTTCGCCTCGATCAGACCATCGATCACATCGCCGGTCACATTGACCAGAATGGTGTCACAGGCGGTCGTGGCTTCCTGAATCGCACCAGATGGGTGACCCACGGTGTAGATCATCGCATCGATATTGTTGTCGCAAAGCGCTGCGGCCTGTTCGGCTGGCGGCAGCTCAGAAGCCACGGCGAAATCACTTGTGGTCCAGCCGATCGCATCCATCACGACTTCCATCGTCGCACGCTGGCCGGAACCGGGGTTGCCGATGTTGACGCGCTTGCCTTGCAGGTCTTCAAAATCGGTGATGCCGGAATCGGCACGCGCCACAACGGTGAAAGGTTCAGGGTGCAGCGAGAAGACAGCGCGCAGGTCTTCGAACGCGCCGCCGCTTTCAAAATCGGCCACGCCGTTGAACGAATTGAACTGCGTATCGGATTGCGCGACGCCGAATTCCAGCTCGCCCGAACGAATGGCGTTGATGTTGAAGACCGAGCCGCCGGTCGATTCCACACCGCAGCGGATGCCATGTTCGGCACGGTCGCGGTTCACCAAGCGACAGATCGCGCCGCCAGCGGGGTAATACACGCCGGTCACGCCGCCGGTCCCGATGGAAATGAATGTATCCTGTGCCTGTGCTGCACCGCCCGTCATTGCAACGGCGGCGGCTGCTGCGGCCATCCAGTTCTTGTTCATAACCTTCTCCCTTTTAGGTCAATGTCACGGCTGCCAAGGGACAGCCTGTTTTTCCGGCACCCGCACGTTGCGCAGGCATCCGGCCATGCCTTATTAGGGGTGCATCACGCGGTTTTGTCAAACCGTTAACCTGCACCGGGGGCTTGCACCTTTGCGTCCAAAACGGCACGAAGCCTTATGACACAGACATTGCTTTCCTTCGGTCACGGTTTCAGCGCGCGCGCGCTGACCGGGCTTTTGCGCCCGCAGGGCTGGCGGATCATCGGCACAACACGGTCCGATGACAAGGCCGCGCGCCTGATGGCGGAAGGGGTCGAACCGCGGATCTGGCCCGGTGCCGATCTGAGGCCAGCGCTGGATTGCGCGACGCATCTGCTGATTTCCGCAGCACCGGACGAAAACGGCGATCCGGTTTTGGCTGAATTGCAGGGCGAGATTACCCAGCGCGCCGGACAGTTCGCATGGGTCGGCTATCTGTCCACCACCGGCGTTTACGGCGATCATGGCGGTGACTGGGTGGATGAGACCACACCCCTGACTCCTGCCACCAAACGCGGCATCGCGCGGGTGCAGGCAGAGGCGGCATGGGCCGCGATCCCCGACCTGCCTTTGCATATCTTCCGCCTTGCGGGCATCTATGGTCCGGGACGCGGCCCCTTTGCCAAGGTCCGTGATGGATCAGCCCGCCGGATCATCAAGCCGGGGCAGGTGTTCAGCCGCACCCATGTCGCCGATATCGCGCAGGTGCTGGCGGCCTCCATCGCGCGGCCCAATCCCGGCGGGATCTATAACGTCTGCGACGATGACCCCGCCCCGCCCGAGGATGTGATCGGCTATGCCGCGGAACTACTGGGCCTGCCGCTGCCCCCGGCGGAGGATTTCGCGACCGCAGAGATGACCCCGATGGCGCGCAGTTTCTATGCCGAAAGCAAGAAGGTCAGCAATGCCCGGATCAAGGATGAATTGGGTGTGACGCTGATCTATCCCGATTATCGCGCGGGGCTTAAGGCCTTGCTGGCGCAGGAAAATAGCGCCTAACGACCCAAGCAATCCCGGCAAAAACGAAAAGCAGGATCAACCCGGTGGCAAGGTTGATGGCGTAAAACGTCAGCCGGTCGGCAAATGCCAGATTGTTCAGAAATGGATAGGGCAGGCCAGATGTGACGCTGCCCTGCGGCGTTGCGTTCATCGGACCCACGAACACCTCGGCCCATGTCAAATAGACCACGATCACACCGACCAACCAGATTAGCGCAGGCCCAAGACGACGGTAGCTACGGTGAACAAAAATCGTGTCGATCACCTGCAAGGCCGGGCCGACCAGATGCAGATAGATCTCCAGATGCCAGGCCGCCAATTGCCCGTCCGGCGTCACAGATGTCGGGTCTGCGAAATACAACCGCCAATACAGGATCACGACCATCGTATTGATCACCGCCGTCATGCAGACGAACCCGTCCCAACGCCGGGTGCTGCGGCCTGCTGTCAGGGCGATCATCCGGCTGGCGGCGAAGAACGACATGAACAGGGCCCAGATCGTCAGGAACCGGAACGGGCCGCCAAAGGCATCAAAACCGCCGAAAATCAGCGTGCGGATGCAATAGCCCGCCGCCAACAGAAAAACCAACCACCGATAAATCGCGACAGGGCTCAGGTTCATCAGCTCCTCATTCCCAAAGCATTTACAGCAACATCGCGGGGTTTTCTTGCCGTGGCAAGCGCGGGGATACGCCACAGGGCTTGCTGTCACGCGACGGAACGCACATATCGGGCGAGCCTTTCACATGGATGACAAAATGACCCTGCGCGCCCGCATCGCTGCTTTTCTTGACCGCCCCGTTGTGGGGCAATTCATCTTTGCGGTGATCGTGTTCAACGCGATCATTCTGGGGCTGGAAACATCGGCCATTGTGATGGCACAGGCCGGCGGTGTGATCATCGCGCTGGACCGGCTCTGTCTGGCGATTTTCGTAGTAGAACTTGGCGCGAAACTCTTTGCCCAAGGGCTGCAGTTTTTCCGGCGCGGCTGGAACATCTTTGACTTCGTGATCGTCGGCATTTCGCTGATGCCCGGCGCTGGCGGGCTGTCGGTGCTGCGCGCCTTGCGGATTTTGCGGGTCCTGCGGGTGATTTCCGTGGTGCCGTCCCTGCGCCGCGTGGTCGAGGGCTTTGTCACCGCCCTGCCCGGCATGGGATCGGTGTTTTTGCTGATGGGGCTGGTGTTTTACATCGGCGCGGTGATGGCAACGAAACTCTTCGGCGCGACCTTCCCTGAATGGTTCGGCACTTTGGGCGATTCCGCCTATTCCTTGTTCCAGATCATGACATTGGAAAGCTGGTCGATGGGCATCGTCCGCCCGGTGATGGAGGTTTATCCCTACGCCTGGGCGTTTTTCATCCCCTTCATCATGATGACGACCTTTGTTGTGGTCAACTTGCTGGTCGGTCTGATCGTCAGTTCGATGCAGGACGCCCATTCCGAAGAAAGCAATGTGGCGACAGATGCCTACCGCGATGAAGTGCTGTCCAAGCTTGCCGCGATTGAAAAGCGCCTGGATGAGGCGGGAAAGCGCAGTTAACCCTAGCCCAGATACACCCGACCTTCGGGATAGCGCACCCGCGGCACCGCGCGGGTCGCCAGAAAGAACCCCAAGGTCAGCGGGCCGACGCGCCCCAGAAACATGATCACCACGATCACAGCGCGGCCGAAATCCGTCAGCTCTGCCGTATAGCCGCGCGACAGGCCGACCGTGCCAAAGGCACTTGCCACCTCGAAACTGATGTCAAGGAAATGGCCGTCATGCGAGGCGGTCATCAGGAATACGCCAACAAAGACAAGGATCAGGCTGATCGCGGTCAGCGCCATGACCTTAAGCACCTCGCTCATCGCGATACTGCGCCCAAAGGCATGCAATTGCTGCTGTCGCCGAAAAAACGCCACGGTCGCGACGATCATCACGACGAAAGTCGTGACCTTGATCCCGCCCGCTGTCGATGCCGGGCCACCGCCGATCAGCATGAGCGAGATAAACATCATGGACGTACTGTCATGCAATGCGGCGATATCGGTGGTGTTGAACCCGGCGGTGCGGGTTGTCACCCCTTGAAACCAGCTGACGGTCAGCTTTGCCGCAGCGCTGTCGAATTGCCCCAAAGTGCCCGGATTGGTCCATTCCAGCACGGCAAATGTCGCGACGGACCAAGGGATCAGCACGGCGGTGCCGACCAGCATGATCTTGGTATGCAAGGACCACGCCCGCCAGCGTTTGCACGAAAAGATATCATGGAGCACGACATAGCCAATCCCCCCAATGATAAAGAGCGCCGGGATCACAATATTGACGATCGCATTGGTCGCATAGGGGACCAGCCCGGTGGGAAAGGTCGAAAATCCTGCATTGTTGAAGGCAGAGATCGAATGAAAAACCGCCTCCCACAGCCCCTGACCGAAACCGTATGCGGGCACAAAAACAAAGGCCAGCAAGACCGCACCGGCCACTTCGCAGATGACGACAACCTTGAGGATCGTCAGCACAAGCTGCGACAATTGACTGACAGAGCTTTGGTTCAGATCATCGCGCAGGAAAATCTTGCCGGTGATCCCGACCTGCAGGCCCAGCGCGCCAAGGATCAGCACCGCGAAGGTCATCAGCCCCAAGCCACCCATCTGGATCAGGACGGCCACGACAAACTGCCCGAAAAAGGTCAGATCAGCGCCGGTATCCAGAACGGCGAGCCCCGTGACCGTCACAGCAGAGGCCGAGGTGAAAATCGCGTCCGACCACGTAATCGGCACAGTCCGCGCAATGGGCAGCATCAACAGCATCGCGCCAAGCACAATCAGCGTGGCATAAAGCACGGCCAGAATCAGCGGCGGTGGCAATTTACCGAAAGTCTTGAAAATACGACCAGAAGCGAATGTCATGCAAAGACCCGCGAAATGTTACAGCGCATCGCCAAAGCGACGCAGTTCGGGCCGTTTACCCAGCACGATCAGCTTATCCGCTTCCTCCAGCACCAGATCCGGCACGTCGCAGGCGCGATAATCCGTGCCACGCATCAGGCCCAGCAGGCGCAGGTCAAAGCGGCTTCCGATCCCCAGCGTTTTCAGCGGCTTACCTTTCAGCCGGGCGGGGATGACGATATTGACGACAGAATATCCGTTCCCAAGGCTGACATAATCCTGCACGACCGGATTGTTCAGCATCTGCGCGATATGCCGTCCCATCTCCTGTTCCGGCAAGATCACCCGGTCAGCACCCAGTTTGGACAATATCCGGTGATGCGTCTTGTTCGATGCTTTGACCCAGATCGTCTCAACCCCCAGCATTTTGAGGTTCATCGTGGTCAGGATACTGGCCTGAATATCGCGGCCAATCGCGATCAGGGCGACATCATATTGATCAATCCCCGCTTCGCGCAGCGCAACATCATCGGTCGTATCCAGAATGACGCAGGAATCCAGCGTGTTGGACATCTGCGCGACCCGCTTTTCATCGGTATCGACGCCCATCACCTGATTGCCAAAGCGCGCCAATTCGCTGGCGACGGCAGAGCCGAAAGCCCCCAATCCGATGACTGTGAAACTACGTGTTTCTTTTGCCATGAAGCGACCCTGTCAGGCTGTGATCCGGACTCGGGATGCTGCGCCGCGGCACAGGTGTTGTCAACGGCGAAACGATATGCCCTCAGTCGGTCAGCGCCTGCACCGAGGGCCGCTCGATATAAGTCATCGGCAGCAAGCTGGATTGCGGCGCGGTGCCAGTCTTGCTGCCATAGGTCAGGGCAAAGATCGCATCCGCCATATCGCGGCCCAGTTGCTTGATCGACATCTCAAAACAGCTGATCGGCGGCGACAGATGGCGCATCAGCGGGCTTTGCCGGAATGCGATGACGGATACATCGGCACCGGGGCGCAGGCCTGCGGCCTGCAACCCGCCGTAAACGCCGCTCGTCATCGGTTCGGCGCAGACCAGAACCGCCGTGGGCCGGTCGTCGAGTGCGGCCAGACGCGCGGCGACACGGGCACCGCCGTCTTCGCTGCCATCGTCAGCGAAACACAGATCATCGGTCGCTGGCAGCCCCAGCGCGGTCATTGTCGCGCGCCAGCTGTCCTCATAGATCGACGCGAAATTGACATTTTCCTGCGGCACACAGACAGCGATCCGGCGATGGCCAAGTTCAGCCAGGCGGGTCACGGCTTGCCTTGCGCCCTCTTCAAAATCCATATCGATCCACAGATAATCACCGGGTGTGCGCGACCGGCCCAGCGTCATATAGGGCATCGATGCCTCTTCCATCATGGCAATGCGCGGATCATCCGTCAGCGTGGCGGTCAGAATGATCCCGTCCAATGTGCCACGCATCAAGGTCCGGCGCAGGAAGGCAATCGGGTCCATCGCGCTATGCACCGGCAGCACGACAAGGTCGATCCCGTCATCGAGCAAAACCGATTGCATTTCATCGACCACCTCGCTGTAAAAGTTGTCGCCAGCCAGCGCGGTCGGCCCGGTCCCGATGATTAGCCCGATTGTATTGGTGCGCCCCTTGCGCAGATTACGGCCCGCCGCATTCGCGACATAGCCCATCTCATGCGCCATCTCCAACACCCGCTGGCGGGTCTCGGCGTTCACGCCCGGCATATCATTCAGCGCCCGCGATACAGTGCCGATTGAAATATTCAGCCGCTCGGCCAACGCTTTGATTCCCGGCATGGCAGTCTTCCTTTATTATTTTCTGCCATTTTCAGCAGATAATTCTTAACGTTAGTAATCGTTTACAAAATCATTTGACAAGCAATCCTGACCCAACATAGCCTTTGTAAACGTTTACGAAGCGCCCTTGCAGGGAAATCCAGCACGCATTGCGGGAGGAAAGGAATATGCTAACCGCCGTTATGGTGGGGTGCGGAGCCATGTCAAGAGGCTGGCTACAAGCGCTGAACGCCACGTCCTTTCTGGCGCAGAATGTCCGTATGACCGGATTCGTCGATCTGGATGAAGCCACAGCAAAGCAGCGCGCCACCGAATTCGGCACCTGGCCGGTGTGGATGGCGGATCGCTGCGGGTGACGATTGAGCCCGCACTGGTGCACCTCTTTTCCCCGGACAGCGATCTTGCGCTGATGACCTGACCCGCAACAAAATTTGTCACAAAATGATTGACGTCTGTCAGCACTTTCGGCTCAATCACGGCAGGGAGGATTCGGGGGATGCGTAAACCCACGCTGCACGATGTCGCGCGGGCCGCTGGCGTCAGCTATTCCACGGCTGACCGTGTGCTGAACGCGCGCGGTGGCGTGGCGCCGAAATCCGCTGACCGGGTGCGCGATGCCATTGCCACGCTGGGCTATGAACGCGACCTGCATGCCGCCAATCTGTCGCGCGGGCGGAATTATAATTTCCGTTTCCTGCTCCCGAAGGATGATCACAGCTTTTTCCGCGCCCTGCGTGCCGCCGTGGACCGCGAACAGGATCTGCGCCGTGCTGACCGCATCCTGATCTCGGTCACCGAAATTCCCGCGCTGGACGCAGATGCTTTGGCCCGCGCGCTCGACGCCGAAGGGTCCGCATGCGATTGTCTGGCCGTCGTCGCGACCGAGGCGCCGCGCATCACTGCCGCCATCACCACCCTGCGCGCGCGTGGCATTGCCGTGGTCACGCTGGTCAGCGACGCGGCATCAGAGGCGCGCGCCGCCTATGTCGGCATCGACAATGTGATGGCGGGCCGCACCGCCGGGCGGTTATTACGTCTGGCCCATGCGACACGGCAAGGCTGCATCCTGCCCGTGCTGGGGTCGGTCAGCGCGCGCGATCACCGTGACCGGCTGGACGGGGTGAATGCGGTGGCGGCGGGGGAGACCCCCGCCCTACGGGTTCTGCCTGCGCTGTCGGTTGATGACCGCCCTGACATCATGCGCGCGCGGGTCACGCAGGCCTTGGCCGATCATCCGGACATCACCGGCATCTATTCCATCGGCGCGGGTAATCGCGGCTTAATCGAGGTGTTGGAGGCGCGGCAAACCCGCCCCCTCGTCGTGATGCATGAACTCACGCCAGTCAGCCGCGCCGGGCTGGAACGCGGTCTGGTCGATGCGGTGATCGACCAGAAACCCGCGCAAGAGGTGGCGTTGGCCATCGACGTGATGAAAGCCATCGCCGATGGCCGCGACTGGCACGACCCGGCGCGCGACATCATCCCCACGGTTTTTCTGAAGGATAATCTGCCAGCTCCGGCGGATAATCCCCAAATTTCTGCATCTTAGGAGGAGACAATATGAAAACCATTCAAGGACCCGCCCTGTTTCTGGCGCAATTCGCCGGAGATGAGGCGCCTTTCAATTCCTGGGACGGAATCACGAAATGGGCCGCCGATTGCGGCTACAAAGGCGTGCAGGTGCCATCATGGGATGCGCGTTTCATCGACCTCGCCCGCGCTGCCGAAAGCCGCGATTATTGCGATGAATTCAAAGGTGTTGCCGCCGCCAATGGCATCGCCGTCACGGAACTCTCCACGCATCTGCAAGGGCAGCTGGTCGCTGTTCATCCCGCCTATGACGAAGCATTCGAAGGGTTCGCTGACCCCTCCGTGCGCGGCAACCCTAAGGCGCGGCAGGCCTGGGCCGTGGATCAGGTGAAACTGGCGCTGACAGCCTCGCAGAACATGGGGATCAATGCGCTGGCCAGTTTCTCCGGCGCTTTGGCGTGGCCATTCGTCTATCCTTGGCCGCAGCGCCCTGCGGGACTGGTCGAGGCGGCTTTTGACGAACTCGCCGCGCGCTGGTTGCCGATCCTGAACCATGCAGAGGAATGCGGGGTTGATATCTGCTATGAAATCCACCCCGGCGAAGACCTGCATGACGGCATCAGTTTCGAGATGTTTCTGGACCGCGTGAACAACCATGCCCGCGCCAACATGCTCTATGATCCGTCGCATTACGTGCTGCAATGTCTGGACTATCTGGACAATATCGACATCTACAAAGACCGGATCAAGATGTTCCACGTCAAGGATGCCGAATTCAACCCGACAGGTCGGCAAGGCGTCTATGGCGGCTTCCAAGGCTGGGTCAACCGCGCGGGCCGGTTCCGTTCCCTGGGTGACGGGCAGGTCGATTTCGGCGCGATCTTTTCCAAAATGGCCGCCAATGATTTCGACGGCTGGGCTGTCCTGGAATGGGAATGCGCGCTGAAACATCCCGAAGATGGCGCACGCGAAGGCGCGCAATTCGTCAAGGATCACATCATCCGGGTAACAGAGCGCGCTTTTGATGATTTCGCGGATGGCGGCACCGATGATGCTGCAAACCGCCGCATGTTGGGGATCTGAGTCATGAATAAAATTCAACTTGGCATGGTCGGCGGCGGCAAGGACGCCTTTATCGGCGGGGTCCACCGGATCGCGGCACGGATCGACGGGCAGTTTGATCTGGTGGCGGGGGCTCTGTCCTCGACCGCCGAAAGATCGCGGGAAAGCGGGCAGGCCCTAGGGCTGGCGGCGGATCGCTGCTATGGCAGCTATGAGGAAATGGCAGAGGTGGAATCCGGTCGCGAGGATGGCATTCGCGCCGTATCCATCGTGACGCCAAACCACATGCATGCGGGTCCCGCGATGGCGTTCCTGAAACGCGGCATCCATGTGATCTGCGACAAACCCCTGACCGCAACGATGCAACAGGCCGAGGAACTGGCGAAAGCCATCGCCGATGCGAAGGCTTTGTTCATCCTGACGCATAATTACACCGGCTATCCGATGATCCGGCAGGCCCGCGATATTATTTCTGCAGGCGATCTGGGCGCTTTGCGCGTCGTGCAGGTCGAATATCCGCAGGATTGGCTGACCGAAGCCGCCGAACAAAGCGGCGACAACAAGCAGGCCGAATGGCGCACTGATCCTGACCGCTCTGGCGCGGGCGGGTCGATTGGCGATATCGGCAGCCATGCGCATAACCTCGCCTGTTTCGTGACCGGGCAAAAAGTGCAAAGCCTTGCCGCCGATCTGCAAACATTTGTCCCCGGCAGGCGCGTCGATGACAATGCGCATTTCCTGCTGCGTTTCGATGGCGGCGCGCGCGGCATGCTGTGGTGCAGTCAGGTCGCCCCCGGCAATGAAAACGCGCTGCGGCTGCGGGTTTACGGCGAAAAAGGCGGGCTGGAATGGGCGCAGGAAGACCCGAATTATCTGTGGTTCACGCCCTTTGGAGAACCCAAACGCCTGCTGACCCGTGGCGGCAGTGGGGCGACTGATGCGGCGGGTGCGGTGACACGCACGCCGGGCGGGCATCCTGAAGGCTATCTGGAAGGTTTCGCCAATATCTATGCCGGGGCCGCTGCGGCGATCCGCGCGGCGGATGCCGGGGAAACACCCGACCTGTCGTTGCTCCCCGGCGTCGATGCCGGTCTTGACGGCATGCGCTTTATCGCCGCCGCGATCAAGTCATCGCAGGATGATGCGGCATGGGTCACGCTGTGACGACGCCGGTGCTTGCCCTGTCCAAGGTCAGCAAGAGCTTTGGCCCGATCGAGGTCTTGCATGGCGCGGATATCGCCCTGCACCCCGGTCGGGTCCATGCGCTGATCGGTGAAAACGGGGCGGGCAAATCCACGATGATGAAAATCCTGACCGGCTATCAACCGCCCAGCGCCGGTCAGGTGATGTTGCAGGGACAGCCGGTCAGCTTTGCCGATATGGGGCAGGCAGAGGCGCAGGGGATTTCCCTGATCCATCAGGAATTCAATCTGGCCGATCATTTGACGGTCGCAGAAAATATCTTTCTCGGGTCCGAATTGCGGCGCGGCTGGTTTCTAGACAAACCGGCGATGCGGGCCAGATCGCGCGACTTGCTGGGGCGGTTGCGCTGTGATGTGGACCCGGACCGGCTGATTTCGGACCTGTCGAATTCCGACAAACAGATGGTCGAAATCGCCAAGGCACTGCTGCGCGATACAAACGTGCTGATCATGGATGAACCGACCGCCGTGCTGACCCGCACGGAAACGGCGGTACTGCTGGATCAGGTGCGCGCCTTGCGCGATCACGGCACAGCAGTGCTGTTCACCTCGCACAAGCTGGATGAGGTTGTGGCGATTGCCGATGACCTGACCATCATGCGCGACGGGTCCGTCGTCTGGTCCGGTCCCGCCAATGAGATGGACGAACACCAGATGGCCGAGGCGATGGTGGGCCGCGAAATTTCGACTCTTTACCCACCGAAGGACAGCACGAAAGGCGCGCTGGCGTTGGAGGTGGAGGGGTTCCATGTGCCCGGTTTCGCCGAAGACATCCATTTCACCCTGCGCAAAGGCGAGGTTCTGGGCATCGCCGGTCTGATCGGCTCTGGCCGGACCGAGACATTCGAGGGGCTGGCCGGGCTGCGCGACGCACATGGCACAGTGCGGATCAACGGCAACCCCGTCACGATCCGGCATCCGTGGGAAGCGCTGGCGCTGGGGCTGGCCTATCTGACCGAGGATCGCAAGACGCGGGGCCTGTTGTTAACGAAAGGGCTGCGCGAGAATCTGACGCTGCAATCTTTACACAAGTTTTCCAACTGGATGATTGACGCGAAGGCCGAAGAAGCGGCACTGAACCATGCCATCGCCGAATTCGACATTCGCGGCAGCCGTGATGTGGATGTGGGCAGTCTGTCGGGCGGCAATCAGCAAAAGCTGCTGTTCGCCAAGACGATGCTGTCGGACCCCGACATTCTGGTGATCGACGAACCGACGCGCGGCATCGATATCGGCACCAAGCAGCAGATGTATGAATTCATCCGCAAGCTGGCATCCGAAGGGCGCGCCATCGTCGTGATTTCATCGGAAATGCAAGAGGTGATCGGGCTGGCTGACCGTGTGCTGGTGATGCGGCAGGGCCGGATTGCGGGCGAATTGACGGGCGATAGCGCGACCGAAGACGCGATTGTGCGGCTGGCCATGGGCCTTGGCCAAACCACTATTCTGGAAGGGACTATTTGAATGACGATTGCTGTCACCGCCCCCCGCAAGATCAAGATGAGCGTGATCGGCCCGATTGTGGCGCTGGTCGTGCTGATCATCATGGGGGCCTTGATGAACCCCAATTTCCTGAGCGCGGGGAATATTTCCAACGTGCTGTCGCGGTCGGCCTTTATCGGGATCATCGCGGTAGGCATGACCTTTGTCATCACCGCAGGCGGGCTTGACCTGTCTGTCGGGTCGATGGCGGCCTTTATCGCGGGGCTGATGATTTTGGTGATGAATACCGCGCTGCCGGTGATGGGTATCGGCATTCCCATTGTGCTGCTGGGCATGGCTGTCGCCTTGGCGGCGGGGCTGTTCGCGGGAATGTTGAATGGCGTGCTGATCACAAGGCTGGGGATGGATGCCTTCATCGTCACCTTGGGGTCGATGGGGATTTACCGCTCTCTGGTGACATGGCTGGCCGATGGCGGAACGCTCAGCCTCGATTTCAGCCTGCGGACATTTTATCAGCCGGTCTATTATGGCGGCATCCTTGGCGTGTCCTGGCCGATCATCGTCTTTGCACTGGTGGTCATCGGAGGCGAACTGTTGATGCGGTCCACTCCCTTTGGCCGTCATTGCGCCGCCATCGGGTCCAACGATCAGGTCGCGCGCTATTCCTCCGTGCGGGTCGCGCGGGTGCGGATGCTGACCTATGTCATGCTTGGCATTCTGGTCGGGATCGCGACCATCATGTATGTGCCGCGACTTGGGTCAGCCTCTTCCGCCACCGGCCTGCTGTGGGAACTGGAGGCAATTGCCGCCGTCATCGTCGGCGGCACAGCACTCAAAGGCGGGTTTGGCCGTGTCTGGGGCACAGTGATCGGCGTGCTGATCCTGACCCTGATCGGCAATATCCTGAACCTGACCGATCTTGTTTCGCCTTATCTGAATGGTGCCATTCAGGGGGCTATCATCATTCTTGCTGTGGTTTTGCAGCGAGGACGCAAGCCGGGTCAGTGACCCGGCCAACAACTCTAGGGAGGAGTTTACAATGAAACGACTTATTTCTGCTTTGGCGATTTCAACGGCGCTGGTGACACCGGCACTGGCACAGGACACGCAGGTGATCGGTGTCTCGATCCCGGCGGCAACGCATGGCTGGGCGGGCGGCATGAATTATTTCGCCCAATCCGCCATCGACCGGCTGGAGGAAACCTATCCACAGCTGGATTTCGTGCTGGCCACAGCGGCGGACCCGTCGCGTCAGGTCAATGATATCGAAGACATGCTCGCCACGCGCAATATCAGCGCGCTCGTCGTGCTGCCATTCGAATCTGAACCGCTGACCGGCCCGGTGCAGGCTGTGGCCGATGCCGGTGTCTGGGTGACGGTCGTGGACCGTGGCCTGTCGGTCGAAGGGATCGAAGACCTTTATGTCGCCGGTGACAACCCCGGTTTCGGGCGCGTTTCGGGTGAATATATGGCGTCGCAGATGCCCGATGGCGGCGATATCGTCGTGTTGCGCGGCATTCCGACCACCATCGACAATGAACGCGTCGCAGGGTTCGAGGAAGCTATCGAAGGCTCCGGCATCAATGTGCTGGGCATGGAACATGGCAACTGGAACCGCGACACATCATTCGAAGTGATGCAGGATTTCCTGTCGCGGCATCCGCAGATCGATGCTGTCTGGGCGTCGGACGATGACATGGCCATCGGCGTTCTGGCCGCGATTGAGGCCGCAGGGCGCGATGACGTGCAATTCGTGCTCGGCGGTGCCGGGATGAAGGAAATGGTGCAGCGCGTCATGGACGGCGACGAGATGATCCCCGCCAACGTGACCTATCCACCGTCAATGATCGCCACCGCGATTGAAGTCACTGCATTGGGCGTGGTGTCTCAGACCCCGGTCTCGGGTGAGTTCATCATCGGGTCGGTTCTGGTCACACAGGATAATGCGGAAGAATTCTATTACCCTGACAGCCCGTTCTAAGGCGGGTCGCGTCTGACCGGACGCCGTTGTTCACCCCGCAATATGAGGCAGCGTTGTCAACGACAACGCCTGCCTTCTGCGGGGTGAATATGAGGGACCCTGTTATTTTCTAAGACACCCAAATATGACGTAGTTGATTGATCGCAAAGGCAATATCGCAATATTGCCAATTGGCAACTTTTGCCTTTCCCATCCCCCCGACAGCTGTGGCACGGTCCGCCAGCGGTATCGTCGAGAATGGGTGTATCGCGCGAAGTAAGGCTGTTTTGTCAGAGAATAGCACATATCCGCCGAAAGGCTGACGCCGGTTGAAAGCGATACAGTCCAGCAATACCTGCGTTCCACGACCGGGCGATCCGGCCATCAGGTTCAGGCGCGTTTGCCGAGTTGCGCAACACCCATCACGTCCAGCACCTTCGCCTCGATCTGGGCGGCGTTCATCCCGGCCACGTCATACATCGCCTTGGGGCTGGCCTGATCGATAAAGGTGTCAGGAAGCACCATTGAGCGGAATCTCAGACCGTGGTCGAAAACCCCCTCCTCCGCCAGCAATTGCGCGACATGAGAGCCAAAGCCGCCCACCGCCCCTTCCTCGACCGTGATCAGGGCGTCATGGTCAGCAGCCAGTTGCAGGATCAGATCGCGGTCCAAAGGTTTGGCAAACCGCGCATCGGCGACGGTGGGTTTAATGCCTTTGGCGGCCAATGCCTCGCAGGCTTTCGTCACCTCGGACAGCCGCGTGCCAAAAGACAGGATCGCGACCTGCGCGCCCTTTTGGATCATGCGGCCTTTGCCGATCTCCAGGGGTGTCGCATTCTCGGGGATCTCCACGCCGACACCTTCGCCGCGGGGAAACCGAAACGCGATAGGACCCGCGTCATGCGCGGCGGCGGTGGCGACCATGCGGACCAGTTCGGCCTCATCCGCCGCTGCCATCACCACGAAACCGGGCAGATTGGCGAGGAAAGCGACGTCGAACGACCCGGCATGGGTTGCGCCATCGGCGCCCACCAGCCCCGCGCGGTCAATCGCGAAACGCACGGGCAGCCGCTGGATCGCCACATCATGGACGACCTGATCGTAACCGCGTTGCAGAAAGGTCGAATAGATCGCACAGAACGGGCGCATGCCACCCGCAGCCAGACCCGCGCTGAAGGTCACGGCATGCTGTTCGGCAATGCCCACGTCGAAACAGCGGCTGGCGTAGCGGTCCATGAATTTCGACAGGCCAGTCCCATCGGGCATTGCGGCAGTCACGGCACAGATGCGCGGATCGCTGGCGGCATGTTTCAGCAGGCTTTCGGCAAAGACCGAGGTGTAGCTTGGCGCATTGCTGGCCGCTTTCGCCTGTTTACCGGTGACCATGTCGAATTTGGCGGTGGCATGGCCCTTGTCGCTGGCGCGTTCGGCGGGGGCGTAGCCTTTGCCCTTTTTCGTGATCGCATGGATCAGGATCGGCCCATCAGCGCGGGCCTTGACGGTGCGCAGGACCGACAGCAACTGATCCATATCATGCCCGTCAATCGGGCCGATATAAGAAAAGCCCAGCTGTTCAAACAGGGTGCCGCCGACCGTCATATGTTTGAGCACATCCTTGGCGCGTTTCGCCCCTTCCCGGAACGGGCCGGGCAGCAGCGACACGGCACCCTTGGCGGCGGCTTTGAATTCCTGAAACGGCGCACCGGCGTAAAGCTGCGACAGATAGGCGGACATCGCGCCCACGGGGGGCGCAATCGACATTTCATTGTCGTTCAGGATCACGATGACACGCTTACCCAGATGGCCCGCGTTGTTCATCGCCTCATAGGCCATACCGGCCGAAATCGCGCCATCGCCAATCACCGCAATCGCATCGCCGCCATCACCGCCCAGATCACGCGCGACGGCGAAACCGAGCGCGGCAGAAATCGAGGTACTGGAATGCGCCGCCCCGAACGGGTCATAAGGGCTTTCGGATCGTTTGGTGAAACCGCTCAAGCCCCCTTCCATCCGCAGCGTGCGAATGCGGTCGCGTCGGCCTGTCAGGATTTTGTGCGGATAAGATTGATGCGACACATCCCAGATGATCTTGTCCTTGGGCGCATCAAAGACCGCATGCAAAGCCACGGTCATTTCCACCACGCCCAGCCCCGCGCCCAGATGGCCACCGGTTTCCGACACCGCAGAAATCGTCTCGGCCCGCAATTCATCGGCCAGAATGCGCAAATCCGCATCCGACAAGGCTTTCATATCGGCGGGACTCTGGACCTTATCCAAAAGCGGGGTGCGGGGGCGGTTGGGCATAGGCGCGGCTTTCTTAATGGCTGCGCGCGGTCACAAATCGCGCGGCTGCTTTCAATGTCTCGGCGTCGGGTCCATAGCCAGATAGCGCATCACAGGCCTGCATGACCAGATCATCCGCGCGGCGTTTCGCCCCATCAAGGCCCAGAAGCGACACGAATGTGGCCTTTCCGGCGGCGTGATCCTTGCCCACGGCCTTGCCGACGACGCTGGCATCGCCGGTCACGTCGAGCACATCATCGGCAATCTGGAAAGCGAGGCCGAGGCAATCGCCATAGGTCTGCAACGGGGCGGTATCCGCACCCGTGATGCGCGGCCCAACCAAGGCGGCCCAGGATATCAGCGCCCCGGTCTTGCCCGCTTGCAGGGCAATGATTTGGTCGAGCGTCAGCGGCACATCGGCGGTTTCAGCCGCGATATCCGCCGCCTGCCCGCCGACCATGCCGCGCACACCGGCGGCTTGGGCCAGCGTGACCATCAGGGTAACCTTGGCAGGGTCGGCACAGTCCAGCCCCCCCAGCAACTCAAAGGCCAGCGCTTGCAAGGCATCCCCCGCCAAAACGGCAGTCGCCTCATCCCAGCGTTTATGCACGGTGGGCTGGCCGCGGCGCAGATCGTCGTCATCCATGCAAGGCAGATCGTCATGGATCAGGGAATAGGCGTGGATACATTCGATTGCGGCGGCGGCCTGCACTGCGCTGACACCATGCATCCGCGCGGTTTCCAGCGCGAGAAAGGCGCGCAGCGCCTTGCCGCCGACAACCGCATAGCGCATCGCATCCGGCACCGCGCCGGTTTGCCCGGCCAGCGCGAGGCCGATCTGCTGTTCGGTCACTTCAGCCGCCTGCGCCAAAGCATCAGGCAGGGACAGTCGCGCCAGATCAGGCATCCAGCGGCGCGGTCCCGGTCGGCTGGCCGTTTTCGCCCAAAGTAATCCGGGCGACCTTTTCCTCGGCCTCTTTCAGCTTGGCCTCGCAACGGGCTTTCAACGCCGCCCCCCGCTCATAAAGCGCGATCGACTGGTCCAGCGCGACATCGCCGCGTTCGAGCTGGCCGACAACGACCTCCAGCTCTTTGATCGCATCTTCGAAACTCATCTGGTCAACGTCGCTCATCGGCCTCTTTCCTCCAGAACTTTAACATGGGCCGCCGCAGAGGCGCCCAGCGCGGCCAAGTCATACCCGCCTTCCAGCGCCGATACCACCCGGCCCTGACAATGGGTATCCGCCAGATCGCAGAGGCGCTGCGTGACCCAGGCGAAATCATCCGCTGTCAGGTTCATCCCGCCCAAAGGATCATCACGATGGGCATCGAACCCGGCAGAGAGGATCAGCAATTGCGGTGCAAATTCATCAACACGCGGCAGAACGACGCGTTCCATGACATCGCGAAACACTTTTGAGCCTGTGCCTTCCGGCAACGGCACGTTCAGCACATTGCCAACGCCGGTTTCATGCGCGGCCCCGGTGCCGGGATAGAAGGGCGATTGATGGGTGGAACAGAACAGGATGCGGGGGTCATCCTCGACCAGATCCTGTGTGCCATTGCCGTGGTGGACGTCGAAATCGACGATGGCGACACGTTTCAGCCCGTGATGATCCAGCGCATGTTTGGCCGCGATGGCGACATTGCCGAAGAAACAAAAGCCCATCGCGGTCTCGCGCTCGGCATGATGGCCGGGCGGGCGGATCGCAGCGAAGGCATTCGTCGCCTCACCCGCCAGCACCATATCGACCGCGCGCACCATAGCACCCGCGCCGCGATAGGCGGCCTGCAACGTGCCGATGGACATATGCGTATCCGCATCCAGCGAACGCCAGCCCCTCTCCGGTGCTGCCCTGTGCAAAGCATCGATATGCGCCTGCGAATGCGCGCGCAGCAGATTATCCTCTGCCGCCAAGGGTGCTCTGACGCGCAACAGATCCATGCCGTCCAGCGCATGCAGCACCGCATCCAGCCGCGCCACCTGTTCGGGATGGCCGGGCGGGTTCACATGACCAAAGCAATCGTCATGCGAAATCAATGCTGTCGTCATGCGCGCCCCTTCTTATTTCCCAAAATACTCCCGCCGGAGGCTGAAAAGTTCCTATTCCGGCGCCAGCATATAGCCCGACCCGCGAATGGTTTGCAGATAACGCGGCTGTTTCGGATCCGTCTCGATCTTGCGCCGCAACCTTGTGATCTGGACATCGACGGCACGTTCCTGCGTCTGCCCACCCGAGCGGCTGAGTTCCTCGACCAGCAGGCTGCGCGTCACCGCCTCACCCGGACGGCCGGAGAAGATGCGCATCAGCTGGCTTTCGGTCGCAGTCAGGCGGACCAACTCATCGCCATGCCACATCTCGCCGCGTTCGATGTCATAGCGGATTGGCCCCATATGCAACACCTTGGGCAGAACCACGACAGGTTCGGCGGCAGGCACACGGCGCAGGATCGCGTTGATCCGCAAGAGTAATTCCTTCGGCTCGAAGGGCTTGACCAGATAATCATCCGCCCCGGCCTCCAACCCACTGATCCGGTCCACAGTCTCGCCCTTGGCGGTCAAGAGCAGGATCGGCGTGGTCAGGGTGCGGCGCAGATCACGGCAAAGCGCCACGCCGTCTTCGCCCGCCATCATCACATCCAGCACGATCATGTCGAATTCCAGCCCCGCCAGCACACGGCGCGCATGGGCGGCATCGCGGGCGGTGGTCACCAGAAAGCCCGCGCGCATCAGGAATTTCTGCAACAGGCTGCGGATGCGCGCATCATCATCAACAATCAACAGGTGGGCAGCATCAGCATTCATTCGATCTTGTCCTTCATCGCCTCGTAATGGCGGCGGGTCTCATCATCCATCATCGCCTCTAACACTTGCCGGAACCCGACCACAGCGGCAGGGCCAGCGGCGCGGTAGGCGGCGCGCATCCGGTCGCGCTGCGCATCTGATAATTCACGTTCCAATGCGGCACCAGCCGGTGTCAGGTGCAAATGCCGTTCGCGTTTATCCTTGCGGCCGACGCTGCTGATGACCAGACCGTCCTCGATCAGGCTGCGCAACACACGATTGAGCGATTGTTTTGTCACACCCAGCACCGACAGCAGATTATTCACCGTGGTGCCGGGGCTGCGGTGGATGAAATGGATCGCGCGGTGATGCGCGCGGCCATAGGATTTCTGCAACAGAATGCGGTCCGGGTCCGCGGTGAAACCGCGATAGGCGAAAAACATCGCCTCGATCCCTTTGCGCAGCTGTTCATCGGTCAGAAACAGCAGGTTCTGCCCCATCTGGGGACGCGCGCTATCGGACATCGGGGCCTCCTTTGTTCGGGTGGACAATACGTCAGCTTTATTGACATTCCAAGAATCGACTGTTAGCGATTTGACGAAATTGCGCAACTTTATATCCGAAACGGGTCTGGTTGTGACATATATGCAAAGTGTGGAGGATATGATGGCCGGTGCATATGACGACAGAGACGGTAAAATCTGGCTCGATGGCCAGTTGGTGGACTGGCGCGATGCCAAGGTCCATATCCTGACCCATGCGATGCATTATGCGTCATCCGTGTTCGAGGGTGAGCGGTGCTATGGCGGTAAGATCTTCAAATCGCGCGAACATTCCGAACGGCTGATCAAATCGGGGCAATTGATCGATTTCCAGATCCCGTTTTCCGTGGATGAGATTGAGGCCGCCAAACAAGCCGCTTTGGATGCCAATGGGTTGAAAGACGCTTACGTGCGCCCCATCGCATGGCGCGGTTCGGGCGAGGATATGGGTGTGGCTGCGTCGCGCAACCCTGTCCATCTGGCTGTCGCGGTCTGGGAATGGGGCAATTATTACGGCGATGCGAAGACCCGTGGCGCGAAGCTCGATATCGCGAAATGGAAACGCCCCAGCCCGGAAACTGCGCCGAGCCAAGCCAAGGCAGCAGGCCTTTATATGATCGCCACCATGTCCAAACATGCAGCCGAGGCGAAGGGCTGTTCGGATGCGATGATGTTCGATTATCGCGGCTATGTGGCCGAGGCGACGGGGGCAAATATCTTCTTCGTCAAGGATGGTGAGGTGCATACGCCTGCGGCCGATGCTTTCCTCAACGGCATCACCCGCCAGACCGTGATCGGCATGCTGCGCGACAAGGGGATCACTGTGCATGAACGCGTGATCATGCCGGAAGAGCTGGAAGGGTTCCAGCAATGCTGGCTGACCGGCACGGCGGCGGAAGTCACGCCAGTCGGCCAGATTGGAGATTACAATTTCGAGGTCGGCGCGCTGACCCGCGATATCGCGGCGGATTATGAAAAGCTGGTCCGCGCCTGAATGATCAGGGCGCCGCTGGCGCCCTTTTCCGACGCGGCAGGATCAGCGCGTTTCGCCCCGAGCGATGCGCAGGAATTCTGCGGCGCGCTTGCTCTCAGCCTCTGTCCGGGCGCGTTTCTGCAGATCAAGGCTGGCCGGGCGCGGCAAAGCATCCTTTTTCATGGCGATGAACCGCGAAATGCCAGCCTCTGACCCGGTTTTGGCGTGATCAAGTGGATGTTTCATCATGTCCTCCTCGTAGTGACGGACCAACACCATAGCACGATTCGCGTTAAAAATCAGTTACCGGTATTGCCGGTCGCCTTGCGCTGCTGGGCGCGTTGCAGGCCCAGCTTGCGTTCACGCCAGATGATCAGCACACCAGCGGCGATGACGATCCCCGCGCCAAGCAACATCGTGCCAGTCGGCACCTCATCAAAGATGAAATAGCCGATGGCCAGCGCAAGGATCATTGAGGTGTAATCAAAGGGCGCAACCAAGGACGCATCGGCAAAGCGATAGCTGGAGGTCAGGAATATCTGCCCGATCCCGCCCAACAGCCCGGCCATGACCAGCATCGCCGCGACACCCCAGCCGGGCGTCACCCAACCCCAGGGAATCGTCAGCAAGGACAGCACAGATGATGTGATCGTGAACCACAAAACGATGGCAGCAATGGTTTCGGTCGCGACCAGTTTGCGCACGAAAATCTGTGCCAGCGCCGTCATCACCGCCCCCATCAGCACGATCACGGCGCCCAAAGTCTCTGTCGTGTTCAGCCCTGCCCCGACCGACAGGCGCGGCGACAGCACGACCAGCACGCCGACCATCCCCATCGCGACCGCCGACAGCCGGAACGCGCGGACATCTTCGTTCAGGAACATCGCGGCGAAGATCACCACCAGCAAAGGGGCGGCATAGCCAATCGCCGTCACCTCTGGCAGGGGCAGCAGGCCCAGCCCGGCAAAACCCAGCCCCATCGCAGAGGTCCCGACCAGACCGCGCCAGAAATGACCCATCGGATTGGTGGTTTTCCAGCCATGACGCAATTCGCCGCGCATGGCGAGCCAGCCGAAAATGATCGGCAGGGCAAAGAACGACCGGAAGAAAACCGCCTGACCGGGTGGTACAGTATCAGATGCCGCTTTGATCAGCCCGGCCATCGCCATAAACAGGCAGACGGAAATAACCTTGAATACGATACCTCTGAGCGGTTGCATGATCATTCCCTTCCTGTGCGACAATATGGCTAGCCAGAAAGACAGTGAACCCCTATTCGCGACAGGGGCGATGCCTTTAGGGTTGCGAGACCCGGAACAACAAAGAAGAGCGGATGACAGATAACACAACGCCGAAGATCAATATGGCTCCGCGCGACTGGGTGCAGGTGCTTGCAAAATACCGTGAACCCAATAGCTGGCGCAGCAGTTTCGAACTCGCCGTCAGTCTGGTGCCGTTCATCCTGCTCTGGGTGCTGGCAGTCTGGGTGGCGCAATACAGCTATCTGGGGGCTTTCGCGATCTCGGCGCTGAATGGGCTGTTTTTGCTGCGGTTGTTCTGCATCCAGCATGATTGCGGGCATGGGTCGTTTCTGGGCAATAGGCAGGTCAGCGACTGGATCGGGCGCGCTTTGGGCGTTGTCACCCTGACACCCTATGATGTCTGGCGGCGCACCCATGCGATCCATCACAGCCATGCCGGTGATCTCGATCAGCGCGGTATCGGCGATGTCATGACCCTGACGGTCGAGGAATATCACCAGCGCACGCCGTTTGGCCGATTCCTTTACCGCGCCTACCGGCATCCTTTGGTGATGTTCGGGATCGGGCCGACCTATCTGTTTTTCCTGCAAAACCGCATCCCGATGGGGCGGATGCAGCGCGAGCGGAAATATTGGGTCAGCGCGATGGGCACGAACCTTGCCATGGTCGCGATCTTGGCACTGATCGTCTATGTTGGCGGCTTTGCGGCTTTGTTTCTGGTGTTTCTGCCGACGACGCTGATCGCGGCCTCCATCGGGGTCTGGTTGTTCTACGTCCAGCACCAGTTTGAAACAACGCAATGGGACCATGCCGAAGACTGGCAGATCCATGATGCCGCGCTGCATGGCAGTTCGCATTACGACCTGCCGCCGATCCTGCGTTGGTTCACCGCCAATATCGGCATTCACCATGTGCATCACCTTTACGCGCGGATTCCGTTCTACCGGTTGCCAGAGGTGTTGCGCGACCATCAGGACCTTGTCAATTGCAGCCGGATGAATCTGCTGCAAAGCCTCAAATGCGCGAGCCTGAATCTGTGGTGCGAAAAAACCCGACGGCTGGTGTCCTTTGCCAATGCGCGGCGGACAGCAGCCTAGGTCAGCCGGCCCAGCGCCCAGCTTGCCGCATCGGCGACGGCTGGGTCCGGGTCAGAGGTCAAAGGCTGCAAGGCCGGGATCATCGCGCGGTCACCCGAATTGCCCATCGCATAAGCGACATTGCGGACAAATCGGTCGCGGCCGATCCGCTTGATCGGCGATCCTGAGAAACGCGCGCGGAAAGCAGTATCATCCAGTGCGGCGAGCTCTACCAGCGGTGGGGCGATCAGATCATCGCGCGCTGCCAGCCGCGTATCGCGGCCAGTGGCTGCGAATTTGTTCCACGGACAGATCGCCAGACAATCATCGCAGCCATAAATCCGGTTGCCCATCATGGCGCGCAGATCGGGGTCCACCGGGCCTTTATGCTCAATCGTCAGATAAGAAATGCAGCGGCGCGCATCCAGACGGTAAGGGGCGGGAAACGCCTGCGTCGGGCAGATATCCAGACAGGCCGTGCAGGAGCCGCAATGGCTGACTTCAGCCACATCCGGATCTAGTTCCACGGTTGTAAAAATGGCCCCCAGAAACACCCAATTCCCCAGATCGCGGCCCAGCAGATTGGTATGCTTGCCCTGCCAGCCCAGCCCTGCGGCCTGCGCCAGTGGTTTCTCCATCACCGGCGCGGTATCGACGAACACCTTGATCTCGGTCCCCGGCACCTGATCAATCAGCCAGCGGCCCACGTGCTTCAGCCGCTTCTTGACCACATCATGATAATCGCGCCCTTGGGCATAAACACTGATCGCGGCGCGGTCGCGTTCTTGCAAGACCGCCAGCGGATCATGCTCCGGCGTATAGACCTCCGCCAGCATGATCACTGATTTCGCCTGGGGCCAGAGCGCCGTCGGATCACCGCGCCAGGCCATGCGTTCGGCCATCCATGCCATCTGCCCATGCATCCCCGCATCGACAAATTCCGCGAGCCGCGCCGCCGTTTCGGGCGCAGCATCGGGCCGACAGATCCCAACCTTGGCAAAGCCAGCGTCAAGGGCGAAGGAGATCAACCGATCCTTCATCCATCGTCCGAGCATAAATATCCCGGGGGAGCCCCGCAGGGGCGGGGGCAGAGCCCCTTCTTAAAAATCCAGATCCGCATAATGCGCCGCCGGTTGAAACCCGGGCACTTCATCGGCCAGCAAAGACCGGAAGGCCGGGCGGGATTTGATCTTGGCATACCAATCCTTGACCACATCATGCCGGTTCCAGTCGACATCGCTGGTGTAATCCACACAGGACAAATGCGCCGCCCCGGCAAAATCGGCCAGCGTCATGTCATTGCCCGCCAACCAGCGGCGATGTTCCAGCAGATGCGCCATGTAATCGAGGTGATATTTGATCGCCCGCGCGCCCGCTTTGACATTGGCGCTGTCGGGATAGCCGCGGCCCATCACCTTGCGATAGACACGTTCACCGATCAGTTTGGACGTGACCTCTTCATAAAACTTGTCGTCGAACCAACCCACCAGACGGCGCACTTCGTATCTTGCATCGGCGTCGCGGGGCAACAGCGGCGGGGTTGGATGCACTTCTTCAAGGTATTCACAGATCGCGGCGCTGTCAGACAGCATCTTGCCGTTCAGTTTCAGCACAGGCACCTGACCGGCGGGATTGCGGCGCAGGAAATCGGCGCCCTGTTCCCAATAGCGTTCCTCGACCAATCCGACCTCGATCTTCTTTTCGGCCAGACACAGACGGACTTTGCGCGAATAGGGGGAGAGCGGATAATGATACAGGATATTCATGGCAGACCTAGTTGGGGTGATCCCCCTTCCATGCCGCAAGCGGCGCGCAGGTTCAATGGTTGGCTCACTCTTGGAAACAATCCGCGCGACCATCCGCTGCGATCGTCTCGGCCCCGCTGATGATCTGCGCGGCGCGGTTGCGGGTGAAACTGCCGGGGTTGGACGCTGATCTTTCCTTGGGTGCAGGCAGGATCGCGGCGAGCCTTGCCGCCTGTGTCGCGGTCAGACCCGCCGCATCGACGCCGAAATAATGCTGTGCAGCGGCCTGCACGCCGAACACACCATCATCGAATTCCGCGACGTTGAGGTAGATTTCAAGGATACGCCTTTTGCTCCAGAAGACCTCGACCACCGGGGTCCAGAGCGCCTCGATGGTTTTGCGCGCCCATGACCGGCCATGCCACAGAAACACATTCTTGACGACCTGCTGGCTGATCGTGGATGCGCCGCCCGTTCCGCGTTCCATCGCGGTGCGGATCGCGTTGACGTCCAGACCCCAGTGCAGGCAGAAATTGGCATCCTCTGCCGCGACCGCAGACCGCGCCATGACCGGCGCGATGCGTTCCATCGGCACCCAATCCTGCTGCACGCCGCCCAACCTGCGGCTTTCACTGAACATATAGGCATTGGTGGGCGGGTTGATCAGCACGTAAAGCAGCGTCCAGACCAGCACGAAACCGGCAATCCCCGCGACAGACCAGAACGCCCCGCGCCGCAGTACGCGGCTGAAGCTGCGCAGCGGGGCGGGTTTGGCGGCGGTTTTACGAGACCGGCGCTTGCGAGGTTTAGGAGTGTCTGCCATCGCCCTCTATAGCCATATCGCCACCTGCGGCGTCAAGCAAAGCGAACGCCCCGCGGCTGATTTCAGCGCGGGGCGTTGCATTTATTCTGCCGGAATTGCGGCTTCTTCGATCACCAGCGGATGGGTCAGGTGACGCAGCATTTCCTTGGGGCAGACCTGCAGGAAATTGCCCTTTTCGATGTCCCAATGTTGCAGGATATCAGCACCCTTGCGGCTGCCGGTTTCCTTCACATGCCGTTCGATCAGGCCTTTCAACTGGTCATGCCAGTGATCGACCGTCACCCCACAGGTCACCAGCGTTTCCATGTTGATCAACGCAGCGGATGCGCCTTTGGGATCATAAAGATACGCCATCCCGCCGGTCATGCCGGCGCCAAAGTTGGCACCGATGGACCCAAGGATCACGGCCACACCGCCGGTCATGTATTCGCAACCATTGGTGCCGCAGCCTTCTATCACCACATGCGCGCCGGAATTGCGCACGGCAAAGCGTTCACCGGCACGGCCAGCGGCAAAGAGATAGCCCGCTGTTGCACCATATAGCACGGTGTTGCCGATGATCGTGTTTTCCGATGCCACCAGCGGGCTGACCATCGGCGGACGGATCACGATTGTGCCGCCCGACAGGCCTTTGCCCACATAATCATTGGCATCGCCCGATACTTCCAGTTTCAGCCCCGGTGCCGCAAAAGCCCCAAGCGATTGCCCGGCAGAGCCGCGCAGTTTGACCGTCAGGTGATCGGATTGCAGGCTGTTGCGCATGCCAAACTTGGCCACGATATGGCTGCTGGTCCGCGTGCCGATGCTGCGGAGCGTGTTCTGCACCGCATAATCCAGCTGCATCTTTTCGCCATCGTTCAGGAAACGCGCGGCATCCTGCACGATCTGCGCATCCAGTGTGTCATCCACGGGGTTGCGCGGGCGGTGCCGGTCATAGCGGATCTTATGCGCGCCATCGACGGTGATCAGCAGCGGGTTGAGGTCCAGATCATCCAGATGCGCCGAACCACGGCTGACCTGCGTCAGCAGATCCGCACGCCCGATCACGTCATCAAGGCTGCGTGCCCCGATGCTGGCAAGGATTTCACGCACTTCAGTGGCGTAGAAGGTAATCAGGTTCACCACCTTTTCGGCATTGCCGGTGAACTTGGCGCGCAAGGCATCGTCCTGCGTGCAGACACCGACAGGGCAAGTGTTGGACTGGCATTGCCGGACCATGATGCAGCCCATCGCGATCAGGGCGGCGGTGCCGATGCCATATTCCTCGGCCCCCATCATCGCGGCCATGACGATATCGCGCCCGGTGCGCAGACCGCCATCGGTGCGCAAGGTGATCCGTTCGCGCAGGTTGTTCATCGCCAGAACCTGATGCGCCTCGGTCAGGCCCATTTCCCATGGCAGACCGGCATATTTGATCGAGGTGCCGGGCGATGCCCCGGTGCCGCCGTTATGGCCGGAAATCAGGATCACATCGGCCTTGGCCTTGGCCACGCCCGCCGCAATCGTGCCGACACCGGAGGATGCGACCAGTTTCACCGTCACCTTGCAGCGCGGGTTGATCTGTTTGAGGTCATAGATCAGCTGCGCCAGATCCTCGATCGAATAGATATCGTGGTGCGGCGGTGGGGAAATCAGCATCACGCCTTCGGTGGAATGGCGCAGACGGGCGATCAGTTTGGTCACCTTCATGCCGGGCAGTTGCCCGCCTTCGCCGGGTTTGGCACCTTGGGCGACTTTGATTTCCAGCTCTTCACAGGCGTTCAGATATTCCGCCGTTACACCGAACCGGCCCGATGCGACCTGCTTGATCTTGGCAGACGGGTTATCGCCATTGGGTTCGGGCAGGAAATGTGCCGGATCTTCGCCGCCTTCGCCACTGTCGGATTTCGCGCCGATGCGGTTCATCGCGACGTTGAGCGTCTTATGCGCCTCTGGGCTCAGCGCGCCCAGCGACATGCCTGGTGTGACGAACCGTTTGCGGATCGCGGTGATGCTTTCGACCTCTTCAATCGGCACTGGCGTGCCAAGCGGTTTGATCGCCAAAAGGTCGCGCAGATGGATCGGCGGGTTGTTCTGCATCGCCTTGGAATATTGCTGCCACAAAGCATAGGACGCATTGTTGCAAGCGGCCTGCAACATATGCATAGTCTGCGCTTCCCAAGCGTGTTTTTCACCGGACCGGCGCGCCTTGTAAAAGCCGCCAATAGGCAGCACGTCGCTGCCACCTTTCCAGCCTTTGGCGTGCACCTCTTCCAGTTTGGTCTGGATACCCGTTGTGCCGATGCCGGAGATACGGCTGTGCATGCCGGGGAAATATTCGGCGACCATGGCGCGCGACAGGCCCACAGCCTCGAAATTGAGGCCACCGCGATAGGATGACAGGACCGAAATCCCCATCTTGGACATGATTTTCAGAAGACCTGCGTCGATGGCGGCACGGTAGCGGGCAACCGCCTCGGTCAGATTGCCGTCGATCAAGCCACGGTTCAAACGGTCGGCTATGGAATCCTGCGCCAGATAGGCGTTCACGGTTGTCGCACCGCAGCCGATCAGCACCGCAAAATAATGCGGGTCGATACATTCGGCGGAACGCACGTTGATCGAACAGAAGGTGCGCAGACCCTTGGCCGTCAGCCCCGAATGCACGGCAGATGTGGCAAGGATCATCGGCATCGGCACGCGGTCTTCGGATTGGTGCTGATCGGTCAGCACCAGATGGCCCGCGCCAGAGCGCACGGCATCTTCTGCCTCTGCCCTGATCCGTTGCAGACCGGCGTTCAGCGCGGCCCGGCCGGGGGCAAAGGTGCAGTCGATAAAGGCGACGCTTTCGCCGAAATGATGCACCATTTCGTCAAATTCAGCATTGCCAACGAAGGGGCTGTTGAGCACCAGAATTTCGGTCTGTGACGAATCCTCATCCAGCACGTTTTTGAGGTTCCCGAAGCGTGTTTTCAGGCTCATCACCCGGCTTTCGCGCAAGGAGTCGATGGGCGGGTTCGTGACCTGGCTAAAGTTCTGGCGGAAGAAATGCGACAGCGGACGATAGGTCGTGGATAGCACCGCAGACGGCGTATCATCGCCCATCGAGGCGATCATTTCCTTGCCGTCTTCAGCCATCGGCGCAAGAACCTGTTCGAGTTCTTCGATGGAATACCCCGCAGCCACCTGCCGTTTGCGCAGATCGCCACCGTCGAACAGCGCTTTTTCCGGCACGTTGCGCATCAGATCGTTCAGATCGACAACCTTTTCCACCCAATCACCGAATGGCTGGGCGGCGGCCAGTTTATCTTTCAGCTCTGTATCGCGATAAAGCCGCCCTTCCAGCATATCGACAGCGATCATCTGGCCGGGGCCAAGCGCGCCTTTTTCAACGACGCTTGCCTCATCCACCGGCACCATGCCCATTTCAGAGCCTGCGACCAGCAGGCCGTCACCTGTCACGACATACCGCAAAGGGCGCAGACCGTTACGGTCCAACCCGCCGCAGACCCAACGGCCATCGGTCATGGCAAGGGCGGCGGGGCCGTCCCAAGGTTCCATCACCGCGTTGCAATAGCCATACATATCCTGCCAGGCTTGCGGCATTTCGACGGCTTGCTGCGACCAGGCCTCTGGCACCAGCATGGTTTTGGCCATGGGGGCGTTGCGGCCTGCACGCACCAGCACCTCGAACACGGAATCCAGCGCGGCGGAATCGGATGCGCCCGATGGGATGATCGGCTTGATATCTTCAGCCGCATCGCCAAAAGCGCTGGAGGCCATGCGGATTTCATGGCTTTTCATCCAGTTGCTGTTGCCTTTGAGCGTGTTGATCTCGCCATTATGGGCCAGCATGCGGAACGGCTGCGCCAGCGACCATTGCGGGAAGGTGTTTGTCGAATAGCGCTGGTGATAGATCGCAAAGGCGGATTCGAACCGCGCATCCATCAGATCAGGGTAGAATTCCGCAACCTGTTCGGCCAGCATCATGCCTTTGTAGATCACAGACCGGCAGGACAGCGAACACAGGTAAACCCCCGCGATCTGCGCGGCGGCGGCTGCCTTTTCGATCCGGCGGCGGATGATGTAGAGTTCGCGTTCGAACTCTTCTTCGGTCATATCCTTTTCACACCGGATCAGGATCTGTTCGATCTCTGGCCGTGTGGCATTGGCCTTGTCGCCCAATACTTCGGTATTCACCGGCACATGCCGCCAGCCATAGATATAGTGACCCATGCGCAGGACTTCGGATTCCACGATGGTCCGGCAGCGTTCCTGCGCGCCGAAATCGGTGCGCGGCAAAAAGACCTGACCGACCGCGATCAGCTTATCATCATCGGGTTCGTGGCCGGTGCGGCGGACCTGATCGTAAAAGAACGGCACCGGGATCTGCACATGGATGCCCGCGCCATCGCCTGTCTTGCCATCGGCATCGACAGCGCCACGGTGCCAGATTGCTTTCAGAGCGTTGATGCCTTTTTCGACCACATCGCGCGATGGCGTGCCGTCGATGGCCACGACCAGACCAACACCGCAAGACGCATGTTCGTCATCATCACGGTAAAGGCCGTTTTCGGCCATCCATTTCCGTTTCGCTTCTTCTGCCGCTACCCAAGTCTGGTCATAGATGGTCATTGGCGTTCTCCTTCAAGATATCGGCAGATGAGATGGCGAGGCCGCAGCCATGTTTCGGGCTGGCGCTGAGAAAACCGGGTTCCCCCGGAGAGATGAATTCAACGGGAGAGCTGTCGCTGGTGACCGTCCCGCCCGCTGTGGTGACAGTGCTGGTGCCGGACAGAAACATCCGCCAGTCGCGGCTGACAAATTCATTGCCACGGCTGGACCAGATTTCAGCGCCAGATGCGTCAAAGGCGGTGATCTCATAGGCTGTTTCTTCCAGCGTCACACCGTCGATGGTGACTTGCCGCCCGGTCAGACTGTCCTGCCCGACATAGCGGGTTTCACCGACTTCGGCCGACAGGGTGCGGAAATCCCATGTGTCGCGGTTCGTTGCAAAGAGTTCGGTCAGCGAGGCGGGGTCTGCCGGGTCAGGCACCAATGTTTCGCTGATCCCCGCCATGGGATGAAAACTGGCGATCCATTGTGCCTCTGCATCAATCTGACCGGCATAGGTCAGGCCCTGTTCGTCCAGCGACACCCGGCGTTTCATGCCCGTCGCATCGCCGGTGCAGGTAAAATGATGTTCGACTTCGCAGCTTTGGTTCTGCACCGTCACAAAGGCGGTGCAGCCCGCAGGCAGCGAAAACGTCGCCGGTGCCTGCGCCACGGCAGGACCAGCGGCCAGGATCAGGGCGAGTGCGATCCTCATGGCCGGAACCCGGATTCGATGACGTTGCATTCATAGCGGGGTTGATCACCGAAAAACCCGGGCTCGCCCGGAGAGATGAATTCAACCGGCGAAGAATCCGTCACCTGTTCGGGATTGGCATCATCCCAAGCCTGTCCGAGAAAGAACAAACGATGCGTTTCGCTGACGAATTGCCGACCAGAGCCTGCGTAAATCTCGTTCCCATCGGCATCCAGCGTGCGCCCCTGGAATTCCGTTTCGAGCAGGGTTTCATCGCCAATCACAAAGGTTTCGCCGGTCAGCATGTCGAACCCGACGTGCCGTTCCGGCCCGGCATCAGTGTCAATGGTGAAATCCCAGGTATCGATGCCATTGGCAAACAGCTCATCCAAAGACGCGGGATCGGGCGCAGGCACCTGCAACATTTCATTGCCGGTGACTTTATAGCTTTCCATCCACTGGAACTGATCATCCACGCGCTGCACGCTGAACACACCCGCCTGCCCGATCAGCGCGATCCATTGATCGCCCGGTGCATCGGCTTCGCAGCTCCAAACATTGACCATGACGCAGGCACGATGCTGCACTGTCAATTTGGGCGTGCAGCCATCGGGCGCGGCAAAGCTTTGCTGCGCCACGGCGGGCGTGGCCAGCGCGAGGCTGCTGATCAGCGCGGCGCGGATCATTCTGCCGCAACCGTGGCGGATTGGCCCAGATAATCAAGGATCGCCGCCGCCGTATCGCGCCCATCCCGGATCGCCCAGACGACAAGCGAGGCACCGCGCACGATATCACCTGCAGCATAGACGCCCTCAAGGCTGGTCTTGCCGGTGGTGAAATCCGCCCGGATCGTGCCCCAGCGGGTGACAGCCAGTTCCGGCACGCCCCAAAGGGTCGGGATATCTTCAGGTTCAAAGCCAAGCGCCTTGATCACCAGATCGGCATCTTCGACGTAATCGGCACCCTCAATCACCTCTGGCACCTGGCGGCCTGTCGCATCGGGCGCGCCAAGGCGCATTTTCTGCACCTTCACACCGGACACTGATTCACCTTCAAAGCCCTGTGGTGCTGCAAGCCAAATGAATTCGACACCTTCTTCTTCGGCATTCGCGGTCTCGCGCTGCGATCCGGGCATATTGGCGCGGTCACGGCGATAGAGACATTTGACGCTTTCGGCACCCTGCCGCACGGCGGTGCGCAGACAATCCATGGCGGTATCGCCGCCACCGATGACGACGACACGCTTGCCTGCGGCATTCAACGCGCCGCTTTCATATTCCGGCACGTCATCGCCGAATGATTTGCGGTTGCTGGCAGTCAGGTAGTCGATGGCATTGACGATGCCTTCCGCCTCGGAATCCGGCAGGTCGCGGGTTTTATAGACGCCGGTGGCGATCAGCACGGCATCATGTTTGCCCCGGATCGCATCAAAGGACAGGTCTTCGCCCACATTACAATTCAGCACGAATTGCACACCGCCATCTTCCAGCTGCGCGATGCGCTGCATGACAATGTCTTTTTCCAGTTTGAAACCGGGGATGCCATAGGTCAGCAAGCCGCCGCCACGGTCATAGCGGTCATAAACCGTCACCTGCACACCTTGCCGGCGCAGCATATCTGCGGCAGCCAGACCACCGGGGCCAGCGCCGATGATGCCAACGCTTTCATGGCGTTCGGCGTGCGGGCGGATCGGCTTGACCCAGCCGTTTTCAAAGGCGGTGTCGGTGATGTATTTCTCGACCGACCCGATAGTCACAGTGCCATGGCCGGATTGTTCGATCACACAATTGCCTTCGCACAGACGGTCCTGCGGGCAAATGCGGCCACAAATCTCTGGGAAGGTATTCGTCGCCTGGCTGATCTCATAGGCTTCCTGCAACCGGCCTTCGGCGGTCAGGCGCAGCCAGTCGGGGATGTTGTTGTGCAGCGGACAATGCGTCTGGCAATAGGGCACGCCGCATTGTGAACAGCGGCTGGATTGCTCGGCAGCCTTGTCGCGGGCGTAGTCGGCATAGATTTCGTTGAAATCCTGCTTGCGCAAATTCGGCGGGCGTTTTTCCGGCATGTCGCGGTCAACGACTGTGAACTTGAGCATCTTCTGGCCAGCCATCTGCCGTCCTCCCGTTTATCAGAGCAAGTCAGGTTCTAGAGCGTCAACCTAAGAATGAAAAGGCAGTAATGCTGACCTATTATCAAGTTTTTTCGGCACCATACCCACGAATGGCGCATAAATATACGAAATATAGGTCCGCATGCTGACCTATATGTGCTCTTCCCTCTGTTTCCCTAGCCGATAGGGTGCGCTCAGCGAATCAGATTGGGCAGCGCATGACCACCTTCAACCTTATACTCATCGCCATTATCCAAGGTGTGACAGAATTCCTACCCGTGTCTTCCTCCGGCCATCTGATCCTGCTGCCCAGCTTGACCGGGCTGGATGATCAGGGGCTGGTGATCGATGTCGCCGCCCATCTGGGCACGCTGGTCGCTGTGATCCTGTATTTCTGGGCCGATGTGCGGCTGGCCATCTTTGGCACATTCCGGCTGCTGCGCGGCAAGGTCGATACGAAAGGTGCATTTCTGGCGCTTTGCCTGCTGATCGCAACGGTGCCGGTCATCATCGTAGGTCTGATCCTGAAGGCTACCGGGCTGGCCGATGCGATGCGCGGGATCGCGGTGATCGGCTGGACCATGCTGATCTTCGGCATCGTGCTCTATATCGCCGACCAGAAAGGCGAGACGGTCAAGACTGCCGAACGCTGGACGATGAAAGATGCCGCGATCATGGGGCTGTGGCAAGCGGTGGCGCTGATCCCCGGCACTTCGCGGTCAGGGATCACGATCACCGCCGCGCGGATGCTGGGCTATGCCCGCCCGGATGCCGCGCGGCTGTCAATGCTGATGTCGATTCCGACGATCATCGCCTCTGGCGCGCTACTCAGCCTTGATGTGATCGGCACGGCAACGGCGGATGATCTGCAGAATATCGCCATTGTAGCGGTCATGTCCTGCATCGCGGCCTTGGCTGCGCTGGCGATCATGATGCGGCTGTTGCGCAGCGTCAGCTATACGCCTTACGTGATCTACCGGATCGTCCTGGGGCTGGTGCTGCTGTTCATCGCTTACAGCTGATCACCGCCCACACCTGAATACCCCGTGCAGCCGGTCAGGACCGCAGGTTCTTGGCCGATTCCTTGATCGTGTCATATTGACCGGAAGGCCGGAACCGCCACAGATAATCCGGCAGCACCGCCATCATGGCCGTGGGGTGGATGCCCAGATCGGCAAAGGTCTTGGCCCCGTCACTAACCACATTATCCACGGCAAGATTAACCACCTGATCCTTGGTCAGCGGCGGGGCGATCAGGCCGAGCGACACAGATTTCGCCACCCCGAACCCAAAAGCCATCGCCTTCGCCATCCAGAACGGGATATTCAAGATCAACCGGCGGCGGCGTATGATGCCCAGCATCTGCTGCATCAGATCGCGGAATGTCGCTGTATCCGGGCCACCCAGCTCATAGACACCGGCAGGAGCCTGCCCGAGTACAGCCTTGACCGCAGCCGCCGCAACATCATCCACATAGACCGGCTGGAACTTGGTATCAGCCCCGACCACTGGCAGGATCGGGCCAAAGCGCGACATGCCTGCGAAACGGTTGAAAAATTCATCCTCCGGCCCGAAAATCACCGATGGGCGCAGGATGACAGCATCCGGCATATGCGCCAGCACGCCCGCCTCGCCGGCGGCCTTGGTCTTGGCATATTGGCTGGCAGAGGTTTCATCAGCCCCGATGGCCGAAATCTGCACCATCCGCGCCACGCCCATTTCTGCAGCAATCCGCGCGATCCGGGTCGCGCCATCGGCCTGCACGGCGGCAAAGGTGTTCTTGCGGACCTCATCGAGCACACCGACGCAATTGACCACGACATCCGCACCGCTGGTCACGGCAGCGACGCTGGCATCATCGCGGATATTGCAGAACACAGGTTCGACCTGACCGACCGCACCGTAAGGGCGCACAAATGTCGCCTCACTCACATTGCGGACGGCGACACGGACGCGCCAGCCTTCTTTGGCCATGCGGCGGGCGATATAGCGACCGACAAAACCGGATCCGCCGAAGATTGTGACGAGCTTTGACATGACGCAGCCTTATATTCAGGTTCAGCCCCGTTTACCGCCCTGCCCCCTGCCAGACAAGGCGCAATCCTGCTGATTGAAAGATCATGCAGATTTCGTAGCGATTCCCGTTGACACCGCGCGCAGGCAGCCTTATTGCCCGCCAAGCACACCTGCCCAGGTGGCGGAATTGGTAGACGCGCTAGCTTCAGGTGCTAGTATTGGCAACGATGTGGAGGTTCGAGTCCTCTCCTGGGCACCAAAATCCCGACAATCAGATGTGACAGATCAATCGGCGTTAAGCGGTTGATGTAGCGCGAATTTCAGCTGTCCCGCCAGAATGGATTCGTCCAGGCGCGCTTGCCCCCCGCATCGATGATTGTCAGGCGCAGCCAGGGCGATGCGGCCAATCCCTTGTAAGGCAAAGTGATCCGCGTCAGGCTGTGGCCGTGGACTACCGATGTCCGTGACCCCTGCCCTTGCAACACGGCGGTGACAGCCGCGCCGCAGTGGATTTCGACCGCGTCATCGCCCCAGGTCACATGGTGAATCTCTGGTCCGGTCGAAGAGTAGAAAGCCCCGTCCTTGAGCGCGGCCAACAACGCCTCTGGCGTATTTTCCGGCGCGCGGACCATGACCCAGCCGCCGAAATGATCCGGCTCGCTGAAATGCGCGTCATCGGTGGCGCACAGTGTCACGCGACGGCCCGCGTTCAACAGATGTTCCAGCACATAGACGCCCGACCCACGGTCACAGCCTGTCACGCAGCCATGGTTATAGATTTCGACCGCATGGGCGGCTTCCATGGCCGCGGCATCTTCCAGCGAGAGTTGCGACCATTCGGGATGGGCGATGGCGACAAAGGCACCGGCATCGCGGGCGCGCCGGGCCAAGGCGGGGCCGGTTTCCTGCCCGGGATGGGCAGAAAAATCAGGCGCATCTGGGGGCGTGAAATCGGCGGGCAGGCCGACGGCGAGGATATGCCACAGCTCGCCATTCTGCATGGCACCACTGTGCAATTCAGCGCCCAGAATCGTGGTGAAAGCGTCGTTGCGATAGGGCCGCGTGTCGCTGATCGGATAGTTGAAATGGCCGATGAAATGATCGGTCAAAGCGATGAAATCATAACCTTCGGCCTGATAGCGACGGCAGACCTCTTGCGGGGCGAGCACGCCGTCGGAATTGGTGGAATGGGTGTGCAGATTGCCGCGCCAGAACCGGCCCGGCAGATCGAAAGGGTTGGTCATGCCAGTTTCTCTGTCTCGACGGTCTGACGTTGCGCGATCCCGTTGCCTGCCGCATCCAGAATGATGAAATCGCGTGCGGCGACGCTGATTTCGACCTCCGTCCCTACCGGCGGTGGCGGCGTGTCGGGGCGATTAAACGTGTCCAGCGTCAGGGCGGTATCGCCGACCATCGTCGACAGGCGGATGATCGAGCCCATGAATTGCACCTGCGCAACACGGCCTTTCAGGATCGTCTCGCGCCCCTCGGCACGGCCCAGACGCGCCGCCTCTGGCCGCAGGGCAAGGCGGATGATTGTGCCTTTCGGCGCGGTCAGTTGCTGGCTCAAGGCAAGTTGCGCGCCGTCGATGGCGACGATGCCGGCGGCGGGGTTGATCACCTCGGCATCAAAGCCGGTATGGCTGCCGACGAAACCGGCCACAAATGGCGTCGCGGGGCGGTTGTAGATATCAAACGGTGATCCGATCTGTTCCGCGATCCCGCCGTTCATCACGACGACGCGGTCGGACATCGACAAAGCCTCTTCCTGATCATGGGTGACAAAGATCGTGGTGATGCCAAGCTGCTGCTGGATCTGGCGGATTTCCTGCCGCAGGGACACGCGGATTTTCGCATCAAGCGCCGAAAGCGGCTCATCGAGCAACAAAACCCGTGGTTTCGGGGCCAAAGCACGGGCCAAGGCGACCCGCTGCTGCTGCCCACCCGACAATTGGAACGGATAGCGCGCGCCCAGATCGGGCAGGCCGATCAGGCGCAGCATGTCTGTGACGCGCTCCGCCGCTTCTGTCTTGCCCACGCCCGCGATCTTGAGCCCGAAGCCCACGTTTTGGGCCACGGTCAGGTTGGGGAACAGGGCATAGGCCTGAAACACCATACCTATATTGCGCTGGTTCGGGCGCAGATTGGTGACATCGCGCCCGTCGATCTGGACCGATCCGGCAGATGGTTCCTCAAACCCCGCCACGATCCGCAGCACGGTGGTTTTGCCGCAGCCAGATGGCCCCAGAAGCGAGATGAATTCGCCCTTTTCGACCGAGAGGTTGAAATCCTTGACCACCCGCGTCGGGCCAAAGGATTTTTCCAAATGGTTGATCTCAAGATAGGCCATCAGCGTTTTGCTCTCGTATGGGGGAACAGGCGACCGGCAAGCTGGATCAGCCCCATGCAGCCCCAAGTTATGGTAAAGGCGATCACGGCCAATGCCGCAGGTTCATAGGCGCGATTGCCGCCAGTCCAGACCATGTAAGGGCCAAAGGCCGGGCGATCCAAGAGTGCTGCAAAGACATATTCGCCCAGCACGATGGAAAAAGTCAGGAAGGCACCGGACAACAATGCGGTAAAGATATTCGGCAGCATGATGCGGAAAATGATGGTGAACCAGCTTGCGCCAAGGATCTGCGCGGCTTCGGTCAATGTCTGGACATCCAGCGTGCGCAAACCGTTGTCGATGGCGCGATACATATAGGGCAGCGCCAAAGTGGCATAGCCGAAGGCGAGCAGGATATTGGTGCCTGTCACCGACCCGGTCATCGGCAGGAAAGAGGATGTGTTGAACATCCGCAGATAGCCAAAGGCGATGACGATCACCGGGATCACCAGTGGCAGCAGCGTGATGAATTCGATCACCGGGCGCATTTTCGGCAGGCGGATACGCACCCAGATCGCGGCAGGCAGGACCAGCGCCATACCCAGCACGATCGTCACCAGCGACATCATCAGCGAATAGCCAAAGGTCGCCTGAAACTGCGGATCGCCCAGCACGGTGGTATAGGCGTCGAAACTATAGGCATCGCGCCGTTTGCGCAGCGAAAACTCGATCATCCCGATCAGCGGCAGTGCGAAATAGATCACGCCAAAGGCGAACATGACCCAAGAGAAAATCGACCCGACGCTGCGGCGGGCTTTGGGCGTGTCGGTGACAGTCATCGTGTTCAGCGCGGCTTGATCGGTCATTTCTGCCATTTCTCCGCGCGTGTGCGCAGCACGATATAGATCGCATTGGCGACGGCTGTGATGACGATCATGCCGAATGCGATGGCATAGCCAAGGTTCGGGTCCTGCAGCACGTCACCACGGATTTGCGCGAATAATTGCACGGTGATCAGGCTTTGCGATGATCCGGTCAGCGCCTGCGCCGTGGCAATCGCGCCGAAGGAATTGGCAAACAGCAGCGCGAAAGTGCCCAGAAGTGACGGCAGCAGCACCGGAATAGCTACCATCCGCCAATATTGCAGGCTGGTTGCACCCAGGCTTTGCGCGGCTTCGTCCCATTCGCGCCGCAGCCCCTCCAGCGCGGGGGTGATGATCAGGATCATCAGCGACATCTGGAAATAAAGGTAAACGAAGACCAGCCCCCAAAAGCTGATCAGGTTAAAGCCCGAGGCATAGATATTGATTCCGAACCATTCACGCAGAATGACGGTGACCAGCCCAAGCCGCCCCAATGTCGCGATAAAGGCAAAGGCCAGCGGCACACCGGCGAAATTGGCGGCGACACCGGAAAAGGTGACCATCGGCGCGCGCAAATATTTCGGCAGGCCGCCGTGGATGATCGCCGCAGCGACGAGAAAGCCCAACAGCGCGCCAAGTGCTGCGGAAAAGAAACTGACCCGGATCGACAGCCAGAAGCTGTTCATCAGCCGTGGTTCAAACAGCTTGGCCATTGTCGCCAGCGTGAACCCACCGTCCGGGCCGCGAAACGCGCCGAGCACGATATTCACCGTGGGCAGCAGCAGAAAGATCGCGGCGAAAGCCAGAAAAGGAACAACGCCAGCCCAATTGGCGGCGGTCCGTGAAATATATGCGCCGCGTGTGGTGGCCATGTGGCATCCCTTGGGGTCTTGTCAAAACCATGCCCCGGATACGTGATCCGGGGCATGAAAGTCATCAGTGCTTATTGCACCGCAGCGCCGACCACGGCATCCCACTGCGCCGTCACGACTTCGCTGTTCGCACCTTGCTGTTCCACAGTCGGGAACACGGCACGACCATAAGGTTCCTGATCGGGCAGACGGTCCAGCAGGTCTTGCGGGATTGTGCCGGCTTCGTTCATCGGGACCTGACGGGCGACGGAACAATAACCTTCCAGATAGCCAAGCTGACCTTCGTCAGAGAAGATATGTTCCATCCACAGTTTCGCAGCATTCGGATGCGGCGCATGGGCAGAGATCGCCTGCACATAGACACCGGCCAGCGAAGCACCCGATGGAATGATCACTTCAATCGGTGGGTTGCCGTCAAGGCTGTCGCGCCATGCCAGCAGGTTGTAATCCCAAGCTGCGACAATCGGTGTCTGGCCTTGCGCGATTGTGCCGGACGCAGCGGTCACAGGCACGAAATTGCCAGCAGCATTCAGTTCGGCAAAGAATTCCAGACCGAGCTCAGCAGATTCCGCACCCGGCTCACCACCGCGGGACATGCCAGCGGACAGGATCGCAAGGATCGCCTGGTTCGAGGCGCGCGGATCACCTGTCAGCGCGACAGCATTGGCATATTCCGGGCTCAGCAGATCTTCCCAATCGGTGGGCAATGTGTCGATAATATCGGTGTTCACGCCCAGCGCCATGACGCCGTAATAGGCCCCATACCACATGCCTTCGGGATCTTTGATCGCTTCTGGGATCTGGTCCCAGGTCGAGACTTTGTAAGGCTGGATCAGTCCTTCTGCAGCGGCGGCGGGGCCAAAGGACAGACCCACATCCAGCACGTCAGGCGCTTGTGGGCCGGTGTTGCCGATATTGGCGCGGATCGCTTCCAGCTCATCTGCGGAACCGGCGTCAGGGTTCAACTCGTTCACTTCAAGGAACGGATACTTTTCCTTGAAGGATGCGATGATCCCACCGTAATTGCACCAGTCGTGGGGCAGCGCGATGGTGGTCAGCATCCCTTCGGCGCGCGCGCCTTCGATGATTTCGTCCATCGATTGGGCAGAGGCGAGGCTGGCGGACAGAATTGCCGCAACGCTGACCGACCCGGTCAGCAATGTCATGAACTTCATCGAAGTCTCCGTTGCTAAAATGATTGCTGTTGTATTGGACAGCACGCTGCCGTCGTTAATCACGCAATGCAACAAATTTGTGATGACTGGTCCTAGCGCATCCGTTTGAACAACAGCATGTCCTCGTAGAACCCTTCCATCCGTTCCATGCGTTCGCGGGTGTCCTGCCAGTTTGCGTCCTGAATCGCCGACAGCAGCGCCTCGACCAATGCGACCAATGGGACGATGGTGTCCCAAGCCGATGGCACCTCAATCTGCGAGGTCAGGATATGTTGCGCCACCCCGGCACTGGGCGATACCCAGCGGTCGGTCAGCAGCACCACCTCCACCCCCTGCGCGCGGGCCAATTCGGCGAATTGCTGCATGGATGGTTCATATCTGCGGATATCGAACACAACCAAGACATCGCCCTGCGACATATCCAGCAAGGCCGGTGGCCATGTATTGGGCAGGCTCGACAGCAGCGTCACATCGGACCGCATCACATGCAGCGCAGTGGTGAAGTATTCCGCAATTGACCGGGTCAACCGCCCGCCGATCAGGTAAATCGACCGCGATTTATCGGCCAGCAGGTCACGCACGGCATCGAAGGCGCGCAAATCCTGCTGGCTCAGCGTCTGGTTCAGATTCTCGATCACCCGCATGGCAAAGCGGTTCAGCGGATGGTCAATTTCTGACATATCCGCCCATTTTTCATGCTTCGCGATGGGCGAGGCGAGTCGCTCTCCCATCTCCTCATGCAATTGCGCGCGAAATTCGGGGTAGCCGGAGAAGCCGATCTTGCGCACCAACCGCACCAGCGTGGGGGCGGACACACCCGCCTCTTGCGCGATTTCGGCGACGGAACCCAGCACAGACAGCGGAAAATTCCCCAGCATATGCGAGGTTAGCTGCCGTTCCGCACGGGTCATCCCCGGCATGGCAGCGCGCAGCCGATCTTCGAGGGTCTGAAACTGGGTCATGGCGCGGCTCCCAAGGGCGGCGGACTGAAATGCTTAATCTGATTTTGTAACTTTTGTTTCAGAAATGAAAGTCTAGAAATATACTTGACACAAAATCCGCATGTGTTGCAGCGTGATTGCATTGTTCATTTCGCCGGTAAGGGGAAACAGACGTGACACCGCAACAGGCAGATCGGGCAGGCAGCGTGACCTGTTGGGACAGCACAGGTGCTGTGACCCAGGCCAATACTGCCCCTGCCGTGATCCTGATCTGTGAACATGCGTCCAATGCATTTGCCGCCCCTTGGGCCTTCACCGATAAAGATCTGCTGGCGTCCCATGCCGCCAGCGATCCGGGGGCCCTGGGTCTGGCGCAGGCGCTTGGCCCGCTGCTGGCGCAGGATTGCGGCGGGGCAGAGCTGATCCATGCGCCGCTGTCCCGGTTGATCTATGACCTGAACCGCAGCCCCGACCGGCCCGATGCCTGCCCCGCGCAGTCAGAGGTGTACCATATACCGCTGAATGAGGGGTTGAGCGTGGCTGACAGGCTGATGCGGATGGAAAGCCTCTATCTGCCATTTCATAACCTTGTGCGCGCCCGGATCGCGCGGGCCTTGGTGCGGGGTCAGCGCCCTGTTGTGCTGACCGTGCATTCCTTTTCGCCGACATGGCATGGCGCTGTCCGCGATGTGGAATGCGGCGTGATCCATGATGATCTGCCCGTGTTGGCGCAGAGGATCGTGGCGGAATCGGGTGATCTGGGCCTGCGGACGGAACTCAACGCGCCCTATTCGGCGGCGGATCATGTCACCCATACGCTGCGCCTGCATGCGCTGCCTTACGGGTTGGACAATGCGATGCTGGAATTGCGCAACGATCTGATCGCTACGCCACAGGCGCAGGCAGAGGTTGCGACCCGCCTTGCCCGCGTGCTGACCCGCGCGATCAGACACGTGGCGGAGGTGCCATGCCCCGCATTGTGATGGCCTATCTGCATTTCGTTGAGGCGGTGAATTACCGTGTCGGGCGGCTGGCGATGTGGAGCCTGTTTGCCCTGATGGGCATCCTCGCCTGGGGGGCAATCGCGCGCGCGGGGTTTTCGCCGCAGATCTGGACCGACGAGATGGCGCAGTTTCTGCTGCTGGGCTATTTCATGCTGGGCGGTGCCTATGCCTTGCAGATGGGGTCGGCGGTGCGGATGGATCTGCTCTATGACCGCTGGTCGGACAAGACCAAGGCGGCGGTGGATTGCATCACCATTTTCACGCTCTTCATTTACCTTGGCGTCCTGCTGTGGGGTGGGATCGAAAGTACGCAATTCGCGCTGGAATATGGCGAAAGGCGGCGCGGCCTTTGGCAACCCTATATGGCGCCGATCAAGATCATCATGTGTTTCGGGATCGTGCTGATGATCCTGCAATGCAGCGCCTTTCTGATCCGCGACATCGCCACCCTGCGGGGCATCAAGATAGCGGAGCGTGACACCAATGCCCTATGAAATGATCGCCGCATTGATGTTCGGCTCAATGCTGGCCGTGATGCTGACCGGGCAGCGGATGTTCGGCGTCATCGGCTTTGTTGCCGTCGTGGCGGCGATCTGGCTTTGGGGGGATCGCGGCGGGCATGATCTGGCCTTTGCCCAGACCATCAAGCTGATGAACTGGTTTCCGCTGATGACGCTGCCGATGTTCATTTTCATGGGCTATGTGCTGTCGGAAAGCAAACTGGCGGATGATCTGTACCGGATGTTCCATGTCTGGTTCGGCCCTGTGCCGGGCGGTTTGGCCATCGGGACGATCCTGCTGATGGTGCTGATTTCCGCGATGAACGGGCTGAGCGTGGCAGGCATGGCGATTGGCGCGACAATCGCGCTGCCCGAATTGCTCAAGCGGAATTATGACAAACTGATGGTGACCGGCGTGATTCAGGCCGGGTCAAGCCTTGGTATTCTGGTGCCGCCATCCGTCGTGCTGGTGCTTTACGCGATGATCGCGCGCCAGCCGGTGACCCATCTGTGGGCGGCGGGGCTGATCCCGGGGCTGATGCTGGCCACAATGTTCATCATCTATATCTGGCTGCGCTGCCGGATGAACCCCGCCCTTGGCCCTGTGATCGACCCAGAGGAGCTGGCCAAGGTCACGCGGCGGGAAAAATACCGGCTGCTTCTGGCGGGGCTGATGCCCTTGGGCATTTTCGCCGTGATGATGGTGCCGTTCCTGCTGGGCTACACAAGGCTGGTCGAAAGCGCCGTTGTGGGCGCAATTGCCGCACTGATCGTCAGCGTCGCCAAGGGCCGGATGACTTGGGCGATATTGGAAACCTGCACCAAGAAGACACTGGCGATTTCCTGCATGTTCCTCTGGATCATCCTTGCCGCTCTCGCCTTTGGCGCGGTGTTTGACGGGCTGCGCGCGGTGGATTTCGTTCGCACCTTGTTCATGGACAATCTGGGGCTGGGTCGCTGGGAAATCCTGATCCTGATGCAGGTGTCGTTCCTGCTGATGGGCATGTTTCTGGATGATACCGCGATGCTGGTGATCGTCGCACCGCTTTATGTGCCCATCGTGCAGATGCTGGAATTCAACCTGATCTGGTATGGCGTGCTCTATACGATCACTTGCCAGATTGCCTATATGACGCCGCCTTTCGGCTATAACCTGTTCCTGATGCGCGCCATGGCCCCGAATGAGGTGACTTTGGCCGAGATTTACCGGTCTATCGTGCCCTTCGTCGGTGTGATGATCCTCGGACTCGCGATCATCATGGCATTCCCGCAGATCGCGCTCTGGCTGCCCGGCGTCTTATTTCCCTGAATTACCAAGAGCGGGCCAACCCGCCAGATTTTCAACCCAACCGGAAGGATAACAGAAATGACCACGACAAGACGGAAGTTCCTGACCACGGGTGCCCTTGGCGGTGCCGCGACGCTGGCTGCCCCCGCGGTCCATGCACAATCCACGATCCGCTGGCGGCTGCAGACCTATGCAGGCGCATCGCTGGGCGCGCAGGTCGCGAAACCTGCGATTGATATGTTCAACGCCATCGCGGGCGATGAAATGCAGATCGACCTGTTCTACGCCGACCAGTTGGTCCCGACCGGAGAGCTGTTTCAGGCCATGCAGCGCGGCACCATCGACGCCGTGCAATCAGATGATGATTCCATGGCATCGCCCACCGAAGTCACCGTTTTTGGCGGCTATTTCCCCTTTGCCAGCCGCTACAGCCTCGACGTGCCAGCCCTGTTCAACAACTGGGGTCTGAACGAAATCTGGGGCGAAGAATATGCCAATGTCGGCGTGAAACATATCTCTGCCGGGTCATGGGACCCCTGCCATTTCATCACCTCTTCCCCGATCACTTCACTGGCCGATATGGAAGGCAAAAGAGTCTTCACCTTCCCCACCGCCGGGCGGTTCCTGTCGCAATTCGGCGTCGTGCCGGTGACAGTCCCATGGGAAGACGTGGAAATCGCCCTGCAAACCGGCGAGATCGACGGCGTGGCATGGTGCGGCATGACCGAGGCGTATGAGGTTGGCTGGGCCGATGTCACATCGCATTTCCTGACCAACAACATTTCGGGCGCATGGATCGGGCATTTCTTTTCCAACATGGACCGCTGGAATGAATTGCCCGAACATCTGCAGGTGCTGATGACGACCTGCTTTGAACAATCGCATTACTATCGCCAGCATTGGTATTGGGCCGGTGAGGCGCGCTTGCGCACCGAAGGCGAAAAGCTGGAACTCACCTCGATCCCCGATGCCGAATGGGGCACGGTCGAGGCTGCGGCACGGGATTTCTGGGAAGAGATTGCAGCGGAATCCGAAACCAAAGCGCGGGTTGTCGAAGTGTTCCGCAACTACAATGCCGCGATGGATCAGGCCGGACGGCCCTATCGCTATTCCTGACAATGCGGGACGGGGGTGTGCCCCCGTCCCCAACTGCCGAGTAAATTGAAGGACGACCGAAATGCCGGGATTGATGACGTTGGACGAGCTACGCGCCGCTTTTGACGCAGGCGAAATCGACACTGTGCTGGTCGCTGCCCCCGATATGCAGGGCCGTCTGGTCGGCAAACGGTTCCATGCCGCGCATTTTCTGGACTCCGGTTACAAGGAAACCCATTGCTGCAACTACCTGCTCGCCACCGATATGGAGATGGTGACGGTCGCTGGCTATGCCTCCACCTCTTGGGAAAAGGGCTATGGCGATTACGTCATGAAACCCGATCTTTCCACCCTGCGCCTTGTGCCTTGGCTACCTGCGACGGCCTTGGTTCTGTGCGATCTGCTGGATCATCACACGCATGAAGAAATCGCCATATCCCCCCGCGCGATCCTGAAACGGCAGGTCGCCCGCGCGCAGGCGATGGGATATCAGCCAATGGCCGCGACGGAACTGGAATTCTACATATTCGAGCAAAGCTATGACGCGCTGCGCGATGGCGGCACCGACAAGCTGACCCCGATTTCGGCTTATAACGAAGATTACCACCTGTTCCAGACCACGAAGGAAGAACCGCTGATGCGCGCCCTGCGCAATGGGCTGTATGGTGCAGGCATTCCGGTTGAAAACTCCAAGGGTGAGGCAGAGGCAGGTCAGGCAGAAATCAACATCCGCTATGACCAGATGGTCACGACCGCCGATTTCCATGTCATCACCAAACAGGCGACCAAGGAAATCGCGCATGCTTTGGGTAAATCCGTGACCTTCATGGCGAAATATGACCACCGCCGCGCGGGATCATCCAGCCATGTGCATCAATCGTTGTGGACGCTGGACGGCGAGCCTGCCTTTATGGAACGCAATGCCGAATATGGTATGTCGGCACTAATGCGGCAGTACATGGCAGGACAACTGGCCCATGCGCGGGAAATCACGGCACTACTGGCCCCTTATGTGAACAGCTACAAACGGTTCTGCGTCGGCATGTTCGCCCCGACGAAAGCCGTCTGGTCGCTGGACAACCGCACCGCCGGTTTCCGCGTCTGCGGCGACGGGACCAAGGCCGTGCGGGTCGAATGCCGGATCGGTGGGGCGGACCTGAACCCCTATCTGGCTTGTGCAGGCCTATTGGCCGCTGGCCTCGCCGGGATCGAGGGCGCGATGGAACTGGAACCGGAAATGCAGGGCGACAGCTATAGCAATGCCGCTGCCCGCGAGATCCCGAAAAACCTGCGCGAGGCGGCGGATCTGCTGGAAGGTTCGGCCATGTTGCGTGCCGCCTTCGGCGATGATGTCGTTGACCACTATACCCGCGCCGCAAGGTGGGAGATTGAAGAACATGACCGCGTTGTTACAGATTACGAACGGCAGCGGTTGCTGGAACGGGGCTAGGCCCTGAGCCGGATCACAGACAGGAGTTTCAATGACCACGATCAGTTTGATTTCACCCGTTGACGGGTCGGTTTATGCCGAACGCGCAGCCCTGCCCCTGGCCGAGGCGCAGGATGCCGTCGCGCGCGCCCGCAAAGCGCAAGCCGCTTGGGCCGCCGAGCCCTTGGACACGCGGATCGCCACCGTTCTTGCCGGGGTGACAGCACTTGAAGGCATGGCCGCCGATATCGTGCCCGAACTCGCCTGGCAGATGGGCCGCCCGGTGCGCTATGGCGGCGAATTCGGCGGGGTGCGCGAACGTGCGGATTACATGGCAGGCATCGCTGCGGACGTGCTGGCCGATGACGTGGTCGAGGACAGCGCCAAATTCACCCGCCTGATCGCGCGCGAGGCGCAGGGCGTCGTGTTCGTCATCGCCCCTTGGAATTACCCCTTCCTGACAGCCATCAACACCATCGTGCCTGCCCTGATCGCAGGCAATGCCGTGGTGCTGAAACATGCAAGCCAAACCTTGCTCGCGGGCGAACGTCTGGCGCAGGCGTTCCATGCAGGCGGCGTGCCGCAGGATGTGTTCCAGAATGTCGTGCTTGACCATGCCACGACCGAAGGACTGATCGCGGATCGGTCTTTCGATTTCATCAACTTCACCGGATCGGTCGGCGGGGGTCGCGCGATTGAAAAGGCCGCCGCCGGAACGTTCAGCGGCACCGGGCTGGAACTGGGCGGCAAGGACCCCGGCTATGTCCGCGCCGATGCTGACCTGGACGCTGCTGTCGATGGCCTGATGGACGGGGCAATGTTCAATTCCGGGCAATGCTGCTGCGGGATCGAACGGATTTATGTGCATGAAAGCCTCTATGACGCCTTTGTTGAAAAGGCGGTTACCTGGGTCCGCGCCCAGCGCCTTGGCAATCCGCTGGATCAGGACACGACAATGGGGCCGATGGCCCATAAACGCTTTGCCGCCATCGTGCGCGATCAGGTGGCAGAGGCTGTGGCCCAAGGTGCGCATGCCCTGATCGACCCGTCCGAATTTCCTGCCGATGACGGTGGCGCCTATCTGGCACCGCAGATCCTGACCCATGTCACCCATGATATGCGGGTGATGCGCGAGGAGAGTTTCGGCCCTGTCGTCGGCATCATGCCCGTGAAAGACGATGCAGAGGCGATCCGCCTGATGAACGATTGCGCCTATGGCCTGACCGCATCGATCTGGACCCGCGACGCAAATGCCGCGCGCAGTATCGGGGCGCAATTGGAAACCGGCACCGTGCTGATGAACCGCTGCGATTATCTGGACCCGGCTTTATGCTGGACCGGCTGCAAGGATACCGGGCGCGGCGCGGCCCTGTCCGCGCTGGGCTATCTGGCGCTGACCCGCGCCAAATCCTACCACCTCAAAAAGGCGTAAGTCATGACATTCACTGCCAATTGGAGTTACCCGACCACGATCAAATTCGGGGCGGGCCGGATCGCCGAACTGCCTGATCTGTGCAAGGGCGCGGGCATCACCCGGCCCCTTCTGGTCACCGACAAGGCGCTGGCCAGCCTGCCGATCACCGCGCAGGCGCTGGACCTGTTGGATGCCGCAGGGCTGGGCCGCGCGGTGTTTTCCGAAGTGGACGCCAACCCGACAGAGGCGAACCTTGACGCCGGTCTGGCCGCCTATCGCGCGGGCGGGCACGATGGTGTCGTCGCCTTCGGTGGCGGATCGGCGCTTGATCTGGGCAAGCTGATCGCGCTGATGGTCGACCAACCTGTGGGCATCTGGGGTCTGGAAGATATCGGCGATTGGTGGACCCGCGCCAACCCTGACACGATCGCGCCGATCATCGCCGTGCCGACAACCGCTGGCACCGGGTCAGAGGTCGGACGCGCCGGTGTGCTGACCGACAGCGCCACGCATCGCAAAAAGATTATCTTCCACCCCAAGCTGATGCCCACAGTCACGCTCTGCGATCCCGCACTGACCGTCGGCATGCCCGCCTTTATCACCGCAGGCACCGGCATGGATGCGCTCGCCCATTGTCTGGAGGCTTATTGCAGCCCGCATTACCACCCGATGAGCCAGGGGATTGCCTTGGAAGGCATGCGTCTGGTGCTGGAAAACCTGCCCCGCGCCTATGCCACCCCCGATGATCTGGAAGCACGCGCCAATATGATGTCTGCCGCCGCGATGGGCGCTGTCGCCTTCCAGAAAGGGCTGGGCGCGATCCATAGCCTCAGCCATCCGGTGGGCGCGGTCTATAACACCCACCACGGCACCACGAATGCCGTGGTCATGCCGATGGTGCTGGACTTCAACCGTGCCGTGATCGAGGACAGGATCGACCGCGCCGCCGCTTATCTGGGCATCGCGGGCGGGTTCGACGGGTTCTACGCCCATGTGATGGACCTGCGCGCCAGCCTGTCCATCCCTGCGAACCTGACGGCGCTTGGGGTTGAGGCTTCAAAGTTGGATGAATTGACCGAAATGGCGCTGCTCGACCCGTCCTGCGGCGGCAATCCGGTCGAAATGACCCGCGACAACACGCGCGCCTTGTTTGACGCCTGCATGTAGAAAACCGCTGACTCATGGCGTAAAATACAAAAGGCTCGGGCATCACTGCCCGAGCCTTTTGATATGATGGTGAGCCGGTCGGGATCCGAACCCGAGACCTACTGATTAAAAGTCAGTTGCTCTACCAGCTGAGCTACCGGCCCACACATTCGCGCTCATTAGAAAGTCAGGGCAGCGGGGTCAACCCCCAAATGCCATCGCGGCTGGATTACTGTCTGCGCATTGTCTATATGGCCCAGATGACACAGCGCAGACCACCTTATTTACCGTTCATGAAAATGCACGGCCTGGGCAACGATTTTGTTGTCGTGGACGAACGTGGCCAAATGCCACAGGTCGATGCTGCGCTTGCGCGCGCCATGGCCGACCGGCATCGGGGCGTCGGATTTGACCAATTGGCGGTGATCACGGACAGCACCCAAGGCGATCTGCATCTGACCTTCTGGAACAGCGACGGGTCCACCTCGGCCGCTTGCGGCAATGCCACACGCTGCATCGCGCGGCTGGTGATGGACCAGACCGGGCGCGACAGCCTGACGATCATGACAGATCGCGGCACCTTGCAGGCGGTGGATGCGGGTGACGGTCTGACATCCGTCAACATGGGCCAGCCGCAGCTGGCATGGGACGAAATTCCACTGTCAGAACAAATGGATACGCTGCATCTGCCGATAGATGGCGCACCCACCGCCACCGGCATGGGCAACCCGCATTGCACCTTTTTTGTCGATGATGCCGAGGCGGTGGACCTTGCCACACAGGGCGCGTTGATCGAACAGCACCCGCTTTTCCCGCAGCGGACCAATGTGCAATTCGCACATCTGATCGGGCCCGATCATCTGCGGATGCGGGTCTGGGAACGCGGCGTCGGGGTGACGCTCGCCTCTGGCTCCTCTTCCTGCGCCACAGCCGTTGCCGCGGCAAGGCGCGGGCTGACCGGCAAAAAGGTGACCATCACGCTCGACGGTGGCGATCTGGTCATCGACTGGCGCGATGACGGCGTCTGGATGACCGGCGCGACGGCCTATGTCTTTGACGGGCAATGGCGGCTGTGATGCAGAACGCCCCGGTCTTTTCGAATCACGGTTGCCGCTTGAACGCCTATGAAACCGAAGCGATGAAGGAACTGGCCGCAAGCGCCGGTGTTCAGAACGCCGTGATCGTGAACACCTGTGCGGTCACATCAGAGGCCGTGCGCAAAGCCCGCCAGGACATCCGCAAACTACGCCGCGACCACCCGGATGCGAAAATCATCGTCACCGGCTGCGCCGCCCAGACAGAACCCGGCACTTTCGCCAAAATGGCCGAGGTTGATCTGGTCATCGGCAATACCGAGAAAATGGACCCCGCGACATGGGCCGGCATGGCCCCCGATCTGATCGGCCAGACAGAGGCGGTGCAGGTCGATGACATCATGTCCGTGACCGAAACCGCAGGCCATCTGATCGATGGTTTCGGCACCCGCAGCCGCGCCTATGTGCAGGTGCAGAACGGCTGCGACCATCGCTGCACCTTCTGCATCATCCCTTTCGGGCGCGGCAATTCGCGGTCGGTCCCTGCCGGTGTCGTCGTGGATCAGATCAAACGTCTGGTGGATCGCGGCTATGCCGAGGTGGTGCTGACGGGTGTCGATCTGACCAGCTGGGGTGCCGATCTGCCAAGCGCGCCGAAACTGGGTGATCTGGTGATGCGTATCCTGAAACTGGTGCCCGATCTGCCGCGCCTGCGGATCAGTTCCATCGATTCGATCGAGGTGGACGACAATCTGATGCAGGCCATCGCGACCGAACCCCGGCTGATGCCGCATCTGCATCTGTCGCTGCAACATGGCGACGATCTGATCCTCAAACGGATGAAACGCCGCCATCTGCGCGACGATGCGATCCGGTTCTGTCAAGATGCGCGCGCTTTGCGGCCAGATATGACCTTTGGTGCCGATATCATCGCCGGTTTCCCGACCGAGACGGAGGATATGTTCGCCAATTCGCTGGCGCTGGTGCAGGAATGCGACCTGACCTGGCTGCATGTCTTTCCCTATTCCGCGCGCCCCGGCACGCCTGCCGCGCGGATGCCCGCCGTGAATGGCAAGGCAATCAAGGACCGCGCCGCCCGGCTACGCGCCGCTGGCGACGCGCAGGTCAGCGCGCATCTGGCCGCGCAGGTCGGCAGGACCCATCAGATCCTGATGGAAAGCCCGCGCATGGGCCGCACCGCACAATTCACCGAAGTCGTCTTTGAGACCGACCAACCCGAAAGCCGGATCGTGACGGCCCAAATCACCGGCGTCGCTGACAATCATCTGTTGGCCTGATAAAACCTTCCCCGCGGGGAAGGTTTTCTCGCTTTGTTCAAAATACTCCCGCCGGAGGCATCGAATCTTTTGCAATCCCTGCCCATCCTCTGGAGCTTCCGCCGCTGCCCCTATGCCATGCGCGCAAGGCTCGCGATCCACGCCAGTGGTGTCCCGGTCGCACTGCGTGAAATCCTGCTGCGCGACAAACCGGCAGATTTTCTGGCGACCTCACCCAAAGGCACGGTGCCGGTCGTTGATACCGGCACCCAAGTGATTGCCGAAAGCCGCGACATCATGCTTTGGGCGCTGGCGCAGAATGACCCAGAGGGCTGGCTGAACATGCCGCAGCAAGGGCGCGACCTGATTGACCTCTGCGATGGGCCGTTCAAAGCGGCGCTGGATCACACCAAATATGCCGTGCGCTATCCCGATCTGGACCCCGAGGATGAACGCCAGAAAGCCATGGATTTCCTGCGTGATCTGGATGCGCGGCTGACCGTTACGCCTTTCCTTCTGGGGCCTGAACGCCGGATGGCGGATATGGCGATCCTGCCGTTCGTGCGACAATTCGCGCAGATCGAAAGGGTTTGGTTTGACGCCCAAGGGCTGTTCGGCGTTGCGCGCTGGCTGACAGATTTCACCCGATCTACGCGCTTTGCCGCCGTGATGCAGAAACATGAGCCTTGGCAAAGCGGGCAGGATCAGGTTTTGTTCCCGTGAATTGCAAAGGGTGCCGAAATGAAACTGCTGATGTCCCCCGCCTCGCCTTTCGTGCGCAAAGTGCGTGTCGTGCTGCGCGAACTTGATCTGCTGGATCAGGTGGAAGAAGTGAATGTCACCACCACACCGCTGGCATCCGATGCGACGGTGATCGCCGCGAACCCGGTCGGCAAGATCCCGGCCCTTGTGCGCCCTTCCGGCCCAGCGATCTATGACAGCCGCGTCATCACCCGGTTTTTGAACGACCAAGCCGGTGGCACATTATACCCACAGGCGCGGATCTGGGACATTCTGACGCTGGAAGCCACAGCCGATGCGATCATGGATGCCACCGTCAGCATGACCTATGAGCTCCGGTTCCGGCCAGAGGCGCAGCAATCGCCCGACTGGATCGCGGCGCAATGGGGCAAGGCCAGCCGCGCCATCGCCGCGATCAACACCCGCTGGATGAGCCATCTGCAAGGGCCGTTGAATATCGGGCAGATCGGCGTTGCCTGTGCCTTGTCTTACGTCGATCTGCGCCATGATGCGCGCGGCTGGCGCAATGGCAATGATGACCTTGCCCGATGGCACGCGGATTTCATCACGCGCGACAGCATGCAATCGACAGCGTCGTGATATTTAAAAGTTAAAGCTGACGCCCAGATTCACCGCATTGGTGAAGATGTCGCTTTCGACCGTGCCGCCGGTGTCCAGCTTGCCGGAGTTGGACGAAAACGTGCCCTTATATTCGCCGAAAACCGACCATTGGTCGGAAATCGGATAGGAAGCACCGGCGATCCAGGTCGCCGCCGGGCCGGTCAGCTGATAGCCGAATGTTTCCGATGCGCCATTGGTCACCTCGACATGCGGGATCGCAACGCCAAGTCCACCGCCCACATAGGGCGACACATCGCCCAGCGCATTGGGCCAGCGACGATAGGCATTCACCGTCAATGTGTTGAGCCCATCGGTGAATTCCAGCACGTCATAGCCATCCGGCAATTCGCCGTCCTTGGGGTAGACTTTGTTATGTGCAAAATCGAGCCCATAGCCAAAAGTCGGTGACTGCCAGCGGGTCGCCCGGATACCGTAATAGATCGGCGCGCTGGCGGACCGGCCTTCCCAATTGATCGAAAAATCGTCGTCTGCGATGACGGAATCATCTCGAATCGCCACATCGGACGCGGGCGCAGATTGGGCACCGCCGTAAAAGCTCAACTCTACCTGGGCGGAGGCCAAGGTAGGGGCAGCAAAAAAGAAGCAGCAGATTGCAATGGCACGCATAACGATTGATTCCCAGGGGCAGCAGGTGTTGTCTTCGGGCTAGAATGTAACACACAAAGTCTCAAGAAAACATTAAGTGATCGTCCGGCATCGTCATCTGTTGTGGTCACCGGGCAACAAATCCTTGAATATAAAATCAAAATAAACCGGAGTGGTGACCAATTTACAGTAACTTGGTCTAGTAAAGCGGCAACACGCAGACATCACGCCTGCCCATCGCCGGAACTGCGCGATGGAAACCCGATGTTTGCGCCAACACCCTTGGCCGTTGGCCCTGCGCCCGAATGTCCGCTGGACGCCTGTGGTGAAGGGGGCTAAACAACGGCCAATTGGACGGATGGCAACATCGGTCTAACATCTGTATGGGCAATCTGCCCGATAACGAACCGGAGATGCACCCAGTGTCACAAGCAGAAGACCATCAGGGCACACGCCGCGACTTCCTCTACTATGCCACCGCCGGTGCCGGCGTTGTCGTGGCAGGTGCCGCGGTCTGGCCCCTTGTCAATCAAATGAACCCATCCGCAGACGTTCTGGCGCTGGCCTCGATCCGCGTTGATGTCAGCAGCGTCAGCCCCGGCACGCAATTGACCGTGCTGTGGCAGGGCAAGCCGGTGTTCATCCGCGCCCGCACCGAAGAAGAAATCGCCGAGGCGAATGCGGTCGATCTGTCCGACCTGCCTGACCGTCTGTCACAGAACGCCAATCTGGCCGAAGATGCCGATGCCAGCGACGCGAACCGCGCCCTGTCAGAAGACGGTGTCTGGCTGGTTCAGATGGGGATTTGTACCCACCTGGGTTGTGTGCCGCTTGGTCAGTCCGGTGATTTCAATGGCTGGTTCTGCCCCTGCCACGGATCGCATTACGACACCTCCGGGCGCATCCGCCGTGGTCCTGCGCCGCGCAATCTTGATATTCCCGTTGCGTCCTTCGTGGACGAAACAACCATTCAACTCGGTTAAGGAGAGCGATCCATGGCTGGTATCCCCCACGACCATTACGAACCAAAGTCAAACGGCGAAAAGTGGCTGCATACGCGGCTGCCGATTGTCGGGCTGATCTATGACACATTGATGTTGCCGACGCCGCGCAACCTGAACTGGATGTGGATCTGGGGGATCGTGCTGGTTTTCACATTGGTCCTGCAGATCATCACCGGCATCGTGCTGGTCATGCATTACGTGCCGCATGTCGATATGGCGTTCGCCTCTGTCGAACATATCATGCGTGATGTGAACGGCGGCCATATGATCCGCTATTTCCACATGAACGGCGCGTCTTTGTTCTTTGTCGCGGTCTATGCGCATATGTTCCGGTCGCTTTACTATGGGTCCTACAAGGCCCCGCGTGAAGTCACATGGATCATCGGCATGCTGATGTATCTACTGATGATGGGCACGGCCTTCATGGGCTACGTTCTGCCATGGGGCCAGATGTCGTTCCACGGGACGGCCGTGATCACCGGCCTGTTCGGCGCGATCCCATTCGTGGGTGAAAGCGTGCAGACATGGCTGCTGGGTGCATCTGCCGTCGGTCAGCCTGCGCTGAACCGCTTCTTTTCGCTGCATTATCTGCTGCCCTTCATCCTGCTGGGTCTGACAATCGTCCACGTCTGGGCCTTCCACACCACTGGCAACAACAACCCCACGGGTGTTGAGGTTCGCCGCACCTCGAAAGAAGACGCAGAGAAAGACACCTTGCCCTTCTGGCCCTATTTCGTGATCAAGGATCTGTTCGCGCTGGCCGTTATCCTTGTGGTGTTCATGGCGGTCGTCGGCTTCATGCCAAACTATCTGGGCCACCCTGACAACTACATCCCTGCCAACCCGCTGGCGACGCCGTCGCATATCGTGCCGGAATGGTATTTCCTGCCCTTCTACGCGATCCTGCGCGCCTTTGACGGCGATGTCTGGCTGGTGATTGCCACCCAGTGGATCACCTTCGGGATCGTTGACGCCAAGTTCTTTGGGGTTCTGGCGATGTTCGGTGCGATTGTTGTGATGGCGCTGGCCCCATGGCTGGACACTTCGTCTGTCCGGTCCGGTCGCTATCGCCCGATGTTCAAATATTGGTTCTGGCTGCTGGTCGTCGATTTCTTTGTCCTGATGTGGGCAGGGGCGATGCCAGCGGAAGGGATCTATCCCTATATCGCGCTCGTCGGGTCGGTCTATTGGTTCGCCTATTTCCTGGTGATCCTGCCCCTGCTGGGTGTGATCGAAAAGCCGCTGACACCGCCAGCGACCATCGAAGAAGACTATAACGCGCATTACGCGCCGCAAAGTGACAGCGCCCCTGTCGCCAAACCGGCCGAGTGAGGAAGACTGATGAATATGATCCGTAAATTCACACTCGCCGCCAGTGCCGCGCTTGCCCTGACATCAGGGCAGGCCATCGCGGCGGGCGAAGGCGAAGTGACCGACTACGCCTTTTCTTTCGAAGGTCCGTTCGGCCAGTTCGACCAGATGCAATTGCAGCGCGGTCTGCAGGTCTACACCGAGATTTGCGCCGCTTGTCATGGTCTGGAATATCTGTCGTTCCGCAACCTTGGCGATGCTGGCGGACCAGAACTGCCCGAAGATCAGGTTTTCGCCTATGCCGAATTCTATGAAATCTTCGATCAGGCCCTGTTCGATGGCGAAGGCGATTTCCGTCCCGCCACACCTGCCGACAAATTCCCTGCCTCGAACCTGGCCAATGCGCCAGACCTGACCTTGATGGCCAAGGCGCGTGCCGGTTTCCACGGGCCTTATGGCACCGGGATCAGCCAATTCGTGAACGGCATGGGTGGTGCGGAATATATTGCCTCACTGCTGGCCGGGTATGAAGAAGAGCCGGAATGCGCGCTGGAAGGCGAGCCGATGGATGGCTATTACAACGTGGCCTTCGCTGCCGGTGGTTTCCCAGAAACCTGCATCGACGAGAACGGCCATCACATGGTCCCCGGCAGCTGGATCGGCATGGCACCACCGCTTTATGGCGATGACGTTGATTATGCCGATGGTGCCTCAACCGATCTTGAAGCCGTGTCGATGGATGTCGCTGCCTTCCTGATGTGGACAGCAGAACCCAAGATGATGGCCCGTCAGCAGGCTGGTCTGACCGGCGTGATCTTTCTGACATTGCTGTCGGTCCTGCTTTATCTGACCAACAAGCGTCTTTGGGCACCTTACAAGAACAAGAAAAAGTAATCGCTTTGCCGGTTACCCAAGGCCCGCCATCACGGCGGGCCTTTTGCGTTCAGCCGAGGTAATCCGCCAAAGCGGGCGAAGGATAGCTGAAGAAGGTTTCCGTCGACACAGGTGCCGTGACGGTGCCATCGGCGATAAAGACGGCCTGATCCGCGATGCGTTTCGCGTCCTCTGGATCATGGGTGACGATCAGCAACGTGCGCCCGGCAGCGCCCAGGGTCGCCTGCACCAGATCGAGCATCTCATCCTTCAACCCCGGCCCGAGTGCTGCAAAGGGTTCATCGAGCAAGACCACGGGCCGCTGTGCCAGAAGAACGCGGGCGAGTGCCGCGCGGCTTTGCTGCCCGCCGGACAAAGCCCCCGGTTTGCGATGGCCGAGGCCAGTAAGCCCCACCGCCTCCACCGCGCGATCCACCTGCGCCAGTTCATCGCGGGACAGCCGCAAGGCGGGCCGCAGCCCAAGCCCGACATTCTGCGCGATGGTCAGATGCGGGAACAGGTTATTATCCTGAAAAATCGCCGAGATCGGCCGCGCGCCGGGGGCCAGCCCGGTCAGGTCATCGCCTTGCCACAGCACGCGGCCAGAGGCTGGCGGCAGGAACCCGGTGATCGCCGCCAGCAGGGTCGATTTTCCCGCACCGGACGGGCCGATCAGGGCCGTGACCTTCCCCGCGGGGAAGGTTACATCCGCATTGAGGGTGAAATCGCCCTGCCGCAGCACCAGATTGTCACAGATCAGCATCAGCGCGCCCTCCGCGATCACAAAGCCAGAAAGCAGCAAAGCTGAGCGCCAGCAACAACAGCGCAGCGCCTGACGCCGCCTCCATCCGGAATGCCCCCATCAGCCGGAACATCGCCAGTGGCAGGGTTTCCTCGGCCTCGCCCGCGAACAAGGTGATGACTCCCAGATCGCCCATCGACAAGGCCGCCGCCAGCCCCGCACCAAAGCCCAAAGGGCGGCGGATGCGCGGCAAGACGACGATCCGCACGAAGGCCCAGCCAGTCAGGCCGAGGCTTGCGCCCAAACGTCCGAAGTCGCGCTGGATCGCATCGACCGACGGGGTGATGGCGCGCAGAGCAAAGGGCAGGGCGAGCGTTGCGTTCACCAAGATCGTAATGGGCAGGGCCAGACGGGCTGGGTTGATGAAGGGATAGACCAACAAGAACGCGCCTGTGCCGACGACCAGACCGGACGCGGCCAAAGGCAGAACGCCCAGCACAGCGATCAAGGACCCACCGCGCAGGGCAAGCCCCAGCGCCATGGTGACGCAGAGCAGGGCGGAACAGGCTGCGACGATGATAGACCGTCCCGCTGCAGCCCAGATCGAGGCTGGCATCAGCGCCAGCCCCGGCACGCCGCGCCAGATGATCATGGTCAAAGGCATTAACAAAAAGACAGCGACCAGTGCGATCATCAAATAATCCAGTAACGGCCAGCGCAGGTCCCAGCGTTGCACGACCCGGTCCAACCCCGCGCCCAATGCGTCGACACTCGTCACCCGCCAGACCAAAGCCGCCGCCGCAGCGCAAAGCCCAAACTGGATCGCCGCCAGCATCGCGGCGCGGCCCAGATCAAAGTCAAACCGCAGGGCCTGATAGATCGCCAACTCTACCGTGGTCGCGCGCGGCCCACCGCCCAAGGTCAGCGCCACGGCGAAACTGGTCAGGCAGATCAGAAAGATCACCAGAAACGCCCCCGGCACGATATTGCGCAGCATCGGCCATTCGAGCAAGCGCCCGACCGGCATGTTCAGCGAGGCCGCGAGGCGGAATCTTTCTGCCGGGATCGACAGCCAGCCTTGCAGGATCAGCCGGATCGCTAAAGGCAGGTTGAAGAACACATGCGCCAGCACGACACCATGAAAGCCGTAGATGCTGACCAGCGGCAAGCCCAGCCATGCGAGGCCGGTATTCACGACACCACTGCGCCCGAAAACAGCGATCAGCCCGATCACCGCGACGATCACCGGCAGCAGAAACGGCGCGCCCAGCAGGGTGATCAACGCTTTGCGCCCGGTGAATTGCCGCCGCGCCAAGGCCCGCGCGACGGGGATCGCCAGCAGCACGCTGAGCGTGGCGGACACCAGCGCCTGATGCAGGGTAAAGCGGATCACCACCCAATCGGCAGGCGACAACCCGCGCTGCCATTCGGCACGCCAGCCGACAGCGACCAGCGTGCCAATCGTCAGCACCAGCACCAGTGCCGCAGCGATGGCACCGGGCCAGCGTGGCGCTATTGCGACAGCGCGTTGCGCCATTCGTCCAAGGCTTCTTCACGGATCGCCGCCGCATCCTCGGGCGACAGCAACAGGGCCGTGTCGGGTGTGATCAGCGTGTCAAAGCCTGCGGGCAGGCCGTCCGCTGGCACGACAGCAGGATACATCCAGTTGGTTTCAGGGATGATCGACTGGAACCCTTCGGTCACCATGAAGGCAAGGAATTGATCCGCCAGTTCCGGCTGATCGGTGGTGGCGACTTTGGCCGCAACCTCGACCTGCATGTAATGGCCTTCGTCGAAGGCCCAAGCCACCTTGGTATCGTCGTCTTCGGCGATCACGTGATAGGCAGGCGATGTGGTGTAGGACAGGACAGCATCCGCTTCGCCTTCCAGAAACAGCCCATACGCCTCGGACCAGCCCGGCGTGACGGTGACAATATTGTCGGCAAGGTCAGCCCAAAGTTCGGCGGCAGTGTCGGGGTAGGCGGTCTTGACCCACATCAGCAAGCCAAGGCCGGGGGTGGATGAGCGCGGGTCTTGGATGACGATACGGATGTCGCTGTCGGCGAGTTCGCGCAAGGATGTGGGCGCTTCGGCCCCGGCATTGCCAACAAAGGCGAAATAGCTCCAGTCAAAGGGTAGGAAATCAGGGTCATCCCATGCGATCGGCAGATCAAGATCAGCTTCCACACCATGCGGTGCGAAGAGACCAGTTTCCCGCGCGGCTGCGGTCAGGTTGGTGTCGAGGCCGAGGACGATATCGGCCTCCGTCCGTGGCCCTTCCAATTGCAGACGCGCCAGCAGGGCCGCGCCATCACCGGTGCCGATGAATTGCACTTCGCAGCCGCAGGTTTCCTCGAACGCTGTCTTGATCGCGGGGCCGGGGCCCCATTCGCTGACGAAACTGTCGTAGGTCATGACTTGCAACACCGGGGTTTGCGCCAATGTGCCTGTGGCACAAAGCGCAAATCCCGCAGCAAGTGGCAGATAAATGTGGTTTTGCATCCTATCCTCCAAATGCGACGGGCGGATTGGGGGATAGCGGGATTGCCATACCTTCCCTCCGCCGGTCCTAACCGGTTCAGGTTCAACGGGTCTGCTTGCGCATCTCAGCCGGAATGGCACCCCGAGGTGACAGGCAGGCTAGGGTGGATGTCAGGCGGGCGCAAGGGAAACCTCTTGAGCCTATGCGGCCCGCCCGCTAGACCGTTGGCAAACGGGGGTTCGCCATGTCCATCAACAGTTTCGGTCATCTTTTCCGGTTCACCACATGGGGCGAAAGCCATGGGCCAGCCCTAGGGGCGACCGTCGATGGCTGCCCACCCGGCGTGCCGCTGGAGCCTGCGATGATCCAGCAATGGCTGGACAAACGCCGCCCCGGGCTGAACAAGAACACGACCCAGCGGAATGAACCAGACGCGGTGCAAATCCTGTCCGGTGTCTATGAAGGGCGCACGACCGGCACACCGATTCAGTTGATGATCGAGAATACCGACCAGCGGTCCAAGGATTATGGCGATATCCTGAACACCTTCCGGCCCGGTCATGCCGATATCACCTATCACCAGAAATATGGCTTGCGCGATCCGCGTGGCGGCGGGCGATCCTCGGCCCGGGAAACCGCGTCACGGGTGGCGGCGGGCGGTGTCGCGCGCGAGGCGATCAAGGCGATTGCGCCGGGTGTGCAGATCAAAGGCTATATGACCCAGATGGGGGCGAAGCAGATTGATCGTTCCAATATGGATTGGGACCAGATCGATCAGAATGATTTCTTTTGCCCCGATGCGCAGGCGGCGGCTGAATGGAACGATTATCTGACTTGGCTGCGTAAGGATGATCACAATTCGGTCGGCGCGATCATCGAGGTAGTCGCGCGCGGTGTGCCAGCGGGGATCGGCGCGCCGGTTTATGCCAAGCTGGACACGGATCTGGCCGCTGCGATGATGTCGATCAACGCCGTGAAAGGTGTCGAGATCGGCGAAGGCATGGCCGCTGCGGCCCTGACCGGGCGCGACAATGCGGATGAGATTTTCATGGGGCCGGATGGGCCGGAATATAGCTCCAACCATGCCGGCGGTATTCTGGGCGGGATCAGCACGGGGCAGGATATCGTCGTGCGTTTCGCGGTGAAACCGACATCGTCGATCCTGTCACCGCGCAAGTCGATCATGATGGATGGCTCGCCCACAGAGGTGATCACTAAAGGCCGCCACGACCCCTGTGTCGGCATCCGCGCCGTGCCGGTGGGTGAGGCGATGATGGCCTGCGTGATCCTCGATCATCTGCTGCTGGATCGTGGTCAGACCGGCGGCGTGCGCGGCGTGATCGGCGGCTGACGCGACAGCTGCACCGCCAAAATCCCTGCGGCGATGATCACGACGCCGAGCACGTCGAGCGGGCCGATGCTTTCGCCTAAAAGGATGGCGGCGACCGCCACCCCAAAAAATGGGTTGAGAAAGTGGAAGGTCGATGCCTTGACCGCACCGATCCGGCCGACCAGCAGGAACCAGACCAAGGTCGCGGCGAGGCCCGGCACCAGCACGGTATAGGCAAAGGCGACGATCAGCTGCCAGTTCCAAGTCACCACCAAGGTCTCAAATGCCAGCGCGGGCACCGCCAGCAGAACAGCGCCGACCAGCATCTGCAAACCCACGATCATCAGCACATTGCCGCCCGATGACGCGCCCATGACCGCCAGCGTGGCGATGGTCAGAGAGATCACCCCGATCACGCACAGGACCAGACCGAAGATATCGACGCCGCCACTGATCCGCGCGCCCATGATCAGGACGACCCCGACAACGCCAGCCGACAGGCCTGCGATGCCCAAGGGGCGCACCTTGGTGCCGAATACGACCCAGCCGACCAGCGCCACCAGCAAAGGCATGGTGGATGCGATGATCGCCGCCAGTGACGCCGGGATCGTCTGCATAGCGACAAAGTTCAGGCCAAGATACAACGCGTTCTGGCACAGGCCGAAGATCACGACACCGGTCCATTGCCGCTTTGTCAGTCGCGCGGATTGGCCAAGAAGCCATGCGATGCCGACACCGATCAGGCCAGAGATCAGAAACCGCAGCGCCAATGCCGACAAAGGCGGCGCATATTCGACGATGACGCGGGCAGAGGTAAAGGCAGATGACCACATGAACGCAAAGGCAAGGCCCATGACGATTGCTTTGATATCCATGTCACCTCAACGAAAAAGGGCCGCCTGTCGGGGCGACCCTTTCGTGATTTTGCGTCCGGCACAAGGCCTGATGGCTTAGCCGTTGACGCTATCTTTCAGCGCTTTCGCGATTGTCACTTTGACAACCTTGTCTGCTTCTTTTTTGATCTGCTCGCCGGTGGCGGGGTTACGCACCATCCGCTCTGGCCGCTCGCGGCAATAGATTTTGCCGACGCCGGGCAGGGTGACAGCACCGCCGCCTGCGACTTCGGATGTGATGATGCCGGTCACGGCATCCAGCGCTGTGCCCGCTGCTTTTTTGTCCATGCCGGTCTGTTCGGCAATTGCAGCAACCAGCTGCGCTTTGGTCATTGGTTTCGTCGCCATTTTCCTGGTCTCCCTTTGTGCCCCATCTGTAGGGCATGTTCCCCGCCGATATAACGGTATGTTGTGGCACACCACAACGAATAGCGCTGCCTGACAAGGCAAAAACGCACTTTTCCGCTGATTTTATTGTTTCAAAGGAAGGCTGTTTCCTCAAAACTGCGTAATTTGCGGCTATGGATGCGTTCCAGCGGCATTTCGCGGAGCAGTTCCATCGCGCGAATACCGATCATCAGATGGGCGGCGACCTGTGTTTTATAGAATTCCGAGGCCATGCCGGGCAGCTTCAACTCGCCATGCAGCGGTTTGTCCGAAACGCAGAGAAGCGTGCCATATGGCACACGGAACCGGAATCCATTGGCGGCGATTGTTGCGCTTTCCATATCCAATGCAATAGCGCGCGATTGCGACAGCCTCTGCACAGGGCCCGCCTGTTCGCGCAATTCCCAGTTCCGGTTGTCGATCGTGGCGACCGTGCCGGTGCGCATGATCCGCTTCAGTTCATAGCCTTCCAGCTTGGTCACATCGGCCACGGCAGTTTGCAAGGCGATCTGGATTTCCGCCAGCGCCGGGATCGGCACCCAGACGGGCAGATCATCGTCCAGCACGTGATCTTCGCGCAGGTAAGCATGGGCCAGCACGAAATCACCCAGACGCTGCGAATTGCGCAGACCGGCGCAATGGCCGACCATCAGCCAGGCATGCGGCCGCAGCACGGCGATATGGTCGGTCGCGGTTTTCGCATTGGACGGGCCAACGCCGATATTGACCAAGGTGATCCCGGCGCCGCCGGGGCGTTTGAGGTGATAGGTCGGCATCTGCGGCAATTTAGTAGGGGTGGGAATATCGGCATCATGGGTGGTGATTTCCACATTCCCGGTGCTGACAAAGCTGGTGTAGCCGCTGTCAGGATCGGCCAGCATCTGGCGCGCGAAGAATTCAAATTCCTCGACATAGAACTGGTAGTTGGTGAACAGGATATGGTTCTGGAAATGTTCAGCCGAGGTCGCGGTGTAATGCGCCAGCCGCGCGAGTGAATAGTCGATCCGCTGCGCGGTAAAGGGCGCAAGTGGCCGCGCGCCGTCAGGATAGGTGAAGCCCGCGCCATTGACGATGGCGTCATGCGTCGTGCTGAGGTCCGGCACATCGAAATTGTCGCGCAGGTTGAAATCCATCGACCCGTCATGCGGCACGGTCACGCCCGGATCATTGGCGACGGCAAAATGTACCGGCATCACTGTCTCGGATGCGCCGATGACAACCGGTACGCCGTGGCTTTTCAATAAAAGGTCGATCTGCTGTTCAAGATAGGCGGCGAAGAGGTCAGGCCGTGTCACGGTCGTGGCATAAGTGCCGGGTTCGGCGACATGGCCAAAGGACAGGCGGCTGTCCATCTTGGTATGGACCGAGGTCGTCAGGCGGATTTCGGGATAAAAGGCGCGGAACCGCGCATCGGGCTGGCCATCGCGCAGGGCGGCGACAAAGTTTTCCGACAGGAATTTGATCGATGTGGCGTAAAGGTCGTGCAGCCGCGCGACAGCGGCTTTGGGGTCGGTAAAGGCTTCAGCGGCGGGCAGGTCAGGTGTCCGGATGACAACCTCGGTATAAGCGTTCATGTATTTTCCTCGAACAGATCGGTAATTTCAAACTTTATCACATCCACCAAGCCCAGATCAGAAATCCGCAACGCCGGTATGACAACCAGCGCCAGCAGGGAATGTTGCATATAGGCGTTGTTGAGCGTGCAACCGCAGGCGGCCATCGCGGCGACCATGGCATCGGCCTTGGCGGCGACCTCAGCAGCGGGGCTGTCGGACATCAGGCCCGCGATGGGCAGTTCCACTAGCGCCAGTTCGGCATCGTCTTTCCAGACGGTGATGCCGCCGCCAACCTCGCCCAATCGGTTCGCGGCTTTGGCCATCAGCGTGCGGTCGGTGCCAACGACGATCATATGGTGGCTGTCATGCGCGACGGTGGAGGCAATCGCCATGCGGCCCGTGTAGCCAAAGCCGGAGACGAAACCGTTGACCACCTTGCCCGTCGCGCGGTGCCGTTCGACAAGGGCGATCTGATAGGTGTCGCCTTGGCCTTCCACAACGCCATCGACAACAGGCAGTTCGGCGGTCAGCGCCTTGGTCGGGGCTTGGTTTTCGACGACGCCGATGACTTTGGCGACGACACTGTTGGCACCATTGGGGGCTTTGACGGCGAAATCCGCGTCATCCAGATGCTTGCCCATCCGCACGGTCTGGCGCGCGTCATCGGGCCAGTCGTAATGCGGGCAATCCACGGTGATCTTGCCATCACGCGCCACGGTTTTCCCGCGCGCGATCACCTGCTCAATCGGCAGGGTCACCAGGTCTGACGTCAGGATCACATCGGCCCGCCGACCCGGCGTGATCGACCCAAGCTCTCGCTCCAGCCCGAAATGCGTGGCGGTGTTGATCGTCGCCATTTGCAGCGCGATCAGCGGATCACAGCCGCAGGCAATCGCATGGCGGACAACGCGGTTCATATGGCCTTCGTTCACCAGCGTCCCGGAATGGCAATCATCGGTGCAAAGGATGAAATTGCGCGGATCGAGGCCTTTTTCCGTCACCGCCGTGATCTGGCTTTCGACGTCATACCAAGCAGACCCCAGCCGCATCATGGACCGCATCCCGTTGCGCACGCGGGCGATGGCGTCCGCCTCCGCCGTGCCTTCGTGGTCATCGGCGGCACCACCCGCGACATAGGCGCTGAAATCATTGCCTTTATCGGGGCTGGCATAATGGCCGCCCACAGTCTTGCCCGCCCGCATCGTTGCGGCCATTTCGGCCAGCATCTGCGGGTCGCCGTTCACAACACCGGGAAAGTTCATCATCTCGCCCAGACCGATGATGCCGGGCCATGACATGGCTTCGGCCACATCCTCGGCGCTGATCTCGAACCCGGTGGTTTCCAGACCGGGGGCAGAGGGCGCGCAGGATGGCATCTGGGTGAAGATGTTGATGGGTTGCATCAGCGCCTCATCATGCATCATCCGCACGCCGCGCAGGCCAAGGACATTGGCGATCTCGTGCGGGTCGGTGAACATGGTGGTCGTGCCATGCGGGATCACGGCGGCGGCGAATTCGGCGGGTGTCAACATGCCGCTTTCGATATGCATATGGCCGTCGCAGAGGCCGGGGATCAGATAGCGGCCATCCGCCTCGATAATTTCCGTGTCAGGGCCGATGCAATGGCTGGCGTCAGGGCCGATAAAGGCGAAGCGTCCAGCGGCGATGGCGACTTGCCAGTCCAGCACCTCGCGCGTCTGGACATTGACCAGCTTGCCGCCACGGATGACCATATCGGCGGGTTGGCGGCCAGCAGCGACCGCCACCAATTGCGGGGCGCAATCGGCCCAAGATGTGATGTGATGTTCCATCCCCAAAACTGACACCGATTTTCACGGTGTTCAAGGGGGTCAGATCGCGTTCAAGTCGAGCGGTTTTTCGTTCGGGTTCAACCGCAGCATCGCGATGCTCAGCGCGGTCGCGATGGTGACCCAGACGAGATAAGGGACGAAGGCGAGGCCCGCCCAGAAATCCAGTTGGAAATGGGTGATCGTGCAGCCCAGAACAGCCAGCCACAGCGCGCCGATGATCGGCAGCGATCCTTTCAGGCGGCGCAGGCCGAAGAACACGGGCGTCCACAACGCATTGAACGCAATCTGGATCGCCCAGAAGGCCATGGCGTAACCATTGCCATCAAGACCCGCGACCCGCGCACCAGCGAAAGAGATCAGCAGATAGATTGAGGTCCAAGCCACCGGAAACATCCAGTTCGGCGGCACCCATGTGGGCTTGTTCAACCCTTTATACCAAGGGCCGGTCGGGAACAAAGCGCCGGTCGACCCGGCAGCAAAGGTGGCTGCCAGAAACAGCGCGAACAGCAGATAATCCATTATCGTCCCTTTTGCGATCCTGAACGTAGTCTAAGCGCGTTGACGCGGGTTTCCAAGGGCTGCTTGGCCTTGACGCAGATCGGCAAGGATATCAAGCACCGCCAACGACCGGCTGTTGCTGGGTTTGCTGCTGCTGGCGGCATTGACCAGAAAGGCGGTTTCATCCAGCGGTTTGGCGAAAACGATGGGGGATTTGGGGGTCACGACAGAAAACGCGCTCCGCAGTGCGGATTGCGCGACCCAGCCGAGTTTCTGCCCAGCATTGGTGCGCGCGCGCATCGAAATGCTGTCATAGCCCTGTTTGCGCAATTGTTTGCCGATGCCCGCATAGATCAGCCGCGCGGCCCAGATGCCGGTGCGCGCCTTCACAGGCAACACGTTGATCCCGGATTCAGATCGCAGGTAAAGCCTGTCTGCCTCGGTAAGCAACCGTTTGACCATGCCGCGCACGGCAGTGTCGGGCAGCGGGTCGCGGGTGAAATTCTGTGGGTCGATCCCGGCCTCGGCCAGCCAATCCAGCGGCAGGTAAATCCGGCCCATGCGGGCATCTTCACCCACATCGCGGGCGATATTGGTCAATTGCATCGCCACGCCCAGATCACAGGCCCGCGCCAAAGTGTCAGGATCGCGCACCCGCATCAGCACGCACATCATCGCGCCCACGGTGCTGGCGACGCGGGCGGAATAATCGCGGACACCGGACAGGGTGTTGTAGCGATATTCGGCAGCATCCCATGCCAGACCTTCCAGCAACGCCTCTGGCAAGGCGCGCGGCATGTCGAATGCGTCGATGATCGCGGCAAAGGCGCGGTCTTCCGGCGCATTGCGCGGGCGGCCATCATAGGCGAGGTCGAGCCGTTCCTGCAGGCGCAACACCGCACCAGCCTGATGCGTGCCTTCGTCAACTTCGTCATCGGCCAGACGGCAAAAGGCGTAGAGCGCAAGCGCCGGATCGCGGACCGAGGCAGGCAGCAGTTTTGACGCGGCATGAAACGACAGCGACCCGTGCTTGATCGCATTATGGCAATGGGCGAGGTCATCGGGCCGGATCATTCTGCGGCGACTTTCATGGGGATTTGCACGGGCGCATCGGGCACCAGTTTCGCCAGCACATGCGCGCTGGAAATCACGCCGGGCACACCGGCACCGGGATGGGTGCCTGCGCCGACGAGGAACAGGCCCTTGGCCTCTTCACTGATGTTATGGGGCCGGAAATAGGCGGATTGCAGGATGCGCGGTTCGATGGAAAATCCGGACCCGTTGGGCGACAGATAACGGTCGCGGAAATCCTCGGGCGTCAGGATCATTTCGGTGCTGATGCATTCGGCGAACCCGGGGATGTGTTTTTCGACCTCAGCCATGACCTTGGCTTTGTAGATCGCACTTTCCTTGGCCCAATCGACGGGATTGTCGAAGCCCAGATGCGGGACGGGGGACAGGACATAGAATGTATCATCGCCTTTCGGCGCGACGCTGGGGTCGGTCACGCTGGGGCGGTGGATATAAAGGCTCATGTCATCGGACAATTTGCCCTTGATGAAAATGTCGCGCAGCAAACCCTCATAGCGCGGGGCATTGGTGATCGTGTGATGGCCGATATCGGGCCACATGTCCGCGGTGCCTTTGGTCCCGAAATACCACACAAACAGGCCCATCGACCAACGCCGCGATTTCAGCTTCTTGTCGGTCCAGCGTTTGCGCGGATGGTTGCGCAGCAGGGTCTGATAGGTGTGACCGGCATCGGCATTGCTGACAACCAGGGGCGCATTGAGGATCGTGCCGTCCTTCAAGAGCACGCCTTGGGCGGCGCCATTTTCAATCAGGACCTCATCGACTTCGACATTCTGCCGGACTTGCCCGCCTTGCAGCTGGATCACCCGGACCATCGCATTGGCAATCGCCTGTACGCCGCCCATCGCGTAATGCACGCCATAGGTTTTTTCGAGATAGGCCACCAAAGCATAGATCGAGGTCACTTTGCGCGGGTCACCGCCAATAAACAGCGGGTGAAACGACAAGGCCATGCGCAGGCGGGCATCCTTGACCCGCGCTTTTGCCAGCCCGAGGATCGACCGATCCGCGCGCAGGCGTACGAATTCCGGCAAAACCTTGATCGTTTCCCAGATTCTATTCATCGGCTGGGCGACCATGCCTTCGAACCCGACCTTGTAATTGGCCTGACTGTCTTTCAGGAACCGCTTGTAACCCGCCACATCGCCGGGGCTGAGCCGCGCAACCTCGGCCAGCATCGCATCGGTGTCCTGCCGCGCGGTAAAGGTGGACCCATCGGGCCAGCGGACCTCGTAAAACGGGTCTAGCGCGCGCAGGCTGATATCCTTGTGGAAATCACGCCCGCAGGCGCGCCACAGATCTTCATAAAGCTGCGGCACAGTGATGATCGTCGGGCCAAGGTCAAAGCGGTGACCGTCCTGCGTAACGGACGACCCGCGCCCGCCCGGCAGGTCGAGCCGGTCCAGAACGGTGACGGCATAGCCCTTGGCGCCCAGCCGCATCGCCGCCGCAAGGCCGCCAAGCCCCGCGCCAATCACGATGGCTGCATTTGAATCGGTTTGATCAGGTGTCAACATATCCTCACCGTAGATGTGTAAACCCAAGTTGACAAATATTATCTGTGCAGCCTTCCCAAAAGACGGGGGCTATGTCAGACTAAGTTGACACAAACCCAAGGATGCGCCTTGCCCCAGATCGTCACATTATCCTTCTTCCGCTTCGCCGGGCCTTTGGCGCGGGCTTGGGCGCTGATGATGATGGGCGGCGCAAGGTGGCCTATGGCGCGGACGCCGGATATCGGGTTCTGGAAGCTGTGTGGTTCCGGGACGGGGGAAGGGTTTACGCCTGTTCCCAACACGGCTGTCTATGCAATTCTGGCGACTTGGCCCGATATTGCCACCGCGCAGGCACGGACCAAAGCGGGAATATTTGCCCGCTATATTGACCGCGCAACAGAGCATTGGACGGTCTTTTTACAAACCCAATCAGCGCGGGGCGCTTGGGCAGGCCAGATGCCATTCACGCCCAGCGCAGCCACGACACTGGGACCTTTAGCCGCACTGACCCGTGCCACGATCAAACCCCGCATCCTCGCGCGGTTCTGGCGGCGGGTGCCGAATATCTCGGCGATGATCGGCAAGGATACCAACGTGATCTTCAAGATCGGCATTGGCGAGGTGCCGATGCTGCATCAGGTCACATTCTCTATCTGGCCGTCCGAGGCGGCGATGGCCGGTTTTGCCCGGACCGGACCACATGCCGATGCGATCCGCGCCGTACGTGACGAAGGCTGGTTCGCCGAAGAACTTTACGCCCGCTTTGCGGTGCATTCCGATGCCGGCACGTGGAACGGTATTTCCCCCCTGACGAAACTTGAGGCTGCATGAAACACCCCTTTCCCTTTTCCGCCATCGTCGGTCAGGCCGAGATGAAACAGGCGATGATCCTGACCGCCATCGACCCATCCATCGGCGGGGTGCTGGTGTTTGGTGACCGTGGCACCGGCAAATCCACGGCCGTGCGTGCCTTGGCCGCTTTGCTGCCGCCGATCATGGCGGTGCAGGGCTGCCCGGTGAACAGCGCAAAGGTGGCTGATGTGCCGGATTGGGCGATGTTGGATGAAAAGACGCTGGTCGAGATGCCGACGCCCGTTGTCGATCTGCCGCTTGGCGCGACGGAGGATCGAGTAACCGGCGCGCTGGATATCGAAAAGGCGCTGACCAAGGGCGAAAAGGCGTTCCAGCCCGGCCTGCTGGCGCGCGCCAATCGCGGGTATCTGTATATCGACGAGGTGAACCTGCTTGAAGATCACATCGTCGATCTGCTGCTTGATGTCGCGCAATCGGGCGAAAACGTAGTGGAACGTGAAGGTCTGTCGATCCGGCACTCTGCGCGGTTCGTGCTGGTCGGCTCTGGGAACCCGGAAGAGGGCGAATTGCGCCCGCAATTGCTGGACCGTTTCGGGTTGTCGGTCGAGGTCGCGTCCCCCAAAGACATCGCCACCCGCGTCGATGTGATCAAACGCCGCGATGCTTATGAGAATGACAATACCGCTTTCATGCTGCGCTGGCAGGCCGAGGATGCGGCGATCCGTGATCAGATCCTGACCGCGCGCCGCGCGCTGGCGGAACTGACCACGCCGGACAAGACGCTGCACGATGTGGCGGAACTTTGCCTCGCGCTGGGGTCGGACGGGTTGCGCGGGGAACTGACCTTGCTGAAAGCCGCGCGCGCCTATGCGGCATGGCGCAACGATACCGCGCTGACCCGGCTGCATGTCAAGGAAATGGCGCCCATGGCCCTGCGCCACCGTCTGCGCCGCGATCCTTTGGATGAGGCGGGCAGTGGGACGCGGGTCGCGCGGATCGTGGAAGAAACCCTTGGCTGAGGCAATCTGGCACCGCGCCGTGCTGGCATTGCAGCTACTGGCGATCGATCCGGGGCTGGGCGGCATGGCCCTGCGCGCAAGGGCTGGGCCGGTGCGGGACAGGTTTTCTGGGTTGCTCGCTTGGCTGCCGGAGGTGCAACATCGGATTCATCCGGCGATATCCGACGAGGCGTTGTTCGGCGGGCTGGACCTGTCGGCCACCTTGGCCACCGGCGCATTCGTGCAGGAACAAGGGCTGTTGGCGCGGCCCGGCACATTGGTGCTGACCATGGCGGAACGGGCGACGACGCAGCTTGCCGCACGGCTTGCGATGACACTGGATGCAGGTCACGCGCATCGCTTGGTAGCGATGGATGAAGGCGCAGAGCCGGATGAAGTGCTGAACCCGAAACTGGCAGAACGGCTGGCCTTTGCGGTTGATCTGTCGGAGATCAGCATCGGTGATGCCGTGTCAGTGTCGGATTTCAACCCGAGCGCCGCAATCACCCATCTGCGGCAAGTCACCGTTCCCGATGACATTTGCGATCAACTCACCCGTATCGCTGCGCAGTTCGGCATCGACAGCCTGCGCGCGCCGCTCTTTGCTTTGCGCGCGGCAAAGGCGCATGCAGCACTGCTGGGTAAAATGTCGGTTGATGCCGATGATGTTGAGGCAGCCTGCCTTCTGGTGCTGGCCCATCGCGCAACCCAGATGCCGGGCAGCGATGAAGAAGAACAGGACACGCCAGAACCAGAACAGAACGAGACGGAACAGGATCAATCTGACACGCTCGACATGCCGGATGAGATGCTACTGGAGGCGATCAAGGCGCTGTTGCCCGACAATCTGCTCGACCGGATCGCCGCGCAAAAGGCGCGTCAGGGCAAAGGCAGCGGCTCTGGTGCCGCGCGCAAAGGCAACCGACGCGGGCGCCCGATGCCGTCACGCGCCGGGCGGCTGGGCGATGGCGCGCGGATTGATATTGTGGCGACTTTACGCGCCGCAGCCCCTTGGCAGACGATCCGCAAACAGGCGACCGGGCGCGACAATCTGCAAGTGCGCAGCGAAGATATCCGCGTCAAACGGTTTGAAGAGAAGTCCGACCGACTGCTAATGTTCACTGTAGATGCCTCTGGGTCTTCCGCGCTGTCACGGCTAGCCGAGGCGAAAGGTGCGATTGAACTGCTGCTGGCGCAAGCCTATGCGCGGCGGGATCACGTCGCACTGGTGTCGTTTCGCGGGTCTGAGGCGGAGGTATTGCTGCCGCCCACACGCTCGCTCGTCCAGACCAAACGCCGCCTTGCCGCGCTCCCCGGTGGCGGCGGCACACCCTTGGCCGCAGGGATTGTTATGGCGCTCGAACAATCCATCGCTGCCACCCGCAAAGGGCTGACGCCGACCATCGTGATCCTGACCGATGGGCGCGCCAATGTCGCACTTGATGGCGCAGGCAACCGTGTGCAGGCCGCCGCCGATGCGCAGCGCATGGCGCAGATGGTGCGCGCGCAGGGGATCGATGCTTTGGTCATCGACACCGGCAACCGGCCGGAACCGGCGCTGTCAGCGCTCGCGCAGACCCTTGGCGCGATCTACCTTCCGATGCCGCGCGCCGATGCGGCACGGTTGTCGCAAGCCGTTGCCGCAGCACTGGACGATTGATGCGCTGGCCACCGCGCGACTGGCCGCTGTCAGAATGTTCCCGCCAGATCCTGCACCGCCCGCACCGCTGGCATGTGCAGGAGGCAGGCACAGGACCGCTGATCCTGCTGATCCATGGCGCAGGCGGGGCGACGCAAAGCTTCCGGCATCTGTTTCCGATCCTGATGCAAACCCATCATGTCGTGGCCATCGACCTGCCCGGGCAAGGGTTCAGCCAGATGGGCGCACGGCAACGTTGCAGCCTTGATTTCATGGCCGAGGATATCTTGTCGCTGTGCCGCGCCGAAGGCTGGAACCCCGCAATCATCGTCGGCCATTCCGCTGGAGGGGCCATCGCGCTGCGGCTTTGGGAATTGGGGCTGCGGCCCGCGCAAATCGTGCTGATCAATGCCGCGCTCAGCAATTTCAAAGGTGTGGCCGGTTTCCTGTTCCCGATCATGGCCAAGGCGCTGGCCGCCACACCGTTCAGCGCCAGCATCGTCACCGCCACCAGCAGCCGGAACACCGTGCAGAACCTGATCAAAGGGACCGGGTCCATGCTGGATGATCAGGGCGTTGATCTTTACCATCGCCTGATCACGGATCGCGGGCATATCGACGGGACTTTGGCGATGATGGCGCAATGGTCGCTGGACGGACTTTTGGCACGGCTGCCCGCGATCAACGCTGATGTGCATCTGATCACCGGGCTGAATGACAAGGCGGTGCAGCCCGATGTCAGCCGGGAGGCCGTCAAACAATTGCCGCACGCGCGATTGACCGAATTGCCGGGCCTTGGCCATCTGGCGCATGAAGAAAACGCCGCCTTGATCGCCAGTCTGATCACCGGGCAATGAAAAAGGCTGCCAGGTTTCCCTGACAGCCTTTAATATCGTCCCAGCCGGGCTTATTCGGCAGGTGCAGCTTCCAGATCAGAGAAAGTCGCGAGGAAAGCGTAAAGGTCATAGGCTTCCTGCTCGTCACGGACCTGATAGGCCATCCGGCCACGGGCGCGGCGGTCTTCGGTCTTTTCACGGATCCAACCAGTCGGGTCCTGCACATAGCCAACGAAGTTTTCTTCGTTCCAGACTTCGCCAGCTTCACCCAAAGCGACAAGGCCATCGCTGTAGTTGAAATCAGGCTCGCTGCCGATCACGCCGCCAACGAGACCGTATTGGTTCGGGCCTGTGCGGGCGTTGCGGCCTGCAAGCACTTCACCTGCATCATCAGCAACAATGTGGCAAGCCACGCACTGACGGTTGAATTGTTCTTCACCAGCAGCGGCATCGCCAACGGTCGGTGTGAGGTCTTGAGCGAAAGCGGGTACTGCCAGAACGGCAAGTGCCGCAGCGATTGTAAATGTCTTCATATCGTCGTCCTCCAGGATCTGATTCTGTGACCGTAGCCCCAGTCAGATATTAATGTAATGCATTGCAAGAAACGGTCCACCCCTGCATGCAAAAGAAAGTGCGATGCCTTTATGCGACCGCATGTGCCAAGGCGCATTGTTTCCACAAAACACGCAGGGCATTGACCAGATGGTCAATATCTTCATCCGTATGCAGCGGCGACGGGGTAAAGCGCAGCCGTTCCGTGCCTTTCGGGACAGTTGGATAATTGATTGGCTGCACATAGATATCCCATTCGCGCATCAGATAATCTGCGAGCATCCGTGTCTTGACCGGGTCCTTGATCAGCACCGGCACGATATGGCTATCATTATGCATATGCGGGATCCCGGCACGGTCGAGTGCGGCGCGCAGACGCGCGACCTGACGGCGCTGGCGGGCGCGCTCCATCTCGGAATTCTTCAGATAGGCGATGGATGTGCGCGCTGCAGCGGCAATCGCCGGTGGCAAGGCGGTGGTGAAGATAAAGCCAGAGGCAAAGCTGCGGATGAAATCACACAAGGCCGCAGAGCCGGTGATATAACCGCCGACCACACCGAATGCCTTGCCCAATGTGCCCTCGATCAGCGTGATCCGGTCCATCAGACCCTCGCGCTCTGCAACGCCACCGCCGCGCGGGCCATACATGCCAACGGCATGGACCTCGTCCAGATAGGTCATGGCACCGTATTTTTCGCAGACCTCAACGATCTCGCGGATCGGGGCGATATCGCCATCCATGGAATAGACGCTTTCAAAGGCGACGATCTTGGGGACATCGGCAGGCAGGCTGCGCAGTTTCATCTCCAGATCGCGGTAATCATTATGCCGCCAGATCACCTTTTGCGCGCGCGAATGGCGGATACCTTCGATCATCGACGCATGGTTGCCCGCATCCGACAGGATCACGCAGTTTTCCAACCGGCTACCCAGCGTGGACAGGGCCGCCCAGTTCGACACATAGCCCGAAGTGAACAACAACGCCGATTCCTTGCCATGCAGATCGGCCAGTTCGCGTTCCAGCAGCAGATGGTCATGGTTGGTGCCGCTGATATTGCGGGTACCGCCCGATCCGGTGCCGGTGCGCTGCACAGCCTCGCACATCGCGCCGATCACGGCGGGGTGCTGGCCCATGCCCAGATAATCATTGGAACACCAAACGGTGACATCCCGGACAGCGCCATCGGCGGCGTGGTTGGCAGCACGGGGGAATTTGCCGCACTGGCGTTCCAGCTCTGCGAAATAGCGGTAGTTACCGTCGGCCTTCAGCTGGTTGAGCTGCGCATTGAAAAGGGCGTCAAAATCCATCGTCTTATCTTTCTTCTTTGGGCATGGTTTTGGGCATCGTATGTTGCTGTGGCAACATCCACCGCCAGAGTTTCGCATCAGGCAAAGGGATCACCATCAGCCAATGTTCAAGCAGGGCCAAAGCGGCCAAGGCGGTCAGCAGGCCATAGCCCACGACCGACACATCAGATCCGGCAAACCACAACCGTTCAGTGCATACGGCCAACAGGGCGGTCAGCGCGGTGATGGCCACAGGAAAGGCCAGCGTGACCGGGCCGCGGCGGAAATAGGATTTCAGATGCGCCAGACGGTCAGGCACGAATTCCATATTGATCCGCGGCACGCCGTAAAACAGGTTCAGTTTTGCAAAGATGCGGGCGACATAAAGGATCAGATAGGTCGCCATCGCCATGCGGTTATCCGCACCATTTGACGCCAGTACCAGACCCAGCAGACCCAGTGTCAGCAATAGCTCATGATGGGCCACCGTCGCAAAGGCGCGGAAAAACCGCTTCTTGCCCGACAGACCCGGCAGACAATCCTGCCGCATCGGGCCGGTGACGACACCGGCAAGGAATGCCAGTTCGATCCAGCCCCAGATCGCCAAGGCGCCGAGGAACCCCAGATAAACGCCGCCCAGTGTGGCCATATCTAACGACAGCCAGACCGCCCAGCCGCCGCCAATCAGCAAAGGCAATCCTAAAATCACCGTCGCCAGATGCCGCCCGGACCGGTCCGCCCGCCGCACGGCCAGCAAGATCACCCCGGTGGAAAACCACCAAAGAAATATTGCCGCCACAGCTGCGATCAAAGCACCGGTCATGTCTTATCTTCCGAGCATAAATATCCCGGAGGTGTGGAGGCAGCGCCTCCACCGGTTTTCACCATGAAAACCGCCCCCCGCATCAGTAAGCCGGTGCCATGATCGGGCTGGCAGGCACGTCGCTTTTCACCACAGGGATGGTCAGCAAGGACACAAAGGTCAGACCCGCTTTCACGGTCCCGCCCATGCGTTTGAACCAACCGCCGACGCCGCCTTGCTTGCGGCCAGCGACGATCTGCACATTGGCATCCTGCAACCGGTTCAGCATCGGCTGCCAGCGCGGATGATCGATATCCAGCACCATCGGGAACACCTGACGGGAAATATCCGATGTCTTGCGGAAAACTTCCTGCCCGTACCATGCCGGATCGACGCCCAGCGCCTTGTGGAATTCCGGCCGCTGGTGGTCGCGGATCCACATGGTAGAAAACACAGCTGTCAGGAAAAACTTGATCCAGAGCTTGTTCATCCGACTTTCCGTCAGCTTGGGATCGGTTTTCAGCAGCAGCGCGAAAGCCTCGCCATGCGAATATTCGTCATTGCACCATTCGCGGAACCATTTGAAAATCGGATGGAACCGGTATTCGGGATGCTCCTCCAGATGCCGGTAGATCGTGATATAGCGAGCATAGCCGATCTTTTCCGACAGATAGGTCGCGTAATAGATGAATTTGGGCCGGAAATAGGTGTATTTCTTCGCCTGCGTCAGAAAGCCAAGGTTCACGGCAATGCCAGCCTCACGCAGGGCATCGTTGATGAAACCGGCATGGCGGGCCTCGTCACGGGCCATCAGCTGGAAGAGTTCGGTGATGTCTTTGTTCGATCCGCGCCGTTTCATTTCCTTATAAAGCACGCAGCCGGAAAATTCGGCGGTGCAGGAGGAAATCAGGAAATCAATGAATTCCTTCTTCAGCTTGGGTTCCATCCCGTCCCAATCGACATGGTCCCAATCTTCGTTCTTGCGAAAATGGCCCTTGTTGGGGTCGGCTTTCATCTGGGCGATCAGCTTGTCCCAATCTTCGCGGACCGGGGTCACGTCAATCGCATCCATCTCGGCGAAATCGGTGGTGTAGAACCGCGGCGTCAGCAGCGTGTTCGACATCGCGACCTTGGTCGCTTCTTCATTGGTCAGGGGCGGCAAAGCCTCTTGGGCGGCAATCGCCTCTTCGGCGGTGGCGGCATTGGATGAATGCATGTTCATGACAGCACCTCGTCGCTAAAGGAAAATTCGCAAAGTTCCATGAATTCGAAATCGCCCGTCGCGCGGGTCCAAAGCTGTTCCAGCTTGGATGCACGGGTGATCACGGCGATGCGCTGTTCTTCAACCAATTCGCCGAAGGCGGCCATGATCTCTGGTCCTTGCACCTGCACTGTGTCGCCGGGGTTGATCACCGCACCGTTGTCCAGCCGGACATGCGCAGAGAGTTCTTCAAACCGGTGCGAAATCGTCACCGTGCAGGGTGCGGTTTCCTTTGTTCTGGTCAGTAATCCCATGTGAGTTCCCTTTCACATATTTGGCGCGCAGGGGGCTAACCTGCCCGCCGTTTCAATCCAGCAGCTTGGCGAAAGCTGCGACATTATCACGGCCATAGCCGATCAGTTCAGTGGCCATGCCAGTACTCGCGTCCAGAATGGCGATATTGCCGTTCTCGCGGCGCACCACCTGCAACGGGCCGTCGAGCGGCACGCCTTGGACCGTGCGTTCCCGGTCGATCACGCGGCCCATGACACCCAGAAAGCCTGCCATATCGTCCGAAGATGACGCAAGATGCGTGCCATCGGGGCTGGTCACCGTGTAAATCCCGGTCTTGTCACCGGTGATGATGACATCAATGCTTTGCGCAATCGGGGTCTGTTCTACGGCGGCGATGACAGGCCGGTCCGTGACCTTGGCAAAAGCAACCAGAGCGACGACCAGAAACATCAGCGCGAACATGGCGCGGGCCACGAAAGGCGGGACCAGCAGTTTTTCGGGATGTTTCATTGTTGTGGGGGCATCAACCATCACATTCACTCCGCTGCGACGGCAGAAGCGCCGCTTTTGGGTTCAACACGGCTGACCTGTGGCGTGGAAATCCGCGTCTCCGCCGCTTCCGCAAACAGCTTGGCCACGTTTTCGGCATCCGGGATGCAGCGCAGCGCCGGTTGCGTCCGCGTCATGTACCAAGGCCGGATATGCGGCCATGTCATCAGATAGGATACCCGGCTGTCACCGATCAGCTCGAACGCCAAGGTGCCGGTGCCTTTGGGTTTCAGGTCCAGCTTGGCGGTGCCGATCCATGTATAAGGCAGGTTCAGCGTCATCGTCAGCGCCGCACCGATCCGCATCGCGACGCGTTTGTTGGTCAATGTATAGATCGTGGCGCGCGCCTGCACATAGGCGACCAGATACAGCAGCCCGCAAGCGATCAGGCCCGCGACAACAAACGGCACACCATGCGCCAAGGATGTCGTCAGCGGATAATCGGCAGAAGAGGCACCGACCCGCCAGATCGTCAGCAGGATAAAATACCCGGCAACCCAGCGCAGCGACAGGGCTTCCCGCGCCAATGCACGCGGATCGGGCGATCCTTGCCACAGGATATGTTCATCCGCAGGCAACCGTTCAGGCAGTCCGGGGATCGGTTCAGAGGCGAAATCATCATGGGTCATTACAGGTTCCCTTTGGTTGGTGGGCCCCGGTGGCGAGCCGGGACCGGATATCATTCAGACTTGCGGCTCAAGACGTGCGGCAGAGGCATAAAGCGTGCCGCCCGCGTAATAGGCCGTGATCTTTTCTTCTTCGAGCATGGTGATCTGATCCGCCAACTTGGTGACAGGCACGCCGTCCCAGTTATGGGCGTAGAGCGAGCGCACAACGACGCGGTTGCCTTTGATCCGCGACATATTCATCGGGATCAGACGGGTCTTGCCGGTGCCTTCGGGGTTCAGATCGACGGTCAGGTAACGGACCAGAGATTCCGGCACATCGACCCACATATCGATGATCCGCCCGATGACTTCACCATCGCCACCGACGACAACCTTGCCGCGCGGGTCCATCCCGGCAGAGACTTTGAAGTCCGGCAGCATCGACATCGGCTTGATCTTCACATGGCCATGCGCGTCAAGTTCCGGGATATCCCGGCGCGGTGCCCAGGCAGCAGGACCAACGCCATCCATCATCGGATCACCGGTGGGGATAAAGGGCGAACCGGCCGCACGCGACGAAGCAACCAGCGCCAGATCTGTGCGATCAGGGTTCTGCCCGCTCGGCATCGCGATTTCCCCACGGCCATCGCGCAGCGCATAGATCTTGTCCTTGGGCACAGGAAACGGCCCTTGGTTCGGCGCGACATTGCCGTTGTCATCCTGCAGCGGATAACCTTCGCGCATGTTTTCGGTTTGCAGGTAATAGATCAGGCCTGCGAAGAAGATCCAGAAAGACCAGATTGCGGCGCTCGCCAGATCGAAGTTGCCAAAGAATGTAGTTCCAACCATGTTATGGTCCTTTCGGGATCAGGTTGGGAAATCTGCCAATTCCAGCTTGGCAGACCCCCGTTGTGTGACGGGCCGCAGCCGCACGAGCGGCCCCAGCACAATTAATGTGACGAAAAGAAGGGCGATTTCGGTGTGGTAGACGACCGAATAACCCGTGGCAGGCGTGGCGAGCGCCTCTCCCAAAGTGCCGTTCCCAGCGGCGTGGTTTACAAGGTCACGCATGGTGCCCCCGATAAAAATGGACAGCCCGGCACCTGTGGCTTGCGCAGCCCCCCATGCACCCAGCGCCAGACCGCGACCGGCGCGGCCGATTGTCGGCATGGTCATGGCGGCGGTCAGGGTCGACACGCCGAACAGGCCGGACCCCAGACCGATCAGCCCGGCGCCAATATAGAACATCAGATGCGATCCCATCGGCGCGGCAAAGATTACAGCGGCAAAAGCACAGACACCGATCAGGATGCCCCGCGCGCACATCCGGTAAGGATCAACCCCATTGGCCAGCCAGCGTGCGGCAAAGGCAAAACCGATCAGCGCACCGCAGGCCCACATCGCTGTCAGCAGCGTGGTGGCGGATACCGACAGGCCCATGATTTCGCCGCCGTAAGGTTCCAGCAGCACATCCTGCATGTTGAAGGCCATGGTCCCGATGAATACGACAGCCAGCAACCGTCCGGCATCGCCGCCTTTGGCCAGATCGGTCCATGCCTCGCGGAAGGTCGGGCCGGGCGCTTCGCGCTGCGCCTTGGTCATCGGAGCGACACGTTCCTGTTTCCACAATGCGATCAGGTTCAGCAGCAGCGTCACAACCGCGGTGCCCTGCACGACCTGCACCAGCCGCAGCGGGCTGTAATCGCGCAGCAAGGCACCGATGATCAACGCCGCGACCGCCATGCCGACAAGGTTCATGACGTAAAGCAGGGCAACGACCTTGGGCCGTGTCTCATCCGTCGCGCGATCCGCGGCCAGCGCCAGACCGGCGGTCTGGGTCATATGCATCCCGATCCCGGTCAGCAGAAACGCAAGACCCGCGCCGACATAACCCGCCCAATCCACATCCAGCGTTCGGTCACCCGACAGCACCAAAAGCGCCATCGGCATGATCGCCAGACCGCCGAATTGCCACATCGTCCCGAACCACAGGTAAGGGATACGTTTCCACCCGATGGCAGAGCGGTAATTGTCCGACTTGAACCCGACCAGCGCGCGGAACGGGGCCACCAGCACCGGAATAGCAATCATCATCGCCACAAGGGTCGAGGCGATGTTCAGTTCAACGATCATCACCCGGTTCAGTGTGCCCAGCAACATGACAGCTGCCATCCCCACCGAGACCTGAAACAGCGACAGCCGCAACAGCTGGCCCAGCGGCAGGTCATCGCTGACCGCATCGCTGAACGGCAGCAGGTTGATCGACATCCGCTTGAGTGATGATGCCTTGAAAATCATGTGCGTGCCCTTTCAAAGACCAACGCGGTAGAAATGTAGAAACCGGATTTGACCCGTTCGATATCGCGGAGCGTACCTTTGACCTTCGCGGTCCGGAAAGCATCGGCCACGCCTGCCGTGGTATGCGGGATCATCACCGGGCTGCGGTCAGCGGCGGGGAACAACTTACCCAAACGCCACATGACCATCAGTGCCGGGGTGCGCGGGGCCAGCGTGAATATGAATTTTCCCGCAATGCGGGGTGCGGCCCGATCCAGCAGCGCCGCGATGTCTGGCGCATTGTAATAGATCAGCGAATCCATCGCCAAAGCATGGTCAAACTGACCTGTCGTCGCGTCCAGCATATCGCCCGCGACCCAGGTGATGCTGCCGGGCAGACCCTTGGGCATCCGCTTTTCACCGATCTCGACCAGCGCGGGCGAGATATCAACCGCGACGACATTCGCGCCGCGTTGCGCCAGTACCACCGCCATCGCACCGGTGCCGCAACCTGCGTCTAATATCCGCGCGCCGCGCAGATCATCCGGCAATTGCGCCAGCATCAGCGCACGCATCCGGTCGCGGCCTGCGCGCACGGTGGCGCGCACACCCGACACCGGCGCGTCAGATGTCAGCCGTTCCCAGACCTTGGTCGCGGTGCGGTCGAAATAATGTTCGACCCGGTCACGTGTGGCGGCGTAGTCAGTCATCAATCGAACCCAAGCAATTCAAAGATTTCACGATCAGGCAGGGGGGCAGGCGCCAGCGCCTCTGTCCCGTTCCAAAGGGTTTCGGCAAGGCGCATATATTCCTTGCGCACCATCACGACCTCTTGGTCATCGGGCATTTCAAACAGGGTTTTCTTTTTCAACCGGCTGCGACGGATCGCATCCAGATCGGGCATATGCGCGATACGGTTGAAGCCCACGGTGGCGCAGTAGCGATCCACCTCGTCGGTGTCTTTGGAGCGGTTGGCAACGCAACCGGCCAGACGGACCTTGTAATTGGCCGATTTCGCCTGCACCGCCGCGATGATCCGGTTCATCGCATAGATGCTGTCAAAATCATTGGCGGTGACGATCAGCGCACGGTCGGCATGTTGGAGGGGGGCGGCAAAGCCACCGCAAACCACATCGCCCAGAACGTCGAAGATCACGACATCGGTGTCTTCCAGCAAATGATGCTGCTTCAGCAGTTTGACCGTCTGCCCGACAACATAGCCGCCGCAACCGGTGCCAGCAGGAGGGCCGCCAGCCTCGACGCATTTCACACCGTTGTAACCTTCGAAGATGAAATCTTCGGGGCGGAGTTCCTCGGAATGGAAATCCACCTCTTTGAGGATATCGATGACCGTGGGCACCAAGGTGCCGGTCAGCGTGAAGGTGCTGTCATGTTTCGGATCACAACCGATCTGCAACACGCGTTTTCCCAACTTGGAAAAAGCCGCCGACAGATTCGAAGATGTCGTCGATTTGCCGATGCCGCCCTTGCCGTAGACCGCGAAAACCTTCGCGCCTTCGATCTTGTTGTCTTCGTCCTGATGCACCTGCACCGAACCTTCGCCATCTTGACCGCGCAGGTTGGGGATTTCGTCTCTGGGGCTCATAGGAGCCTCCTTTCAGTTGTATTCATTGCGAAAGGGGTCATTCTGCTGCGATCCCTTCCATGCGATCTTCCAGGGCGTCGGCTGCGTTTTGCAAAGCAGCTAAAGTCGCCGCATCCGGTGTCCAGTATTTGCGATCTGATGCTTCCAGCAGGCGGTTGGCCATGCGCATCGAGGCTTGCGGGTTCAGTGCCGCCAGCCGTTCGCGCATGGTGTCGTCCAGCACGAAGGTTTCGGACAGGCGCTGGTAGACCCAAGGTTCAACCTCACCCGTCGTGGCGGACCAGCCCATTGTATTGGTGACTTGCGCCTCGATCTGGCGGACACCTTCATGGCCGTGCTTCAGCAGACCTTCATAGAATTTCGGGTTCAGGCTGCGGCTGCGGGTTTCCAGTGCCACCTGATCCTGCAAGGTGCGCACCTTGGCCGATCCGCGCGTCTGGTCGCCGATATAGACCGGCGCAGAAACGCCGCCCTTGGCACGTTTCACGGCGCGGGCGATGCCGCCCAGAGTGTCGAAGTAATGATCAACGGTCGTGACGCCCAGTTCGACGGATTCGAGGTTCTGATACGCCAGATCCACATCCTTCAGCGCCTTTTGCAGCAGGCCGGGGTTCTGCGTGGCCTTGCCATTGACGCCATAGGCAAAGCTTTTCCGGGCCTCATAAGCATCAGCCAATTCATCCTCGTCACCAAAGGCGGAACTATCGACCAATTGGTTGACGTTGGAGCCATAGGCACCTTCGGCATTGGAGAACACGCGCAGGGCGGCGGTTTCCAGATCGCAATTCATTTCACGCGCATAGGTCAGCGCATGAGCACGGATGAAATTCTGATCCAGCGGTTCATCGGCCTGCGCGCATTTCAACGCGGCCTCGGCCAACATCCGGGTTTGCAGCGGGAGCAGGTCGCGGAAGATGCCGGACAAGGTCATCACCACGTCGATGCGCGGGCGGCCCAGTTTCGCCAGTGTCACAAGATCGGCCCCCGCCAGACGACCAAAGCTGTCAAAGCGCGGGATCGTGCCCATCAGCGCCATCGCCTGCCCGATCGGGCCGCCATCGGATTTGATGTTGTCCGACCCCCAAAGCACCAGCGCCACAGTGCGCGGGAAGGTGGGGTGAGTTTCCAGCAGCAGATCAGCCTGCTTGCGCCCTTCGGAAATCGCAAAGGCGGTGGGCATGCGGAACGGATCGAAAGCGTGGATATTGCGGCCCGTCGGCACGATAGCGGGCGAGCGGATCAGGTCACCACCCGGTACGGGGGCAATGAAATGGCCCGACAGCGCGCGCATCAGCGCGGGCAATTCGTGGTCAACCTTCAGCAATTCGGCGGCACGGGCGGCGGCTTCACCCGCCGGCATCAGCCGGATCATATCGGCGCGGGCGGCGGCGGACATCGGCTGGCCCACGACATGGAAGCCTTCGGTGATCAGCGAGCCTTCGGTTTCCAGCAGTTTCAGCCAGAGCGTGTCGATGTTGCGCGCGTTCATATCGACCGCATTCGCCTGATCGCGGATCAGCTGTTCCAGATCGTCGCGCTGGTTATCCTCGGCTGGCATTTCGCGCCAGCGTTTCAGGCTGTCCTTGAGGTCGATCAGGCCCTTATAAAGACCCGCTGTCGTCAAAGGCGGTGTCAGATGGGTGATCGTGATCGCGTTGGACCGACGCTTGGCCAAGGACGCCTCGGACGGGTTGTTGGCGGCGTAAAGATAGACATTGGGCATTTCGCCGATCAGCCGGTCCGGCCAATCCTGCGCGCCAAGGCCTGCCTGTTTGCCGGGCATGAATTCCAACGCGCCATGCATGCCGAAATGCAGCACGACATCGGCGCTGAACGTGTCGCGCAGGTAGCTGTAGAAGGTGGCGAAAGCATGTGTCGGGGCAAAGCCGCGTTCGAACAGCAGGCGCATCGGGTCGCCTTCATAGCCGAAGGCAGGCTGGACGCCGACAAAGACATTGCCGAAATGGTGGCCGAGGATGAACACGCCACGCCCGTCAGACTGTATCTTGCCGGGGGCAGGGCCCCAGGCGGCTTCAATCTCGGACAAATGGCGGGATGTGCGCACGATAGTATCCGCACCGACATGGGCGGCAACATTGGCCTGCTGGCCATATTGTTGGGCATTGCCGTGCAGGATCATGGCGCGCAGGTGGTCCACCGTTTCGGGGGCCTCCATCGTGTAACCTTCGGATTTCATCCGGTGCAGTGTGTTGAACAGGCTTTCAAACACCGCCAGATAAGCAGCGGTGCCGACAGCGCCCGCGTTGGGCGGAAAGCCGAACAGGACGATGCCGACATTTTTATCGGCATTTTGCTTGCGGCGCAGGATCGCCAGGCGGCGGGTTTTTTCCGCCAGCGAATTGATCCGCTCGGGGCAAGGTGCCATTGCTTTGCAATCGGATTGCAACTGGCATTTATGCGCGCAGCCGTCGCAACCGTCCGGGCCGTGACGACCGGCGAAAACAGTCGGATTGGTCGCGCCGTCAATTTCTGGCAAAGCGACGAGCATGGTGGTTTCAATCGGGCCAAGCCCTTGGGCAGACCCGGCCCATTGGCCCAAAGTCTGGAATTCCAGCGGCTGGGCAGAGATATAAGGCACGTCCAGTTTCGACAGCAGCGCGACAGCAGCGTCACTGTCGTTATAGGCAGGCCCGCCGATCAGCGAAAATCCGGTGAGCGAGACGAAAGCATCGACATTGCCTTGGAAGAATTGCTCGACTGCGGGACGGCCATCAAGACCACCGGCGAAGGCGGCGATAACCCGCATGTTCTTGGCCTCGAACGCGCGGATGACGGCATCATAATGGGCGCAATCGGATGACAGGATATAAGACCGCAGCATCAGGATACCGATTGTGGCGACAGGCGCTGTAGGGCCGGGCAATTCAGCCAGGTTGGTGCTGATGTGATGGCCCGGCAGATCGGGGTGATAGACGCCGCAATCGGGATATTCGATGGGGGCGGCGATCTTGACCGGCTTCCAATCCTGCCCTTTGGCGTAACGCGACACCAGCATGCGGACCATCTGTTCGATATTGTCGTCCGACCCGCCGAGCCAATATTGCATCGACAGGAACCAATTGCGCAGGTCCTGGCTTTTGCCGGGGATCAGACGCAGGATTTTTGGCAGGCGGCGCAGGGTTTTCATCTGGCTTTCGCCGGATTTGCTGGCCTTCGCGGTCGGTTTCAACCGCTTGAGCAGCCCCATCAGCCCGCTGGCGGGCTTGGACATATCCAGATCGCCCATTTTCGTCAGTTTGACGATATCGCTGTCGGCGATGATGTTGATCATTGCATCGCAACCGGCACGGCGCGCGATCAGATCGGGCAGGATCGCGGCGGTATGTGCTTCCAGAAACAGCAGGTTGGTGACGATGATATTGGCGGTGGCAATGGATTGCTGCGCGTCGATCAAAGCGGCAGGGTTTTCGCCCCATTCCGCAGCGGCGTGGATCGTGATGTCGAGACCCGGAAAGGCCGCCGACAATTTGTCACTGACCCGCATCGCAGGCCCCGCCGAATGCGAATCGAGCGTCAGGATGACGAACCGATAGGCGCTATGATCTGTGCTATCGCGCATAATGTGCCTTTGCTTCATAAAGCGTATCAAGGCTGATCTGGTTCAGACCCTTTTCGGCTGCATAAGTTTCGGTGTTGCGCCGGGCTTTGCCGCGCACAAAGAAAGGGATTTTCTTCAATTCTTTTTCGGCATCGGACAGCCAGATGATATTGTCGTCCGTGGGCGCTGCGGATTCTTCAATCACCGCCGCGACCTTCGCCTTGGCTTTGCCGCCGTGGTGGCTGGCACCGGCATCGTCGTGAAATTCGAAATCGTCGCGGAACATCGTCAGCAGGTGTTCTTCCAGACCCATGACCAGCGGATGGATGAGCGTGTCGAAGATGACATTCGCGCCTTCAAACCCGACTTGCGGAGAATAACGGGCAGGGAAATCCTGCACATGGACGGGGGCGGAAATCACCGCACAAGGGATGCCCAAACGCTTGCCGATATGGCGTTCCATCTGTGTGCCGAGGATCATTTCGGGGCTGAGTGCTTCGATTGCCGCCTCAACCTCCAAGTAATCATCAGTGATCAGGGCTTCCAAACCGTAGGATTTCGCCAATGCGCGCACTGGACGCGCCATTTCGCGGTTATAGCAACCGATGCCGACCACCTCGAACCCCATTTCATCGCGGGCGATGCGGGCATGCGCAGCGACGTGGGTGCCATCGCCGAAGATGAACACGCGCTTGCCGGTCAGGTAGGTGCTGTCGACGGATCGCGACCACCACGGCATCCGCAGGCGGGATTCGTCGATTTTCATGTCTTGGCCGGTGATCGTCGCAATTTCTGCGATGAAATCACGGGTAGCACCGACGCCGATGGGGACGATTTTCGTGAACGGCTGGTTGTGGTTCTTTTCCAGCCAACGTGCGGCGGCTTCACCCGTTTCGGGCGACAAGAGCACGTTGAAATGCGCGGCAGGCAGACGGGCGATATCGCTTGGCGTGGCACCCAAGGGGGCCACGACATTCACATCGACGCCAAGGTCGGAGAGCAAACCGGTGATTTCTTCCACATCATCGCGGGCGCGGAACCCAAGGGCAGTCGGGCCGAGGATATTGCAGGTGATCCGCGCGGTCCGCTCCTGCGGTTTAGAAAGCGCTTTGACGATCTGATAGAACGTTTCATCCGCGCCGAAGTTTTCCTTACGGCTGTAGCTGGGCAATTCCAAGGGGATCACCGGGATGGTCAGGCCCATGATTTCGGACAGGCCAGCGGGGTCGTCCTGAATCAATTCAGCCGTGCAGGAGGCCCCCACGATGATTGCCTCTGGCTTGAACCGGTCGACGGCGTCCTGACAAGATGTCTTGAACAATGACGCGGTATCGGTGCCCAGATCACGCGCTTGGAATGTCGTATAGGTCACCGGCGGGCGGTGATTGCGCCGTTCGATCATGGTGAACAAAAGGTCGGCATAGGTATCGCCCTGCGGCGCATGCAGCACGTAATGCAGGCCTTTCATCGCGGTGGCGACGCGCATCGCGCCGACATGCGGCGGGCCTTCATATGTCCAGACGGTCAGCTTCATAGCGACCGTCCGATCATGAGTATTTGATACAAAGCGAGGGCAAGATTCATTCCGCGGCCTCCAGGTGAAGCACGGCCTTGCGGCGCAACGGGCGCGAGAACAGACCAGCCAGATCGCCTGCCTGTTCGTAGAAATGCACGGGCGTGAAGACCAGTTCGATGGCCCATTTGGTGGACAGGCCTTCGGCCTCCAGCGGGTTGGCGAGGCCAAGACCGCAGATCGTCAGGTCGGGCCGCGCGGCGCGGGCGCGGTCGAGTTGTTTATCGACATCCTGCCCTTCGGAGATTTGTGGGCCAGCGGGCAGCAGGTCGAGGTCGGGACCGTGCAAAGCATCGTGGATATAGGGGCTGCCGACCTCGATCGCGGTCATGCCGCATTCGCGGGTCAGGAAACGCGCCAGTGGGATTTCCAGCTGGCTATCGGGGAAGAAAAAGACGGATTTGCCGCGCAACACCTCTGCCGCTTGGGCGATGGCCTTTTGCGCACGGGCGCGGGGGGCGGCGGTCACAGCATCGAATGTTGCGTCGCTGACGCCGAATTCGGTGGCGATGGCGCGCAGCCAGGCGGTGGTGCCTTCGTCGCCAAAGGGGAAAGGGGCAGCCAGATGGCGGGCACCGCGGCGTTGCAGGGCGGCATGGGTTTCGCCAAGGAAAGGCTGGACCAAAGCAAAGACGGTATTGGGACCAACTGCAGTCGTGTCATCAATCCGCCGCGCGGGCAGCAGACGGACGGGGCCGACGCCCATGTCAGCCAGCAGCGACAGCATCTGATCCTCGACCACATCGGGCAATGCACCGACGACCAGCAATTCGCGGGCTTCGGTGGATTTCAGCACGGGGACCATGCAGGCAAGGCAGGCATCTTCACCTTCGGTGAATGTCGTCTCGATCCCGGAACCGGAATAATTCAGCACCCGCACATGCGGCGCATGGATCTGGGACAGGCGTTCAGCGGCTTTGGCCAGATCGATCTTGATCACTTCGGACGGGCAGGACCCGACGAGGAACAATTGCCGGATATCGGGGCGGCGTTCCAGCAGGCGGGCGACCTCGCGGTCGATTTCGACCTGCGCGTCCTTCATGCCTGCCAGATCGGTTTCTTCCAGAATCGCTGTGCCGAATCGGGGTTCGGCGAAAATCATCACACCGGCGGCCGATTGCAGCAGATGCGCGCAGGTCCGCGATCCGACCACCAGAAAGAAGGCATCCTGCATCTTGCGGTGCAGCCAGATGATTCCAGTCAACCCGCAGAACACCTCACGCTGGCCGCGTTCCTTGAGGACGGGCGCAGTCCGGCAACCGCCATTGGAAGGGGTCAAGGCGTTCATGTGCGGGCCTCCGCGTCAAGGCGGGCCATCCGCAGTTTCCACAGGAACTGACCTGCGTTGATGATGTAGGCAGCATAGGCGGCGAGCGCGACATACATCAGCGCGTCAGGGGCCATGCTGCCGGTCAGCAGAGCGATCATGTACCAGCTATGCAGCGCGATTACGCCAAAGCTGAACACATCTTCCCAAAAGAAGGCGGGGGCGAAAAGGTATTGACCAAAAACGACTTTTTCCCAGATTGCGCCGGTGATCATGATCACGATCAGAAAGATTGTCTTGATCACGATGGAGAGAGTCGCCGCCTCATACCCGGCACCCGTCGCGAGATACCGCAGCACCAGACCGAGCGAGATCAGGAAAACCAGAAACTGCACCGGGGCCAGAATGCCCTGCACCAAAGTCCAGCGAGTATTGTCACGGCGGGCACGTTCGGCGTCTGAATACAGCCGCTTTGCCGCAGGGCGACCGCGGGATGATACGCTTCCCGATGCGGTGCTGATTACGGACATGAACGTGGCCTCCACTGATTGCTTGGACCCAGACTAGGGGCGATCAGGGGGATGTGTCAACTTTAACTTACACATATGTCATGCTGTGCGTAAGTTCGTCGCACAGGCCCCTGACACCACTCATCCCCCATGTTTATCAGCGCCTTAAGCAACAGCGTCAGCGGAGTTTTGCAGCGTGTGTCAATTTTCTTTGACATTCAGGGTCACACAACGGACAATGATACCTATATTGTAGCTATGCGCAAAAGCTGGCTACAAACGGGAGCGGATATGGCTGATCGCCACAACATAGACGTCATGGGGGACAAAGGGTCCACCAAGCGTCCGAAAGGTTCCCCCCGTTCGGCTGTTGGGCTGACACTGGTGCCCAGCGTTGACCGCCAGCTTGATGACAACATTCTTGGCACGATGCGCGCCGCCGCCCTTGGCGCAGACCGAGAGAATTGCACATCTGTTCTTGACCGGGCTTTGGCCGCGGGCATTGCGCGCGACGACATTGCGGATTTTTACATCCCCGAACTTGCGCGCGAGATGGGTGTCGATTGGTGTGAAGATACGCTCAGCTTTGCGTCAGTAACGATAGGCGTGTCGCGCCTGCAGGCAATGCTCCGCGCCTTGGGTCCGGAATGGGCGGGCGATCAATCAGCCAATCCCGCGGCTCCATCGATCATGCTGATCGTCGGGCAGGATGTTTATCATACGCTGGGTGCGATGGTGCTCGGCGGGCAATTGCGGCGCAAAGGCCTGTCAGTACGCCTGATGCTGGGCGCACAAAATCATGAACTAGCTGAAAAATTAGCCAAGACAAGATATGACGCCGTGTTCATTTCATCTTCTTTGGGTGAAACCCTTGAATCACTGCGCCGGATCGTTGATGTAGTGCGCAAATCTTGCAAAACGTCATTGCCGGTCGTGATCGGCGGAACCATTCTTGAGACCGAAACATTGTATGACGTGATGTCCCTGACCGGCGCGGATTATGCGACTTCTTTCCCGAACGAAGCGTTAGAGCTTTGCGGGCTGACAACAAAATATCTGAAGATCGCGCCAAATCTGCGTGAGGTTTAGATCATGCAGGGGCACATCCCCAAAGGAACGCGACCATGACCTCGCGCGGCGCGAAATACTGGGATAGCGGCGCGATCCCTTTGATTGCTCCTGAAGTGTTGGGCGATATCATTGCGGATGTGGCCGATCTGGCCATGGTGATTTCCGAAACCGGGCAGGTCCTGTCCGTGATTGTGAACCCAGCCAATCCGTCATTCCTTGTTCTGGAACATTGGGAAGGCAAGGATATCCGCGATTCGCTCGCCGTGGAAAGCCTCCCGAAATTCGAAAGCCGTCTAAAGGAATTTCTGGATGGCAGCGGCAATGTCAAACCTGTCGAACTGAACCATTCACGCGAGGTCAGCGACTGGGATTCGCCGGTCCGCTACAGTTTCCACCGCATCGCCCCTGACGGCGCGATCCTGATGCTGGGCCGCGATCTGCGCGCGATCGCAGAAATGCAGCAGCAGCTGATCAAGGCGCAGCTTGCGCTGGAACGCGATTATGAGGTGCAGCGCGAGTTTGACACAAGATTCCGCGTATTGCTTGGCAGTATGGCCGAACCTGTGCTGTTCGTCTCTGTTCAAAGCGGCGAGATTACCGAAGCCAATGCTGCTGCCACAACCTTGCTCGACCGCTCGCGCGATGATCTGATCGGCAATCCACTGCTCAGCTGTTTTGAAAGCCGCAAACGTGGTGACCTGATCGAGGCGCTGACCACGCTCGCCATTTCCGAACGCAGCGACGGGATGAAGATCGAATTGCGTGGAAAGTCCAAGATCGTGCAGGTCGCGCCGACATTGTTCCGCGCGGCGGGTGAACGTATCCTGCTCTGCCGGATCATTCCCGATGATGACAACAGTCTGAAGGCTGACAATCTGGCCCGCAACATGCAGGACCTCTATATCAGCGGACCCGAGGCCATTGTATTTGCATCAGAAAACGGTGACGTCCTGTCCGCCAATGACGCTTTCCTTGATCTGATCGATGTCGCCCATGACATCAATGTGCGCGGTCGCAGTCTGGCCGATTACCTGCAACGCGGCAGTGTCGATCTGAAGGTCATGACCGAAAACGCCACCCGTGCGGGCCGTATGCGGATCTACGCCACCAAGATCGCGGGCCAATATGGCAGCCCCCGCGCGGTCGAGATTTCGGTGACGAAACTGCATGCCGGAACCCATTCCGTCTTTGCCTTCGTGATGCGCGATTCCAATCATGCCGACACCAGCCGCGGCGGCATGCTGCCGACGAATGACGAAAGCATGCGGTCGGTCGTGGAACTGGTGGGCAGTGCCACGCTCAAGGATATCGTCGCAGAAACCACCAATGTCGTCGAAAAGATGTGTATCGAAACCGCCGTGTCGCTGACGATGAACAACCGCGTCGCCGCAGCCGAGATGCTGGGCCTGTCGCGGCAATCGCTTTACGTCAAGCTGCGCAAATTCGATCTGCTCAGCCGCGACACCGACGACAATTAACGCGGGCTGCGTTTCGCTAGGATCCGCTGCAATGTCCGCCGATGCATCGACAGCCGCCGCGCGGTTTCGGATACGTTGCGGTCACACAGCTCATAGACCCGCTGGATATGTTCCCAACGGACGCGGTCCGCGCTCATCGGGTTTTCGGGCGGCGGCGGCAGACCATCGGTCAGTGCCAGCAAGGCATTGGTGACATCAGTCGCATCCGCAGGCTTTGCCAGATAATCAGTTGCGCCGATCTTGACCGCGGCCACGGCCGTGGCAATCGCACCATATCCCGTCAGCACGACGATCCGACTTTCCGGGCGACGCGCGCGCAGCGTTTCAACGACATCCAGACCATTGCCATCCTCCAGCCGCAGATCGACCACGGCATAAGCAGGCGGGCGGGCTGTTGCGATGGCCTTGCCAGCGGCGACCGATCCGGCCATCTCGACCTCGAACCCGCGTTTTTCCATGGCTTTTGCCAGCCGTTTGAGGAAAGCATCATCATCATCCACCAAAAGCAGCGATTTATCATCGCCAAGGTCCAATGCTTCGGTACTCATCTCGGTCATCCTTGATCTTGTTGCCAAGGAAGTAGGACGCGCCCTGCACCCGTCAACATTGCGCCGACTGCCGCCGATTGGTCGCATTGCTTGCCTGCATCGCAGCGCTTATCACAATCCCATCAGGCAAAGGGTGTCAGGGCAGATGTCCATTACCGAATTCGAAGGATTTCACGATCAGGAACGCAGCAATTGGGTGCGGCTGCGCACGCTTGTCACCCTACGTTGGTTTGCCGCTTTGGGTCAGGCAATTGCCGCAATCGTCGCGGCGCGGCTCTATGACCTTGATTTCCAATACGGATTGGTCGGTATCGTCATCGCCAGTTCGGTGCTAGCCAATATCCTGTCCTATTTCAGCAACCCCGAGAACAAACGCCTGTCCGAACGCGAGGCGACGCTTTGGCTATTCTTCGATCTGATGCAATTGGGGGTTCTGCTGTTCCTGACCGGCGGGCTGAACAATCCCTTTGCCTTGCTGGTGCTTGCGCCTGTCACGATTGCAGCGACGGTCCTGCAACTGAAAAGCACCGCTTTTCTGGGTGTGACTGCAATTTTACTGATCACATTGATCAGCCAGTTCAGCATGCCACTGACGACGCAAAGCGGCTTTATCCTTGCTCTGCCGCTGTTGTTTCAGTTCGGGTTCTGGCTGGCGCTGGTGATCGGCGTGGTCTTTCTGGCGATCTATGCGCGTCAGGTCACAACCGAAATGCATGCGATGGGCGAGGCTTTGCTGGCCACCCAGTTGGCTCTCGCCCGCGAACAGAAACTGACCGATCTGGGCGGGGTGATCGCGGCGGCAGCGCATGAGCTGGGCACGCCTTTGGCCACGATCAAACTGGTCAGCACCGAATTGATGGAAGAGCTGGAAAACCACCCCGAACTTTTGGAAGACGCCAGTCTGATCCGGTCGCAGGCCGACCGTTGCCGCGATATTCTGCATTCCATGGGCCGCGCGGGCAAGGACGACCTGCATCTGCGCCAAGCCCCGTTGGAAACTGTCGTGCGTGAAGCCGCTGAACCGCATGTCGGCCGTGGCAAGATCGTCACTTTCGAAATCCTGCCTGAAGAAGGTGCCAACCAGACCCAGCCCGTGATCAGGCGCAGGCCAGAAATTGTCCATGGTCTGCGCAACCTGATCCAGAATGCGGTCGATTTTTCCCAAAGTGAGGTATGGATCGACATGACCTGGTCGGACAGCACGATCAGCCTGCGTATTTCCGACGATGGCAGCGGCTTTCCGCAATCTGTGATCGGGCGGATCGGTGACCCCTATGTCCGCCGCCGCCGCTATGCCGAAGATGGAATCCGCCGCCCCGGATATGAAGGCATGGGGCTCGGCCTGTTTATCGCCAAGACATTGTTGGAACGCTCCGGCGCGCATCTGACCTTTTCCAACAGCCGCCGCCATGGCCATGCGAGCTGGACCGGACAAGCCACGGGTGGCGCGATCATCGATGTCGTCTGGCCGCGCGAAAAGGTGGTTTCCACGGAAAAAGGCACAACACCGGCGCTCGGGGCCAATGTGCCGATCAATCCCTGGCCGTGATGCGCGCGCAGCCTTAACCGGAATTTAACCCGCCTTATGGCATAGTCGACGGATCACCACAGGCAAGGACCAGGATCATGTCGGCAACACTTTTGACACTCGCGGCGCTGGCCGTGGCAACAGCCATGGGCGCGGCTTTGACCTATTACAGGCTTGCGCCTGTCAGGCCCGCGGTGCCGCGGGATGAACCTGTCTTGGCCGGGCCAGTGTTCCTCTTTGGCGGCGATGATCTGATCGACACCACAGCAGATGCGCAGCAAATGATCGCGCCCTATGCGCATATGTCGGACCGCGATGCGGTGCTGCACGTACTGGCACCGCATTTTCCCGCTTTGGCCGATTATGTGATCAGCCCTGTGCAACGGCGCTGTCGCATAGCGCATTGCCGTGACGATGACCTCTGGCTCGATATCGACTGGCCTGCGGGGCAATTGCGCGTCGCAGTCATGGGCACCTCGCACGCCCGCAGCCTTGGCGCACAATTTATCGACAGGGTGCATCACGATGAACTGGCACTTTTGCAGGATATTGCCCGCTACACACCGCAGCTGATCTGGCGCACGGATAAGGATGGCGCGATCACCTGGGCAAATCAGGCCTATCTTGATCTCTGGGATCAGCACAATCCGGACAGCGCCCTGCCGCTGGCACAGCGAATCCTGTTTGCAGGTCCTTGTGGGAAAACGACGGATCGATCGCCCAGCCTACGGCGGATCGCGGTGCAGGGCGCGCAACACCAGGCCGAGCTTTGGTTCGATGTCACCTCGCTCCGGCAGGACTCCGGGACGCTGCATTTCGCCAGTGACGCCAATGCCGCCGTGCGCGCCGACCAGGAACGGCGGAATTTCGTGCAGACCTTGGGCAAGACCTTTGCCGAATTATCAATAGGGTTGGCGATCTTTGACAAGCACCGGCGTTTGGCCACGTTCAACCCCGCATTGCTGGATATGACACGGCTGGGGTTTGACTTTCTCAGCGCCCGGCCGTCGATTGATACTGTGCTGGACCGGCTGCGTGAAACCCGCTTTCTGCCCGAACCAAAAGATTACGCATCTTGGCGCGATCAGTTTACCGCCGTCGAAACCGCCGCCAAAAACGGCACCTATAGCGAGGTATGGAATCTGCACGATGGTCAGGCCTTTCGCGTCACCGGCAGGCCGCATCCTGATGGCGCCTTTGCTTTTCTGTTCGAAGATATCACCGCCGATCTGTCCCTGACCCGGCGGTTCCGGTCGGATCTTGAAACCAGTCAGGCCGTGCTGGATGCGCTGCCCGATGCAGTGGCGGTGTTTTCCATGGCGGGGACATTGGTGATGTTCAACCGCGCCTATCGGCTGTTGTGGGGAATGCAGGCCGACACCGGGCTGGAACATCGTGGGCTAGAGGCTGAATTGAACGTCTGGCAATCACGCTCCATCGATACCGGCACATGGGCCGAACTGGTACAATTCATCCACCAGCAAGGCCCGCGCCAGCCGTGGACCGATGAAGCCTTGCTCGCCGATGGGCGACGGCTGCGCTGCCACATTGGCCCTATCGCAGGTGGCATGACGATGGTGCGCTTCGTGCCTGACCCGGCGGGCTTGCCCGCCCTGCGCAAACTGACCCAGATCGATCCTGCGATCCGTGTGGCAAAACGCTAATTTGGTCTTGCAGGCACTGCCACAGACCATAGAGTCCGGCCATGACATCCCGCCAGATCAGCCTTACCGATGAAGCGGCCACCAATCGCTTTGCCAGCGCGGTGGCGGCCCTGTTGCGCCCCGGCGATACGATCCTGCTGCAAGGCCCGATTGGCGCTGGCAAATCCGCCTTTGCCCGTGGCGTGATCCGCGCCCGTCTGGGCCGGATGGAGGATGTACCATCGCCGACCTTTACCCTCGTCCAGACTTATGAAGCGCCGGATGGTGATATCTGGCATTGCGATCTCTACCGTCTGACCCATCCTGATGAGGTGCTGGAACTTGGGCTGGAAGAGGCGTTTCAAAACGCGATCTGCCTGATCGAATGGCCCGACAGGCTCGGCCCCGATACGCCAGACCATGCGCTGACCCTGACCTTTGCCGCCCGGGCCGATGATCATCTGGTGACTTTCGATGCGCCACCGGCATGGCAGAACCGCCTGACAGACCTGCATGTCTGATCGGGATACCGCCATCGCCGCGTTTCTGACGCAGACAGGCCATCAATGCTGGGCACAGCAGGTGATTGCTGCAGATGCCTCCAGCCGCCGCTATCTGCGGCTGACGCATGGCGCGCAATCCGTCATCTTGATGGATGCGCCGCCTGCATCGGGCGAAGATATTCGCCCCTTCACCCGCATTGCTGGTATCCTCTCTGATGCGGGCCTGTCCGCCCCCGCGATATTGGCGCAGGATGCGGCAACAGGTCTGCTGTTGTTATCCGACCTCGGGCCCGATGACGTGGCAGACCAGATCGACCAGCACCCGACAGAGACCTTGCAAATCTACCGCGCCAGTGTCGATGTGCTGATCCATCTGGCCAAGGTCGCGCCACCGGACCTGACCCGCCTGACACCGGACCTGGCGGGCGAGATGGTGGCGATCACTGGCGATCATTACGCCCAGCGCCCGGTGCCGGAACTGGTCGCCGCAGTGACCAGCGCGATGGCGGAATTTGCGCCGATCCCTGACACTTTGGCCTTGCGCGATTATCACGCAGAAAACCTGATCTGGCGGCAGGATCAAACCGGGCTGGCAAGGGTCGGTCTGCTGGATTTTCAGGACGCTTTCATCGCGCCTTTGGGCTATGATCTCGCGTCCCTGCTGCGCGACGCAAGGCGCGATGTGCCAGAGGATATTTGCACAGCGATGACCGCATATTTCAGCACGGCAACAGGCGCAGGCCCGGATTTTCCCGCGCAACTGGCCTGCCTTGGCGCGCAGCGCAACCTGCGCATTCTGGGTGTCTTCGCGCGGCTTGCCCGGCAGATGGGCAAGACCCGCTACATTCCAATGATCCCCCGCGTCTGGGCGCAATTGCAAAAGGATTTGCGCCATCCTGCGCTGGCCGATCTGCGCACGGTGGTGGATGACCTGCTGCCCGCACCCGATGCAGCGTTACTCGCAAGGTTGCAGCCATGACATTCCCCCTGATGCTCTTCGCCGCTGGGCTTGGCACCCGGATGGGTGATCTGGTCAAGGACCGCCCGAAACCATTGGTGCGGGTCGCGGGCAAACCGCTGATTGATCATGCGCTGGCCTTTACCGACCTGCCGGAGATCGCGCCAAAGGTGGTGAACCTGCATTATCGCGCCGATCAGATACGCGATCATCTGGCGGGTCGCGATGTCGTGTTTTCCGATGAAACCGATCATCTGCGCGAAACCGGCGGCGGGCTGCGCCATGCTATGCCCTTGCTCGGCGCCAGCCCGGTGATCACGATGAATACGGATGCGGTATGGCGCGGGCCGAATCCGATCGCGCATCTGATCGCAAATTGGCGGGATGAGATGCAGGCGCTGCTGCTGATCGTCCCGAAACCCGACGCTGTCGGGCATAAGGGCGCGGGTGATTTTGCCCGCGACGCCGATGGTCGGTTGCACCGCGGACCTGACACGATCAAAAATAAGATTTACACCGGCGTGCAGATCATCCGCACCGATCTGCTGGATGAGGTCGCGCAGGAGGCGTTTTCGCTGAACCTGATCTGGGACAAGATGCAGGCCAGCGGCGGGCTTTATGGCACAATATATGACGGGCAATGGTGCGATGTCGGGCAACCCGCCAGCATCCCCTTGGCAGAGGCGATGTTGCATGTTTGACCCCACCACCGGCCCGCGCATTTTCGGCGAACCCTGCGGCGTGGATTTCGCCAAAGGCGTCGTGGACGGGTTGATGGCCCGCGCGCAAGGCATGCCGCCAGAGGATTTGGCGCGCGTTGAAATCTACGTCAACTCCGCCCGGATGCAGCGCCGGATCAGGGCGATGTTTGACGCGGGGCCGGCCTTGCTGTTGCCGCGCATCCGGCTGATCACCGATCTGGCCAAAGACCCGGTGTCGCGTGATATTCCACCTGCTGTCGCGCCCTTGCAGCGGCGTTTGCAATTGTCGCAACTGGTGGCGCGGTTGCTGGAACAGGAACCTGATCTGGCCCCGCGCACGGCGCTTTATGATCTGTCTGACAGTCTGGCCGCGCTGATGGATGAAATGCAGGGTGAAGGGGTCAGCCCCGATGCCATTGCCGCTTTGGATGTCAGCGACCAATCCGGTCATTGGGCGCGCGCGCAGCGGTTTTTGAACATCATCGGGCAGTTTTTTGATACAACGTCAGAGCCCGATACCGAGGCACGGCAAAGGCGGGTGATCGAAACGCTCACCACGCGCTGGGCCGATGCGCCGCCCAATCATCCGGTGATCGTGGCAGGCTCTACCGGGTCGCGCGGTGCGACGGCTTTGTTCATGCAGGCGGTGGCAAAGCTGCCGCAGGGGGCGATCATCCTGCCGGGTTATGACAGCGACCTGCCGGATGCCGTCTGGTCTGCGATGGATGACGGGATGACGCATGAGGATCATCCGCAATTCCGGTTCAAACATCTGATGGATGTGATCGGCTTTGGCCCGGGGGATGTGGCGCGCTGGTCCGATCTTGCACCGCACCGCCCGGCGCGGAACAGATTGATATCATTGTCCCTGCGGCCTGCGCCAGTGACCAGCCAATGGTTGCAGGAAGGTCCCGATCTGGGCTATCTGATCGCCGCAACGGACGGGTTGACGCTGGTGGAGGCCGCTTCACCACGGGCCGAGGCGGAAACCATCGCGCTGCGTCTGCGCCAAGCGGTGGAAGAGGGGATCACCGCCGCCCTGATCTCGCCTGACCGCATGCTGACGCGGCAGGTCACGGCGGCGCTGGATCTTTGGGGGATCAGGCCGGATGACAGCGCCGGTCTGCCTTTGCAGCTGTCCCCGCCGGGGCGGATGCTGCGGCATGTCGCGGATCTGTTCGGGGTGCAATTGACGGGCGAGGCTTTGCTGACCCTGCTGAAACACCCGCTTTGCCATTCCGACCATCCTGACCGGGGCAACCATCTGCGCCTGACGCATGATCTGGAACTGCATTTACGCCGACATGGGCCGCCGTTTCCGACAGGTCAGACCTTGCTGGATTGGGCCAAGAAACGCGATGGCCGCGACCTTTGGGCACAGTGGCTGGCGGGGCTGATCAGCGGGCTGGAGCTTCACGGCGACATGCATTTGTCGGACCATCTGGATGGTCATTTAGCGCTGACCGAAGCGTTCTGCGCCGGTGTCGCCAAGCCCGGTGCCGGTGGTCTGTGGGCCGAGGCGGCGGGCCGCGAAGCGCGCCGCATCTGCGACGACCTGCGCCATCATGCCGGTGCGGGTGGTGTCATGTCACCCCGCGATTATGCCGCTTTGTTCGGGAAAATCCTGTCCGCAGGCGTCGTGCGTGACCGCGATTCCGGGCATCCGCAAGTGCTGATCTTCGGCCCGCGCGAGGCGCGTGAACAAGGTGCCGATCTGACCATTCTTGGCGGCATGAATGACGGTGTCTGGCCAGAGGCACCGCCGCCTGATCCGTGGCTGAACCGGATGATGCGGGCGCAGGCGGGGCTGTTGCTCCCCGAACGCCGGGTCGGGTTGTCGGCGCATGATTATCAGCAGGCGATTGCCGGGGGTGATGTCTGGATCACGCGGGCGAAGCGATCCTCGGACGCGGAAACGATCCCGTCGCGCTGGATCAACCGGCTAGTCAACCTGCTGGGCGGCTTGCCCGATCAGGGCGGGAAGGTCGCGCTGGATCAGATGCGCGCGCGGGGGGATGTCTGGCTGGCGATGGCAGCCAAGCTGGCCGCACCTGTCGATGAGACAAAGAAAGCCACCCACCCGTCGCCTTGCCCACCAATCGCCGCGCGGCCGGACCAGTTTTCGGTGACCCAGATCAAGACGCTGATCCGCGACCCCTATGCGATCTATGCGCGCAAGGTGCTGCGGCTGGACCCGCTTGATCCGCTGACGCCCAGCGCGGATGCGCCGCTGCGGGGGAATATCATCCACGACATTCTGGAAGATTTCATCAAGCTGAACCATGCGCCCGATGACCTTGACGCCTTGCTGCGGCTGGCCGCGCAGCATTTTACCGAAAAATGCCCATGGCCCACGATCTGCGCGCAGTGGATGGCGCGGTTTGCGCTGGCGGCAGAGGCTTTTGTCGCGGCAGAGGTTGACCGCCACGCAAGGTCCGACACGCGCTTGGTCGAGGAAAAGGGCGCATTGCTGATCGCGCCGGTCGGCGTGACGCTGACCTGCAAGGCTGACCGGATCGATCTGACGCACGAGGGCACCGCAGTGCTTTATGATTACAAGACCGGCACCTTGCCCAGCAAACCGCAGCAGGAAAAATTCGACAAACAATTGCTGCTGGAGGTCGCGATGGTCGAACGCGGCGGTTTTCCCAAGGTCGGGCCGGTGCAGGTGGAAGACGCGCTGTTTGTCAGCATCAAACCCGATGCCCGCATTGTTCCCGCGCCGATGAAGGACAGCCCGACCGATGTGACCTTGGCCGAACTGACGGCGCTATTCGCGCATTGGCAGCAGCCGGGCAGCGGCTATACCGCGCGATATGCGTTGTTTTCCAAGAATGATACCGGCAGCTATGATCATCTGTCGCGCTTTGGCGAATGGGACAGCAGCGATGCGCCTGACCCGCAGGTGCTGACATGATCCGCGACGCCGCCACGCAAAGGCAGGTCGATGCCGCCAATCCGCAGGTGTCGACCTGGCTGGCCGCCAATGCGGGGTCGGGCAAGACCCGCGTGTTGACCGACCGTGTGGCGCGGTTGTTGCTGGATGATGTGTCGCCGCAGAATATCCTCTGCCTGACCTATACCAAGGCAGCGGCGGCCGAGATGCAGAACCGGCTGTTCAAACGCCTAGGCGCCTGGGCGATGATGCAGGATGATGCCTTGCGCGCCGATCTGCGCAATCTGGGTGTGGACCGGGCGATTGATGCCGAGCAGTTGCGCGCGGCGCGCACGCTCTTTGCCCGCGCGATTGAAACGCCGGGCGGGCTGAAAATCCAGACGATCCATTCTTTCTGCGCCGGTGTGCTGCGGCGGTTCCCGTTAGAGGCTGGTGTCAGCCCGCAATTCCGCGAGATGGAGGACCGCGCCGCGCAATTGCTGCGGGCCGAGGTGATGGATCAATTGGTGCAGGGCGATGCGGCGGATGTCGTGCAACACTTGCTGACGCTATTCACCGGCGATGATCTGGGCAAGCTGACGGCAGAGGTGACGCGGCACAAGGATGCGTTCCTGCGCGATGCCGATATCGCTGGCACGCTGGGATTGGGCGACAGTCCGCGCCGGGAGGAGGCCTTTGCCATCGCCTTTACCGGCGAGGAGGCGTATATCGCGGCCCAGATGGCAGAGCTGTTTGCCGATCAATCCGCGACCTATAAGAACCTGAGCCGGGAATTGCAGGCGCTGGACCTGAAAAACCCAGATTGGCCTGTGTTAGAGACGCTTTTCAAAAAACTGCTCTATGCCGATTACCAATCCAAATCACGCAACTTTCCCCAAAGCAACCATGGCAAAGCGGTGGAGGCGATGGCCCCAATCGCCGAGGCTGTCCATGATTGGATGGACCGTGTTGCTGCCGCCAAACAGCATCTGTTCGCGATGGATGCCTATGACCGGACCTGCGCGCTTTATGCCTTTGGCCGCGCCTTTGTGCCGGCTTATGAGGCGCGCAAGCTGGCGATGGGGGCGCTTGATTTCGACGATCTGATTAATAAGGCGCGCGCATTGCTGACGGATACCGCTGTGGCGCAATGGGTGCTGTTCCGGCTGGATGGCGGGATCGACCATGTGTTGGTAGATGAGGCGCAAGATACCAGCCCCGCGCAATGGGATGTGATCGAAAAACTGACGCAGGAATTCGCCGCCGGGGCCGGATCGCGACCTAACCGGGAACGGACAGTCTTTGTCGTGGGTGACAAAAAGCAATCTATCTATTCCTTCCAGGGGGCTGATCCCGCTGCTTTTGACAAGATGAAATTGCACTTTCGCAACGCGCATGCCGCAATCGAGAAAACGTTTGAGATCACGTCGCTGGATCATTCGTTCCGGTCCTCGCAGGCGATCCTGTCGGTGGTCGATGCCACCTTCACCGGCGATCAGGCGGCGGGGATGGAGGATGCTTTGTCCCATATCGCCTTCAAGGATCAGATGCCGGGGCGGGTTGATCTCTGGCCGGTGATTGAACCCACCAAGACCGAGGATAATCGCCCTTGGTATGAACCTGTCGATCAGCCCGGCGATGCCGATCACCATGTCCAGATGGCGCAGCGCATTGCGGATCAGATCAGCCATATGATCGCGCATGAAACGATCCCGGTCGAGGTGGGCAATACCGGGACCTATGAACGGCGCCGGATATCGGCGGGGGATTTCCTGATCCTCGTGCAGCGCCGGTCGGAACTTTTTTCCGAGATTATCCGCGCCTGCAAATCGGCTGGTCTGAATGTCGCGGGTGCCGACCGGCTGCGCGTTGGCGCGGAACTCGCCGTCAAGGATCTGGCGGCGCTGTTGTCGTTTCTGGCGCTAGCCGAGGATGATCTGTCACTGGCCTCGGCGCTGCGGTCGCCTTTGTTTGGCTGGTCGGAGCAGGAATTATTCACGCTGGCGCATCACAGGCCCGAAAAGGGCTATCTGTGGGAGGCTTTGCGGGGGTCGCAGCACCATGAAACGCTCGCCATGCTGCACGATCTGCGTGATAAGGCGGATTTCCTGCGCCCTTACGATCTGATCGCCCGCATCCTGATCCGCCACGACGGGCGGCGCAAATTGCTGGCGCGGCTGGGGGCAGAGGCGGAGGATGGGATTGATGCTTTGCTATCGCAGGCACTCGCTTACGAATCCACCGGCGTGCCCAGTCTGACCGGTTTCCTAACTTGGATGCAGACCGACGATCTGGAGGTGAAGCGCCAGATGGACAGCCAGGGCGACAAAATCCGGGTGATGACGGTGCATGGGGCCAAGGGGCTTGAAGCCCCTATCGTCATCCTGCCCGAAACCATGAAACGCCGGAATGATTACAAGGGCGAGATTTTGCCCGCCGGTGATGCGGTGATCTGGAAAACGCCCAGCGCCGGATCAGCCGCTGCCGTTGTCGATTTGCGCGAGGCCGCCTTGGCCAAGCAGGAAGAAGAACGCCTGCGGTTGCTCTACGTCGCGATGACGCGGGCCGAGAAATGGCTGATCATCGGGGCGTCAGGCGATGTCGGCGATGGGATGGAGAGTTGGTATAATATTGCCGCCAAAGGCATAAAAGACTGCCGCGGCACGCCTGCGCTGTCAGGCGATCTGGAAGTGATCCGCGTCAGTCATCTTGACTGGGACGCGGCAGCGCTGACGGAGACACCTGTTGCGCCTGCACGTGATATCACGCTGCCAGAATTTGGCGCAGTGCCGGACATCGTGGCGGCCAAGACGCTATCACCATCAGACCTGCCGGGGGCCAAGGCATTACCGGGCGACATCATCGGCGATGAGGAAGATGCCAAAGCGCGCGGCACGTTGATCCATCTTTTGCTGGAACATCTGCCCTTGGCGGCACCTGCGGAGCGCGCTGCCTTGGGACAGACGCTGGCGCCAGATGAAACTGGGCTGATGACTGATGTCATCGCCCTGCTCGATGCGCCTGATCTGGCGCATCTGTGGGGCGCGGAGGCTTTGGTCGAGGTGCCGATCACGGCTGATCTGCCAAATATCGGGCGCATTCATGGCGCGATTGACCGGCTGATCCTGACCGATGGGGCGGTGCTGGCTGTGGATTACAAATCCAACCGGCTGGTGCCCGACAGCGCGGCACAGATACCTTTGGGCGTTCTGCGGCAACAGGCGATTTATCATGCGGCTTTGGCGCAGGTGTTTCCCGACCGACAGATCAACGTGGCGATCCTGTGGACTGCGACGGCGCAGCTGATGGCATTGCCCGCTGACCTACTTCACGAAACCATGACGGGTATTTCATTGCCTTGACCTATCCGCCCTGCGTTCCTAGGTTCGCATTTCATTGATTTTCGCCAAGGAGCATCCCCAATGGCCACTGTAGCAGTAACAGACGCAACCTTTGACGCCGAAGTGCGCCAGTCCGATATCCCCGTTGTCGTGGATTTCTGGGCGGAATGGTGTGGCCCTTGCAAACAGATCGGCCCCGCTTTGGAAGAATTGTCGGTCGAGATGGCCGGCAAGGTGAAAATCGTCAAAGTGAATGTCGATGAAAACCCCAATTCCCCCGCACAGATGGGCGTGCGCGGCATCCCGGCGCTGTTCGTCTTCAAGGACGGTCAGGTCGTATCGAACAAGGCCGGTGCTGCGCCCAAAGCCGCCATTCAAGGCTGGATCGAAGACTCGATCTGATCTTCAACGGGCATGTTTTGACCGCACAGGACCCTGCCGCTGTCCTGTGCGGTTTTTTGTTGCGCCGCGACGCCCAAAACCGCGGGCGGCGGCTGCGGGGTTGTGTCACCCAGCCAGCACCGCCATATAAATCCAAACCGCAAGGAGATGATGATGGCGAATGATACTTTCCCCGGCTGGCACGGCACCACGATCATCGGGGTGCGCAAAGGTGGCAAGGTCGTCATCGCCGGTGACGGACAGGTCAGCCTGGGCCAGACCGTGATCAAAGGCACCGCGCGCAAGGTGCGCCGTCTGTCGCCCGGCGGGCAGGATGTGATCTGCGGTTTTGCCGGATCGACCGCCGATGCCTTTACCCTGCTGGAACGGCTGGAGAAAAAGCTGGAAGCGACGCCGGGGCAGTTGGCCCGCGCATCCGTGGAATTGGCCAAGGATTGGCGCACCGATAAATATCTGCAAAAGCTGGAAGCGATGCTGATCGTCAGTGACGGCAAGGACATGCTGGTCATCACAGGCGCGGGCGATGTGCTGGAACCTGAACATGATGTGACCGCGATCGGGTCGGGCGGCAATTACGCGCTGGCCGCCGGACGCGCGCTGATGGACAGCGATCTGGGTGCGGAAGAGATTGCCCGCAAGGCGATGGCGATTGCCGCCGATATCTGCGTCTACACCAATGGTAAACTGACGGTGGAGTCCATTGGATGATCGGCCGCGATGATCTGAAAGCGGCTGTTGGCAGCGGATTGTTGTCCGAACAACAGGCCGCAAATCTGATCAGCCTCGCTGATAGCCGCCGGGGCGCAAGGGAAGATCTGGCCGCTGGTGATGAACCATTTGAATTGTTCAAAGGCTTCAACGAGATTTTCATCGTCATCGGCCTGTTGATCTTGTCATTCGGCTGGTGGGGTGTCGTTGCCGTCGTGCTGAGCGACCGGATCGTGAATATCCCAACCTTTTCGGCAGTCACTGCAGGGCTGGGCGCGGTGTTTCTGTGGCTCTTGTCGGAATATTTCATCCGCAGACGCCGGATGGTTGCGCCTGCCATCGCCCTGTCGGTGATGTTTGCGGGCAATGCCGCCTTTGGCTTTATTGCCGCGATGTCGGAACCTTTCATGGTCGCGCAGGGTGATTATGCCAGCGTGCCTTGGCCGCTATTCCTCGCCACACTGACGCTGGGCGTCTACTGGTGGCGGTTCCGCGTGCCTTTCGCGATGGCGATGATCGCGGTCGGGTTCTTTGCCGTGGCGATCATCTATACCGCCAGCCGTGGTGGCAGGATTGAAGCAGTGAGCGATCTGTTCCTGCTCTCTGCCGGTGGGCCGTTTGCCTATATCACGCTGGCGCTGGGGCTGGTGGTTTTCGCTGTCGCCATGACATTCGACATGAGCGATCCGCATCGCGTGACCCGCCGGTCGGCCAATGGGTTCTGGCTGCATGTCGTGGCAGCACCGGCGCTGGTTAATACCGTCGCGCTGTCGCTGCTTGATCAGGACAGTGCCGGGTCAAATGTCATCCTGCTCGCCTTTCTGACCCTGTTCGCCCTTGTCGCCATTGTCATTGATCGCCGGTCTTTCCTAATTGCCGCCATCGGCTATATCGTCGTCTTGGCAGGCACTGTGCTGGACGGCGACGGTGCTGCGCTGACCGTGCTGGCGCTGGGTATCGTGCTGTTGCTGCTGGGTGCGTTCTGGGAACGAATCCGCGCGCGCATTCTCCGTATCATGCCGGACATTGTGCCGCTGCATAAACTTCCCCCCTCTCATATCTAAGGACTGACATGACAGACCTGACCCCCCGCGAGATCGTATCCGAACTGGACCGTTTTATCATCGGCCAGGCAGACGCCAAACGTGCCGTCGCCGTGGCTTTGCGCAACCGCTGGCGGCGCAAGCAATTGGGCGATGATCTGCGCGATGAGGTATATCCCAAGAACATCCTGATGATCGGCCCCACCGGGGTCGGGAAAACCGAAATCTCTCGCCGGTTGGCGAAACTGGCCCGCGCGCCTTTCATCAAGGTTGAGGCGACAAAATTTACCGAAGTCGGCTATGTCGGGCGCGATGTGGAACAGATTATCCGTGATCTGATGGATACCGCGATCATAGATACCCGCGAACATATGCGTGAGGACGTGAAGGCCAAGGCCTTTGCCGCCGCCGAAGAACGCGTGATCACCGCCGTCGCCGGCACCGATGCGCGCGAAGGCACGCGCGATATGTTCCGGCGCAAGCTGAAATCAGGCGAGCTGGATGATACGGTCATCGAGCTGGAACTGACCGACACATCCAACCCGATGGGCGGGTTCGAAATTCCCGGCCAGCCCGGTGGGATGATGAATATCGGTGATCTGTTCGGCAAGGCGATGGGCGGGCGCAAGGTCAAGAAACGCATGACGGTTGCCGAAAGCTATGACGCGCTGATCGCGGATGAGGCGGATAAACTGCTGGACGACGAAACCGTCACCAAGGCCGCGATTGAAGCTGTCGAACAATCCGGCATCGTGTTTCTGGATGAAATCGACAAGGTCTGCGCCCGCTCCGACGCCCGCGGTGCAGATGTATCGCGCGAAGGCGTGCAGCGCGATCTGCTGCCCCTGATCGAAGGCACGACGGTTTCGACAAAACACGGGCCGATCAAGACCGACCATATCCTGTTCATCGCCTCGGGCGCGTTTCATGTCGCGAAACCATCCGACCTTTTGCCGGAATTGCAGGGCCGTCTGCCGATCCGCGTCGAACTGCGCGCACTGACGGAGGATGATTTTGTCCGCATCCTGACCGAAACCGACAATGCACTGACCTTGCAATATTCCGCGCTGATGCAGACCGAGGATGTGACCGTCACCTTCACGCCGGAAGGGATCAAGGCTTTGGCCAAGATTGCCGCGAATGTGAATGAAGCGGTGGAGAATATCGGCGCACGCAGGCTGTATACCGTGATGGAACGCGTGTTCGAGGATCTGTCCTTCAACGCGCCGGACCGGGGTGGTGAAGAGATCGCTGTGGATGCTGATTTCGTTGAAAAGCATCTGGGGGAATTGTCCCGCTCGGTGGATGTCAGCCGCTACGTGCTGTAATTTCCAGTTAGCGCTATCATTTTGCGCTTTTAACTTTTGGCAGACCGGATCATTTAAATCTCATGACCGGTCTGCAGACTTACTTCAAATTCATCCGCGACAATGCCCCGTTCCTTGCAACGGGCGCGCTGTTGTCGTTTCTGTCCAGCTTTGGGCAGACCTTTTTCATCTCGATCTTCGGCGGAGAAATCCGCGCGGAATATGGGCTGAGCAATGGCGAATGGGGGCTGATCTATATGGTCGGCACCGGGGCATCCGCGGCGCTGATGGTTTTTGCGGGCGGGCTGGCGGACAGGTTCCGCGTGCGGGTGCTGGGCATTGTCGTGATCTGGATGCTGGCGCTGTCCTGTCTGGTCATGGCGTTCAATCCGGTGGCGGCTTTGTTGCCTGTGGTGATCTTTCTGCTGCGGTTCACCGGGCAGGGTATGACCAGCCATGTCGCCGTTGTCGCCATGGCGCGCTGGTTCGTCGCGACGCGGGGTCGGGCGCTGGCCATCGCCGCCTTTGGTTTCATGCTGGGCGAGGCGACCTTGCCACTGACGATGGTCTGGCTGAAATCCTTTGTCGACTGGCGGATGTTGTTTGTGGGCTGCGCTGTGTTCTGCATGCTGGCGAGCGGCCTGTTGTTCCGCCTGTTGCGGTTGGAACGCACGCCGCAATCTGTCGCAGAAACCAATCAATCTTTCGGGATGCATGGCCGGTTCTGGACGCGGGCAGAAGCTCTGCGCCATCCGTTATTCTGGGTCATGGTGCCTGCGGTGATGTCCTTTTCCGGCTTTGGCACCGCCTTCTGGTTCCATCAGGCGCATTTTGCGGAGATCAAAGGCTGGTCGCACCTATCCTTGGTCGCGGTCTTTCCGCTTGGCACGGCCGCCTTGTTGTTTTCGACAATCCTTTATGGCTGGGCGATTGATCGCTTTGGCGCGATACGGTTGTTGCCGGTCTATCTTGCCCCGCTGGTCATAGCCTTCGTGCTGCATTGGTATGCGCCATCGCTGTGGTGGTCGGCGCTCGCGATCATTCTGATGGGGTTGGCGGGTGGCGGGCAGGCGACGATCCTGAATGCGTGTTGGGCAGAGCTTTACGGCACTCGCCATATCGGGTCGATCAAATCGGTGGCAACCGCGCTGATGGTGCTGGGGTCAGCTATCGGGCCGGGGTTCAGTGGCTGGCTGATCGATATCGGTGTCGGGTTCGAAGTGCAGCAATTGGGCTATGCCGCGCTCTTTGCCTTTGCAGCGCTGGTGCTGATCGTGCCGGCGCGGCGGGCTTATGCGACCTTACCGACGACGCCGTAGATAGACGTAATAGGCTCCATAGCCGCCATGTTTGAAATGCGCGGGCGTGACCTGCAAGATTGCCTGCGACAGCGGCGGCAGGGCCAGCCATTGCGGCACCTGATGCCGCAGCACGCCGTTGCGGGTGGGGATCGGGCCGCCATCGTCACGCTCTTTGCCTTTGCCGGTGATCACCAGCACCAGCCTACGCCCCATCGCCTGTGAGCCGAGGATGAAATGCAACAATTCCGGATGCGCCTCGGCCATGGTCATGCCATGCAGGTCGATCCGGCCCTCTGGCAGCAGCTTGCCGCGTTTCATCTTGCCGAATGACTTGCTGTCCATATGCACCGGTGCATTGGCAAGGCGGTGGGTGATACCGGGCAGCAGGTCATTGGGGCGGTGGGCATTCGCCTTTTGACCGACTTGAAAGTCTGGCAGAGGATCGCGCGGTGCGACAGAGGGTTTCTGCACCGGGGCCAAAGGTGTGGGGTCAGGCCGCGCATCGGGATTCATCGGCGTGGCACTGTCTGCGACACGGTCCCATAGCGCGCGTTCTTCGGGGGACAGATGACGGGGGCGACGCATCAGACCTGCCCTGCAAGACGTTGCGCGACAGTGTTGGGCAAGAGCGTGACCATGCGACCACCATCCTTGATCCGGCCTGCCTGATCACCGGCCCCGGTGCCGGTGCCAAAGAAGATATCCGCACGCTGCGCGCCTTTGATCGCCGATCCGGTGTCTTGTGCGACCATCAGGCGGTTGATCGGCTCCACCCCCTGTTTTTCAATCCAGACCGGCGCACCAAGCGGCACGAAGGCCGGGTCAACTGCAATGGTGCGGCCTGCGGTGACAGAGCGTTTCATCGCGCCCAAAGGCCCGTCATCAGTGGACAGGTCGGTCAGTTCACGGAAAAAGACGTAGCTTTCGTTGACCCAGAGCAATTCACGGCCCGCATCTGGGTTCTGCCGGACCCAGTCTTGGATAAAGCCCGCGGATAGCTGATCTGCAGGCGCAATGCCGCGCGCGATCATTTCCTTGCCGATCGACGCATAGGGCCAGCCGTTCTTGCCCGCAAAACCCAGCCGCATGACTGACCCATCCGGCAGACGCACGCGGCCAGAGCCCTGCACATGCAGGAAAAACGCATCGACCGGGTCGGCCAGCCAGACAAGTTCATGCCCAGCGAAAAGCTGATCTTCCTCGATCTGGCGGCGACTCGCTTTGCCCGCATCGGGGGGGAGCGCATAGACCGGATTCTGATATTGCGCGTCAGCGACACGCGATCCGGCCAGTTCGGGCTCAAAATAGCCGGTGAACAGCATTGATGCGCCATCACTGATCAGGACCGGGGTGAAATACAACTCAAAAAACCCGCGCGGATCGGTGCTGGTGGGTGCTAGATGGCATGCGGCCTGCCAATAGGGATCACTGATCCGGTCGGCGGTTTTGCAAAAAACATCAAGGGCGGCCCGATGATCATCGGCCGCCCATCCGTTCAGGTCGTCAAAGGACAATATCTGATAGGCTGCATCGGCCATCACGTTGCCTCACGGCCGCTGCCGGATCATTCGCCGGTGGCGACCAGTTTCCAGTTCGGATCGTCGCCATCCATCCGGCGCGCAAAGGTCCATGTGTCCTTGAGGCGCTTGATCTCTTTTTCGCTACCTTCGACGATTTCACCATCGGCATTGCGGACGACAGATGTCATTTCGCTTTTGAAGCGGACCGAAATCTCGCCTTCTTTGGTGGATTCGTCAAATTCGGCATGGGCAAGGGTCATGTCGCTGATCCCGATGAATGTCGCCTTGACGGTCAGGCTCTGACGCTGGCGGTCATCGACGACGCTGGCGAAAGCTTCGTAAACATCCTGCGAGATGAACGGGACAATGCTGTCCATATCGCTGTTTTCAAAGGCCATGAGGATCATTTCATAAGCACCGCGCGCGCCGCCCAGAAAATCGCCCACGTTGAAACTCGGGTCCACGCGTTTCATAGCGGCCAATGCCTTGGCTGCAGCGGAATCTGCAGCGACATGGTCGGTGATATCAAGGTCCGGCCCACCTTCGATCACGTCGAAATCCGGTTTGCGGCGCGTTGCGGTGTCTTCCCGCGTGACGGCGGGTTTTTCAAAGCCTTCGCGCGTGCCCAGAACGCCGCGCAAGCGCAGGATCAGGAACACAGCAATGCCCGCAAGCACCAGAAGCTGGATAATCGGAGAATTCATCAGGACCTCGTGTCAGGATAAGGCATGGAAACACGCCCGTTGCCTACCTATGTAGGTCACGGGTCAGGTCAAGTCCACCATGCCCACAAGAAGTTATGAAAGGCACGCGCCATGTGGCTCCTCTTTGCATTCGTTGCGGTCCCGATGATCGAGATTGCGCTGTTCATCCAAGTCGGTGGGTTTATCGGTATCTGGTGGACCTTGCTGATCGTGCTCGCGACAGCGATAGCCGGGTCCTATCTGGTGCGTCAGCAGGGCCTGCGTGAATTGGGCAAACTGCAACGGTCGTTTTCAGAAATGAAAGACCCGTCAGAACCACTGGCCAATGGCGCGATGATCCTGTTTGCCGGGGCGATGCTGCTGACACCGGGGTTTTTCACCGATGCGGTCGGGCTGGCCTTGCTGATCCCGCCGGTACGCAGAACCGCGTTTCATTGGATCAAGGCGCGCCTCAAAGTCGCGCGGTTCGAGGCAGGTCAGCAGCAAGCAGAGCCGCAGCGCCCTGCTGATACCGTGATTGATGGCGATTTCGAAGAGATTGCACCCGATAAACGCCCGACACATGCACCTTCCAAATGGACCCGGCATTGAGCCTGCGGGCGCGGGCTGCTAGGAATAAGCAACCGAATTGCAATCAAAGCAGGTTTTCATGACTGATACACCCGATAACGCCGCCCCAGCCGCAGCCGGTGCCGCACAACAGCAACAACCGATCAACAGCCGCGTGCTGGCGCAATATATCCGCGATATGTCGTTCGAAAATATTCTTGCGCAAAAAGGCGTGAAGGGCGACGCGCAGCCGGAAATTCAGGTGCAGGTCAATCTGGACGCCCGCAAGCGCACGGCGGACCACCAGTTCGAAGTGATCACCAAGCTCAACATCACCAGCAAGACGAAAGCGGCGGGCGAGCCTTTGTTCGTGCTGGAAATCGAATATGCTGGTGTGTTCCACGTCGAAGGCGTGCCGGAAGCACAGATGCATCCCTATCTGCTGATCGAATGCCCGCGCATTACCTTTCCGTTCCTGCGCCGCATCGTCAGCGATGTGACACGCGATGGCGGTTTCCCGGCGCTGAACCTTGAAACCATTGATTTCCTGGCGCTTTACCGGGCAGAACTGGCCCGCCGGGCCGAAGCTGACAAAGCCACGGCGACGGTTAACTAAGCTTTTTCCAGACAGCAGCGTCGCCCAGGGCATCAATGAATGCCGCATGGGCGGCGCTTTCCTCTGCCGTGATCCGCGGCGGCAGCGGGGCAGGGCGGGGACCGACGCGCCATTGATCGATACCAACGGAATTCTGGCTATTGCTGCCTTCGGACAGCGCGAAATCGGGTTGGCGCCCGCCGATCAGTTCCAGATAGACCTCTGCCAGAATTTCACTGTCCAGCAACGCGCCGTGCAAAGTGCGTGACGTGTTATCAATCCCATAGCGGCGACAAAGCGCATCAAGTGATGCGGGCGAGCCCGGAAATTTGCGCCGCGCAATAGCCAGCGTATCAAGCGCACGGTCCATCGCTAGGGCGGGTTTATTGACCCAACTGAGTTCGGCGTTCAGAAACTTCATGTCAAACGCGGCGTTGTGGATCACCAGCTTGGCATCACCGATAAAGGTCAGAAAATCGTCAGCGATATCCTTGAACAAAGGTTTGTCGGCCAGAAAGTCATCGCCAAGCCCGTGGACGGCGAAAGCCTCGGCCGGCATTGACCGCTGGGGGTTGATATATTGGTGATAGGTGCGGCCTGTCGGCACGTGTCCCATGAGCTCAACCGCACCGATTTCGACGATCCGGTCGCCTTCGCCGGGTTCAAAGCCAGTGGTTTCGGTATCAAGAACGATTTCGCGCATATGTCACCCCGTCAGTTTGAGGATCAGTTCTTGCACGGCAGCGCGGGTGTCGTCCAGCGTCAGGGTTTCGATGACGTGATCCGCGCGGGCGCGTTTTTCAACATCCGGCATTTGACGGTTCAGGATCTGGGTCAGCTGCGCCTCTGTCATACCGGGGCGGGCAAGCACGCGGGATCTTTGCACTTCCGCCGGGGCAGTAACGACGAGCACGGAGGACAGCCAATCATCTGCGCCGGTTTCGAACAGAAGCGGGATATCGAAGACAATCAGCGGCGCGGTCTGGCAAGCGATGAATTCCTGCCGGTCAGCAGCGACAAGCGGATGCACAATATGTTCTATTTTGTGCAATGCTTGCTTATCAGCAGCTATTATCTCTTTCAGTTTATCGCGCGACACAGCGCTGTCCAAGATCGCATCGGGATAGATTGCCGCAATCGCAGGCACGGCAGCGCCACCTTTGGCATAGAGACGATGCACCGTGGCATCAGCATCCCAAACGGTAATGTCTGCATCACGAAACATCTGCGCGGTCGTGGATTTGCCCATACCGATTGACCCGGTCAGGCCAAGGGCATGTGTCATGCCAGCACGGCGCGGCGCAAAGCGTCGTCAACCTCTGGCCGCTGACCGAACCAGCGCTCAAATCCCGGCACGCCCTGATGCAGCAACATGCCGAGACCATCGACAGTGGTGCAGCCTTTGTCGGCGGCAGCATCCAGAAATTTTGTACGGAGCGGGTTATAGACGATATCGGTCACCACGGCAGAGGATCGCAGCCCATCGAGCGAGATTTTGAAATCCTGTCCGCCGGTCATGCCCAGCGATGTGGTGTTCACGACCGTCGCCGCATCCGCCAGAACCGTGCCGGCCTGCACCCAATCTACGATGCGGATACGTGCGCCAAAATCGGCACGTAAAGCTTCGGCCTTGGGGCGGGTGCGGTTAGTCAGGATGATTTCGGGTGCCCCAGCCTCGATCAGTGACACGATGATTGCGCGAGCCGCACCGCCAGCGCCAAAGACAAGTGCTGGCCCGACCTTGGCATCCCAGCCTGGCGCACCTTGGCGCAGGTTTTCCAGAAATCCGTAACCGTCTGTATTATCTGCGAAAATTCTTCCATCTTCTTTGAATGTCAAGGTATTGGCAGCACCGATCAGCGTGGCACGATCGGTCAATTGATCGGCCAATTGCATGACATTTACCTTATGCGGCAAGGTCACATTCAACCCGACAAAGCCCTGCGCGGGCAAGGATCGCAGCGTGTCGTGCAACGCATCTTCGGTCACATGCAATGCCTCGTAGCTGCCAGCGATGCCATAGCGCTGCAACCAATGCCCGTGTAATTTGGGCGAAAGAGAATGGCTGATCGGGTTGCCGATCACACCGGCGCGGGGGAAAGCTGTCATTTCGGCAATGTCCCGCGAAGCGTCAGATATGACAAGAGTTCAAGCAGCGGCAGACCCAGAACATTGAAATAATCCCCCTCGATGCGTGTAAAAAGTCGCACCCCTTCTTCCTCCAGCTTATAGGCACCGACGGCGTGACGCAGAGAATCCCAGTTCCGGTCGATGTAATCCGTCAGGTAATCGTCAGATGCGTCGCGCATATGAAGCCGGACGACACCGACATGCCGCCAGAGCGGTTTACCGTCACCATAGATCACCGCAGCAGAAAGAAGCTGGTGCTTTTTGCCCCGCAGCGCCTGTAACTGCGCAAGAGCATCCGCAGGCCTGGTCGGTTTGGCAAAGATCTGCCGGTCAAGCGCCAGAATCTGATCGCAACCGATCACAAGGGCATCTGGATATTTGCTGGCCACGCGCTGCGCTTTGAGTTCGGCGAGCGTGTCAGCGATATCGCGGGGCGAGGCATCTTCGGCCTGAAGCGAGGCACGCAGGGCATCTTCATCGATCCAGGCGACCTGAATATCAAGTGTGACACCGGCGTTGCGCAGCAATTGCGCCCGGATGGCGGAGCCGGAGGCGAGAATGATCTTGTCTTGCATGTGGATAACCTGCTGGAAAAACCCGTGGCAACTGGTCCTGAAAATGCGCTCAGATTTGGTGTTAGCGCCAGCCTGTGCAGAAACCTAGGCTTGTTGACTGCGAGATGGCGCTTTTTCCACGGTGGGAAAGGATAAAGTCTGCTTGTGGAAGAAATCTTGGGAGCGCGGTTGATGAGGGGTTCGTTCAAGGCTCATTTACAAAAAGTACAAATCACAAGCATATGTTTTAAAACATAAATACTATGACAGAGAATTTTTTTCGAAATTTTTATCCATCCTGCCAGCCTGTTGATAAGTCTGCGGATGAAAAAATTAACCACAGAAAAATGTGGCACTAAAATCAACATCATCTTTTCTTTCTATATAATTATTTATTAATGATGCCTGACCCAACCGGAGCGCTTTCGCACATGCCTGATTTTCTGTTCAGCCTCTATCCTTGGGTAAAGGCCCTGCACATCATGGCTGTCATCGCCTGGATGGCCGGGTTGTTCTATTTGCCGCGTCTCTATGTTTATCATGCAGAACGTGCGACGGTTGGATCGGAGCTCGACCAGACCTTTCAGGTGATGGAAGAAAAACTGCTGCGCCTGATCATGAACCCGGCGATGATCGTTGCGTGGCTGGCGGGGCTTTTCCTGCTGTCTCTGGGGGTCTTTGATTGGGGTGCAGCCTGGTCCTGGATCAAGATCGGCGCTGTGCTGGCCATGACAGGCGCGCATGGCTGGATGGCAAAGCGGCGCAAGGAATTCGTGGCAGGGCAGAATACGCGGACAGGGCGAACCTATCGGCTGTTCAACGAGGTGCCGACAGTTCTGATGGCGGTGATCGTGATCGCTGTCATTGTGCGACCGTTTTAAGGATACGTTGACTCTAGTTGTGAGCTTGATTAACAGGGGTCTGTGTTCCGTCCGGGACATTGATTTCCCTATCCGTCCCTATATCGCTGGCTGATTGGCCAGAACTGGATTCTCCCATGCAACAAGACCGTTTGAACCTTGCCGACCTGAAGGCGCAAAGCCCCAAGGACCTTTTGTCGATGGCTGAAGAGCTGGAGATTGAAAACGCATCGACGATGCGCAAGGGCGACATGATGTTCGCGATCCTCAAAGAACGCGCGGATGATGAATGGGTCATCGGTGGCGATGGTGTGCTGGAAGTGTTGCAGGACGGATTCGGGTTTCTGCGCTCGCCCTCGGCGAACTATCTGCCGGGGCCGGATGATATCTATGTCTCGCCCGATATGATCCGGCAATATTCTTTGCGCACCGGCGATACTGTCGAAGGTGTGATGAAGGAACCCAATGATAATGAACGTTATTTTGCGCTGACATCGGTTGAGCGGATAAATTTTGAAGATCCTGAAAAAGCGCGTCACAAGGTGGCTTTTGATAACCTGACACCGCTTTATCCCGAAGAACGGCTGATCATGGAAATCAATGATCCGACGGTCAAGGATCGGTCGGCGCGCATTATCGATCTTGTGGCACCGATCGGGAAAGGCCAGCGGTCGCTGATCGTGGCGCCACCGCGAACAGGTAAGACGGTGCTGTTGCAGAATATTGCCAATTCGATCGAAAAGAATCACCCGGAATGCTATCTGATCGTTTTGCTGATTGATGAACGGCCCGAAGAGGTGACCGATATGCAGCGGTCGGTGAAGGGGGAGGTTGTATCTTCGACCTTTGACGAACCGGCGACGCGGCACGTGGCTGTGGCCGAAATGGTGATCGAAAAGGCCAAACGTTTGGTCGAACATAAGCGCGATGTTGTTATCTTGCTTGATTCGATCACGCGCCTGGGTCGGGCGTTCAACACGACTGTGCCGTCCTCTGGCAAGGTCCTGACCGGCGGTGTGGATGCGAATGCGCTGCAACGGCCCAAAAGGTTCTTTGGCGCTGCGCGGAATATCGAAGAGGGCGGATCGCTAACGATCATCGCGACGGCGCTGATTGATACGGGCAGCCGGATGGATGAGGTGATCTTTGAGGAATTCAAAGGTACCGGTAACAGCGAGATCGTATTGGACCGTAAGGTCGCTGATAAGCGGGTCTTCCCGGCGATGGATATTTTGAAATCCGGGACTCGGAAGGAAGAATTGTTGGTTGATAAGTCGGATCTGGCGAAGACCTATGTGCTGCGGCGGATTCTGAACCCGATGGGAACGACAGATGCGATCGAATTCCTGATCGGCAAGCTGAAACAGACCAAGACAAATTCCGATTTCTTCGATTCGATGAACACGTAACTTATTGTTATTTAACAATGGGTTAGATTGATGGATACGATCTTTGCACTTGCCACCGCCCATGGCCGGGCCGGTGTTGCGGTTATCCGCATCTCTGGCCCGGCTGCGGTTTCGGCTTCTGCGCGTCTCATGTCATCTGTGCCTGCTGATCGCGGTTTGCGGGCTTTGGTCGACGGCCAGGGCGAGTTGATCGATCAGGCGCTGGTACTGCGTTTTGACGCAGGCAAAAGCTTTACTGGGGAAAAGGTGGTGGAGCTGCAATTGCACGGCAGCCCTGCGGTCGTGGCCGCGATGCTGCGCCTGTTAGGAGATGATCCAGCGCTGCGACCGGCGGAACCAGGTGAATTTACCCGAAGGGCGCTGGACAACGGGCGGCTTGATCTGGCGCAGGTCGAAGGGCTGGCCGATCTGATCGACGCAGAAACGGAAAGCCAGCGCAAACAGGCAGTAAGGGTGTTTTCGGGTGCCTTGGGTGCGATTGCGGAAAGCTGGCGAACAAGGCTGGTGCGTGCGGCGGCATTGCTTGAGGCGACCATTGATTTTGTCGATGAAGATGTGCCCGTGGATGTCGTGCCAGAGGTGCGCAGCTTGCTGATTGGCGTCCGCCATGAAATGGCGCGCGAAGCTGCTGGCGTGCGCATGGCAGAGCGGTTGCGCGATGGATTTGAGGTCGCCATCATCGGTGCGCCGAATGTTGGGAAATCGACCTTGATGAACCGGCTGGCCCGGCGCGATGTGGCGATTACGTCCGATATTGTGGGAACAACCCGTGACGTGATCGAGGTGCGGTTGGATCTGGATGGTATCCCGGTGACTTTGCTCGATACGGCAGGGTTACGTGACACGGATGATATTGTGGAAGGCCTGGGTGTCGCCAAGGCGCGCGCCAGGGCGGCGGATGCGGATCTGCGGGTGCATCTGCTGCTGGATGCTGACGTGCCTGACCATGATCTGGCAGCGGGCGATATCTACGTTCGGGCTAAGGCGGATGTGGCAGATGGGGCGGGGCTGCGCGTGTCCGGGCTGACCGGGTATGGCGTGGATGAGTTGGTGGGCTTGATCAGCAGCGAATTGAGCAGGCGTGTCAGCACAGTCGGCCTCGCGATGCGGGAACGGCACAGATTGGCCTTGCTGCGGGCAGTGACCTGTCTGGAGGCCGTGGAGGACGGGCTCGATGCCGATCATGGCATGGTTGACTTGATTGCAGAGGATCTCCGCTCTGCCATTCGTGCGGTGGATAGCCTTGTCGGCCGAGTTGATGTAGAACAGGTCTTGGACGAGATTTTTTCCAGCTTTTGCATCGGCAAATGAGGAGTGTTTCACGTGAAACATCATGACTACGACGTCATCGTGATCGGCGGAGGCCATGCCGGATCGGAGGCTGCGCATGCCGCCGCCCGGATGGGTGCGCGCACGGCTTTGGTCACGCTGACACGGCGGTCGATTGGTGTGATGTCCTGCAATCCGGCGATTGGCGGTCTCGGAAAAGGGCATCTGGTGCGCGAGATTGATGCGCTGGATGGCGTCATGGGGCAGGTGGCAGATCGCGCGGGTATTCAGTTCCGGCTGTTGAACCGCAAGAAAGGCCCGGCAGTGCAGGGGCCGCGGGCGCAGACTGATCGTGCGATCTATCGCGATACGATGCAGGCTATCCTGGCAGCGCACAACGGGCTGACGATTATCGAAGGTGAAGCGACCGATCTGGTGATCGACGGCAATCGCGTCGCCGGCGTACAGCTGCGCGACGGCACCAAGCTGTCAGCGCAGGGTGTGATCCTGACAACGGGCACTTTTCTGCGCGGTGTGATTCATATCGGTGATGTCTCGCGTCCCGGCGGACGGATGGGTGATGACCCATCCGTCGCGATGGCAGAACGGCTGGACAGTTTTGGCCTGCCGCTGGGCCGTTTGAAAACCGGCACGCCACCACGTCTGGACGGGCGTAGCATTGCCTGGGATCAGCTGGAAAGCCAGCCGAGCGATGATGATCCGGTGATGTTTTCCTTCTTGTCGAAAGGGGCATTCGTTCAGCAGGTCAATTGTGGGATCACCCACACCAATGAGAAAACGCATGACATCATCCGGGCCAACCTGGACCGCTCCGCGATGTATGGCGGGCATATTGCCGGGGTCGGTCCGCGCTATTGCCCATCCATCGAAGACAAGGTTGTGCGTTTTGCCGATAAGACGTCGCACCAGATTTTTCTGGAGCCAGAGGGGCTGAACGACCACACGATTTATCCCAATGGAATCTCAACCTCACTGCCGCAGGATGTGCAGGCTGATTATGTCAATTCGATCTACGGCCTTGAAAGGGCTGTGATTTTGCAGCCCGGATATGCGATCGAATATGATTATGTCGATCCGCGCGCCCTGCGGCCGACGCTGGAATTGCGTAACGTGCCGGGGCTTTATTTGGCGGGTCAGATCAACGGCACCACCGGCTATGAAGAGGCTGCGGCGCAAGGTCTGGTTGCGGGCCTGAACGCCGCTGCCTTTGCGCAGGGCAAGGATCCTGTTCAGTTCAGCAGGCGTGAATCCTATATCGGCGTCATGGTGGATGACCTGATCACGCGGGGCGTTTCAGAACCTTACCGCATGTTCACATCGCGGGCAGAGTTCCGCCTGTCGTTGCGTGCGGATAATGCGGATCAGCGGCTGACCGCACGCGGGCGCGATATCGGCTGTGTCGGTGATTCCCGGTGGGCTGCGTTTTCAGAAAAGATGGATCAGATCACGGCAGCACGGACCCGCCTGTCCGATATCAGCCTTTCGGCCCGCGACGTTGCAGCTTTGGGGGTGAAGCTCAATCCAGACGGCCCGCGCAAGACAGCATTGGAAGCACTGGCACTTGCGGATTTCGATTTCAGCCATTTGCGCAATCTTGCACCCGAGACGCAGGATATCGCGGCTGAGGTTCAAGATCAGGTCAAGAAAGACGCGCTTTATGCACATTACATCGCTCGGCAGGAACGGGATATTTCCGCCATGGAACGTGATGAGCAACAGGTGATTCCTGATGATCTGATCTATGCGGATGTCAAAGGCCTGTCCTTTGAACTTGTCACTAAGCTTGAGAAAGCGCGCCCCGTATCCATTGCGCATGCAGGCCGGATTGAGGGGATGACGCCCGCTGCGCTGATGCTGCTTGTCGGCGCGATCAAACGGCGGGCACTTGCCGCGACCGGAAGTTAACCGAATGGGAAATATGATCGGCGGCGTGAATGTTTCACGTGAAACATCTCAGGCGCTGGAAACCTTTGCCGCGCTGGTGCTGAAATGGACGCCGCGTATTAACCTGATCGGAGCGAGCACCAAAGCCGACATCTGGGAGCGACATATCGTCGATTCGGCACAAATCTACCGTTTCGCGCCGGAAAGTTTCGATATCTGGCTCGATATTGGCAGCGGTGGTGGCTTCCCCGGCATCGTCGCGGCGATTCTGGCTAAAGAACATGCGCCAAAGGCGCAGTTCGTATTGGTCGAAAGCGATCTCCGGAAAGCAACCTTCCTGCGCACCGCGATTCGCGACTGCGACCTTAACGCAAAAGTTCTGGCCGAACGGGTCGAAAACCTGCCGGTAGTTGGTGCTGATGTCGTCTCCGCGCGTGCTTTAGGGGCGTTGTCGATGCTGCTGCCGCTGGTCGCGCTGCATATGACGCCCTCTGGCTTGGCCCTGTTGCATAAGGGTCGCCAGGCCGAAAGTGAAATTGCGCTAGCGCGCCAAGATTGGCGCTTTGATCTTGAAGAAGTGGCCAGTATCACCGATCCTGACGCACGACTCCTCCTGATCCAAAGGATAGCCCGTGTCGCTTGATACCCCGCAGATTGCACCGAAGATTATCGCCATCGCCAATCAAAAGGGCGGGGTGGGCAAGACAACCACCACAATCAACCTCGGCGCGGCCTTCGCAGAGCTGAAAAAACGCGTGCTGCTGATCGACCTTGACCCGCAGGGTAACGCCTCAACCGGTCTGGGCATCGGGCCGGACCAGCGCGAGCTGACGACCTATGATGTCCTGTCCGGCGACGCGACTATTTCAGAGGCAACGCAGCCCACAAATGTTGATGGGATGCAGATTGTTCCAGCCACAACTGACCTCAGTTCTGCGGATATTGAGCTTCTGGACAATAAAAAGCGCAGCTTCCTGCTCCGTGATGTCCTGCAAGGGGTCACCGGCTTTGATTACATCCTGATCGACTGTCCGCCGTCGCTGAACATCCTGACCGTCAATGCCATGGTCGCGGCGCATTCCATCATCGTGCCATTGCAAAGCGAGTTTTTCGCCTTGGAAGGCTTGTCGCAGCTCATTCTGACCGTCCGGGACGTCCGCCAATCCGCCAATCCGGACCTGCGGATCGAAGGCATTGTGCTGACAATGTATGACAGTCGCAATAACTTGTCCTTGCAGGTCGAACAGGATGCGCGCGAAAATATGGGCGATATGGTGTTCAAGACGGTCATTCCCCGCAATGTCCGGCTGAGCGAGGCACCCTCTTTTGCAATGCCGGTTCTGGCTTATGATTCGGCCTCTAAGGGCAGTCTCGCCTATCGTGCCTTGGCCAAAGAAGTCATCAAAAAATCAACAAAAATAAAGGCTTAGCATCATGGCACGCAGCATCAAAAATCCGCGCGGTCTGGGCCGTGGTCTATCGGCCCTGATGTCTGATGTCGGCCAGTCAGAGACTGCCAATGCGCCAAAGCGCCCCGATCTGGTCGTGCCGGTCGAACGCGTGCGGCCGAATCCCGATCAGCCACGCCGGACCTTTGCTGAAGACGCGCTGCAGGAACTTGCCGCCTCCGTCGCGGAAAAGGGGATCATCCAGCCGCTGATCGTCCGTGTGTCACCCGATGACCCAGAAATGTTCGAAATCGTCGCTGGCGAACGCCGCTGGCGCGCGGCGCAGATCGCAAAACTGCACGAAATCCCGGTCTTGGTGCGCAGCTACACTGACACTGAAGTCCTGGAAGTCGCGATCATCGAAAACATTCAGCGCGCCGACCTCAACCCGGTGGATGAGGCTGCGAGCTACCGCCAGTTGATGGATAAGTTCGGCCATACCCAGGACCAGATGGCCACCGCCCTTGGCAAAAGCCGCAGCCATATCGCCAATCTTCTCCGGCTGCTATCGCTGCCTGATGAAGTGCAAACCTATCTGGTGTCCGGTGCTTTGACCGCCGGTCATGCCCGCACCCTTGTCGGTCATCCACAGGCCGTCAACTTGGCCCGCGAATATATCCAGCGCAAATTATCGGTCAGAGAGGCGGAAAGCCTGTCAAAGAAAGGCCCGGCGCTGAAACGCCGCTCTGTCCCAGGCGCGCCGGTGCCCAAAGACCCCGACACGGTCCAGATCGAAAACGAACTCACCGCCACCCTGCATATGAAGGTCACCATCGACCACAAAGCGGGTGAGGAGGGCGGCAAAATCACGATTAACTATAAATCGCTCGATCAACTGGATGATCTGCTGCGCGCACTCGCGGGCAATTAATCGGCCAGCAGCGCCCGCAGAACCGCGTTGAGGACCGGACGGCCAGCTGTCGTCACCCGCAGCCTCTCAGCGGTCACTTCAACCATGCCCATATCGCTTAATTCATTGATCTTACGTGATAATTTATCCACATCCAACCGCTCAATCAGCACGCCCTCGGCCAACCGCATCCCCATCAGCAACCGTTCCGTGGCCTGCGCCTCTTCATCCAGCAGACTGCGCGCCAGATTACCATTGCCGGTCTTGCGCACCTGCGCGAGCCAGGGCAAAGGCGCCAACCCCGCTTCGGTCGCATAGCGCTGCCCGTCCAGTGTCAGCCGCCCATGTGCGCCCGGCCCGATCCCCGCGTAATCGCCATAACGCCAGTAAATCTGGTTATGCAGGCTCTCAAATCCCGGTTTCGCATGGTTTGACACTTCATAGCCGTCAAATCCTGCCGCGCCGCAGATATCCTGCGTCAGCGCATATATATCCGCCGAAAGATCATCATCCGGCAAACCGCGCAATTTGCCTGCCGCATAACGATCACCAAATGCCGTGCCATCCTCGATCGTCAGTTGATACAGCGACAGATGATCCACCGCCAAGCCCAGCGCTTCGCGCAATTCTGCTTCCCAGGCGGCCAATGTTTGCCCTTGGCGCGCATAGATCAGATCAAAACTGACCCGGTCAAACACGCTGCGTGCAATCTCGAAGGCGCGCAACGCTTCATCCCGGCTGTGCAGACGCCCCAGCGCCTTCAGATCCGTATCATTCAGCGCCTGAATGCCCATCGACACCCTGTTCACACCGGCATCGCGATAACCGGCAAAACGCCCCGCCTCGACCGAGGTCGGATTGGCCTCCAGCGTGATCTCAATATCATTTGCCATTGGCCAGGTCGCGCGCACCCGCGTCAGCACCGCATCGACCAGACCCGGGTCCATCATGCTCGGTGTGCCACCGCCAAAGAACACCGAGCGCAGTACACGGCCTTGGGTTTGCGCGCCTAACCTGCTGATTTCGCTCAGATAGGCCTCTTCCCACGCCTTCTGGTCAATCTGCGCCACAACATGGGAATTGAAATCGCAATAGGGGCATTTCGCCTGACAAAACGGCCAATGGATGTAAAGCCCAAAGCCGCCATATTCCCAATCCTCAGCCAAAACAGCCTGCAATCAACTTGGCAAAGGCATCCGCACGGTGGCTGATCTTGTTCTTTTCCCAACGGTCCATTTCGCCAAAGGTCTGCGCGTAACCATCCGGCTGGAAAATCGGATCAAAGCCGTGGCCTTGATCACCGCGCATCGGCCAGACGATCTGCCCCGGCATCACGCCTTCGAACACTTCGTCATGCCCATCAGGCCAGGCCAGCACCATGGTGCAACGGAACTGCGCCAGACGGGGGAAGGGGGCTGATACAGCCTCCAATTCCGCCCAGGTCCGCTCCATCGCCATCACAAAATCGCGGCCCTGCGGGGTTTCGGCCCAATCGGCGGTATAAACCCCCGGCGCGCCATTCAGACCGTCAATCGTGATGCCGCTGTCATCGGCCAGCGCGGGCAGTCCGGTCGCCTGCATCGCCGCATGCGCCTTGATCCGTGCATTGCCGATAAACGTCGTCTCGGTCTCTTCCGGTTCCGGCAAGCCATGATCTGCATTGCAACTCAGCGTCACGCCAAAAGGCGCCAGCAAATCTGTCATCTCTTCCAGTTTGCCTTTGTTATGCGTCGCAATCAGCAACTGGCTTTCGGTAAACTTCCGCATCAGCGCACCGCCGCCAATTGCAGCGCCGTCAGTTCCGCCACACCTTTTTCCGCCAGCCCCAGCAACCCGTCCATCTGCGTCCGGCTGAAGGTTGATCCTTCCGCTGACATCTGCACTTCAACCAACCGCCCGCCGGTCATCACGAAATTGCCGTCGACACCCGCTTCGCTGTCTTCGGGATAATCCAGATCCAGCACTTCTTGTCCCGCATAAATCCCGCAGGAAATCGCCGCCACCGGATCCACCAAAGGATCGCTGATCACCTGACCTGTCTTCATCAGCTTCAGCACCGCCAGTTTCAGCGCGACCCAACCGCCGGTGATCGCCGCACAGCGCGTGCCGCCATCGGCCTGAATCACATCGCAGTCCACGATGATCTGCCGCTCGCCCAAGGCGACCCGGTCAACGCCCGCGCGCAGCGACCGTCCGATCAGCCGCTGGATCTCCTGCGTGCGGCCCGACTGGCCTTCCTTCGCTTCACGCCGCATCCGCGTATTGGTCGCGCGCGGCAGCATGCCATATTCCGCCGTGACCCAGCCCAACCCGGAGTTTTTCATGAATGGCGGCACCCGTTCGTCAATCGTCGCCGTGCATAACACATGCGTATTGCCGCATTTGATCAGACAGGACCCTTCCGCATGCATCGTGACATTAGTCTCGATGGTCACGTTGCGCATTTCATTGATCTGACGGCCGGATGGGCGCATGGGAATACTCCTGTTGCTTGCACAGCGGGCATAGTATGCCCACATCTGAAATCCAACCCCGATTGACGCCGCTGCCCGTTTGGCCTTTACTGCCATCGCCCTGAAAGAGGACAATTTGCCGGATCAAACGCCCAATATCGCCCAGATGAACGCCCGCTCGCGCGAGGTTTTTCGCCGCGTCGTCGAAGGCTATCTGGAAAGCGGCGCGCCGGTGGGCTCCCGCAGCCTGACACGGACCCTATCCGAACAGGTCAGCGCCGCAACGATCCGCAATGTAATGCAAGATCTCGAATATCTCGGCCTGCTCGGCAGCCCCCATGTCAGCGCCGGACGTGTGCCCACACAGCTTGGTCTACGCATGTTTGTGGATGGCTTGCTGGAGATTGGCGATCTCGACGGCAAGGACCGCCAAACCATCGACCAGACCATGCAATCCACCGATACCGATGTCGCAACGATGCTGGATCAGGTCGGTCAGGCGCTGTCGGGCGTCACCCATGGTGCCAGCCTCGTGCTGACCCCGAAACATGAAGCCGCGATCAAACATATTGAATTTGTCTCACTCAACAAGGATCGCGCCCTTGTGGTGCTGGTCTTTGCTGACGGCCATGTTGAAAACCGGATATTCACGCCACCCCCCGGCCAGACCCCGTCATCCATGCGCGAGGCTGCGAATTTCCTCAACGCCATTGCCGAAGGGCATACATTGTCCGAACTCGGCGATGTCATCGCGCGCGAGATCAAGGCGCGGCGGCGCGAAATCGACACGCTCGCCACTGATCTGGTGCAAAGCGGTCTGGCGCTGTGGCAGAACGAAGGCGAAGCAACCGAACGCCTGATCGTGCGCGGCCGTGGCAACCTTCTGACCGAGGCGGAAAATGATGGCGACCTCGACCGCATCCGCAGCCTGTTTGACGATCTGGAACGCAAGCGGGATATCGCCCAGTTTCTGGATCTGGCGCAGGATGGCGACGGCGTGCGGATTTTTATCGGGTCTGAGAACAAATTGTTCTCTTTGACGGGTTCATCTCTGGTCGTTTCCCCTTATATGAACGCCGACCGCAAGATCATTGGCGCCGTGGGCGTCATTGGGCCGACACGGCTGAACTATGGCCGGATCGTGCCAATCGTGAATTACACTGCACAGCTGGTGGGCAAGATGATTGCCGACCGCTCTTGAAGGAAAGACAAATGGCCGAAAAAGATGCCGCATTCCAAAGCCTCGATGAAATGGCCGCTGAAGGCGATGCCATGGACCTGAACGCCGAGGCGAGCCTTGAGGAACTCGACGCCCTGCGCGCTGAGCGGGATGAATTCCGCGACAAATTCATGCGCGCTTTGGCCGATGCCGAGAACACCCGCAAACGCGCGGATCGCGACCGGCGCGAGGCTGAAAACTACGGCAGCACCAAATTCGCCCGCGACATGCTGCCGATCTACGACAACCTGCGCCGCGCCCTGCAATCGGCTGATGAGTCAGAGCAGGAAGTGAACAAAGCCCTGCTGGAAGGTGTCGAACTGACGATGCGTGAATTGATTTCCGTCTTCAAACGCCACGGCATCGATCCGATCGTGCCGCAGGTCGGTGACCGTTTCGATCCGCAATTGCATCAGGCAATGTTCGAAGCCCCACTGCCCGGCACGAAGGCGGGCGATATCATTCAGGTCGCCGCCGAAGGGTTCATGCTGCATGACCGCCTGCTGCGCCCTGCGCAGGTGGGTGTGTCCTCAACACCGGCGTCATGATTGCCAATTGGCAATCTGCTGTTATTTGCTGTGATATCAGGGCGCTACGCTGAATCTCGTTTTCCAGCGTCACAGCCGTAGGTCGGGGTTTCACCCCGACCTCACCATCCCGCGCAATTCATAAATCAACGCCAGGGCTTGCTTCGGCGTCAATTCATCCGGCATCACATCTTTCAACCGCGCCTCGACCAATGACGCCTCCTGTTTCACGGGTGGTGGCGCGGGGATCGCAGCAAACAGCGGCAGATCATCCACAAAGGCCTTGCGCCCACCCTCACGTTCGCCCTTCTCCAACGCCTCAAGTACCACCTTTGCGCGTTCCACCACGACCTGCGGCAGGCCAGCCAGCCGCGCCACCTGCACGCCATAGCTGCGATCCGCCGTGCCGCGTTTCACCTCATGCAGGAAGATCACGTCGCCATCCCATTCCTTGACCGTCACGGTGGCGTTTTCGACACCATCGAGCTTGGCCGACAGCGCCGACATCTCATGGTAATGCGTGGCGAACAAAGCCCGGCAGCTGTTCACATCATGCAGATGTTCCAGCGTCGCCCAGGCAATCGACAGCCCGTCATAAGTCGCCGTGCCGCGCCCGATTTCATCCAGGATCACCAGCGCCCGGTCATCCGCCTGATTGAGGATCGCGGCAGTTTCCACCATCTCGACCATGAAGGTCGACCGCCCGCGCGCCAGATCATCGGACGCGCCGACGCGGCTGAAAATCTGGCTAACGATGCCGATATGCGCCGCCGTGGCAGGCACAAATCCCCCCATCTGCGCGAGGATGGCGAGCAGCGCATTCTGCCGCAGGAAGGTCGATTTACCCGCCATATTCGGCCCGGTCAGCAGCCAGATCGGCGCCTGCGTCAGCGCGCAGTCATTGGCGACGAACGGTGTACCCTGCTTTTGCAGCGCCATTTCCACGACAGGATGCCGCCCGCCGGTAATCTCGAAGGCGCGGCTGTCGTCCAGTTTCGGACGCACCCAGTTTTCGGTCCGCGCCAGATGGGCCAAAGCGGTGGCCAGATCAATCTCGGCTAAGGCCCGCGCCAATGCGCCCAAAGGCCCGGCCTGCGCCAGAATGGCCTCACGTAGGTTGGTATAAAGCCGCTTTTCAATCTCCAACGCATGGCCGCCCGCGTTCAGGATGCGGGTTTCGATCTCGGACAATTCCACCGTCGTAAACCGCACTTGGTTGGCGGTGGTCTGGCGGTGAATGAACGTCTCGTTCAGGGGTGCCGCCAGCATCTTTTCGGCATGGGTCGCGGTGGTTTCGATAAAATAGCCTAACACATTATTATGCTTGATCTTCAGCGAGGTAATCCCCGTCTGCGCAATGAAATCCGCCTGCATTCCCGCGATGACAGACCGACCCTCATCCCGCAGCTTACGTGCCTCATCCAGATCAGCATCATAGCCTGCCGCGATAAACCCGCCATCGCGCGCTAGCAAAGGCGGTTCGGCAATCAGCGCCGCGTCCAGAAGGTCCAGCAAGGCGTCATGCCCCGCCAGATCGCGCGTCACCTCGGCCAGCATTGCGGGCAAATCAGCATGCACCGGCAACCGTGCTGCCTGCGCAATCGTGTTGCGGATCGCGGCCATGTCGCGTGGCCCGCCCCGGTCCAGCGCCAGCCGCGACAGCGCGCGGTCCAGATCATGGGTGCCGCGCAAAGCGTCGCGGATATCATCGCAGAGCCGCGCTTGATCTGCCATGAACGCAACCGCATCTTGCCGTGCGGTGATCACGCCAAGATCGCAACTGGGCGCGGCCAGCCGCCGCTCCAGCAACCGCGCACCGCCTGCAGTGACCGTGCGGTCGATGCAATGCAGCAGCGACCCTTGCCGCCCGCCCGCCATCGCATGGGTCAGTTCCAGTGACCGACGTGTCGCGGCGTCGATCTGCATCGCGGATTTCTGCGTTTCACGCACTGGCGGGCGCAGCAGCGGCAGGTTGCCGCGCTGGGTGATTTCCAGATATTCGGCGACGGCGGACATCGCCGCGACCTCGGCCCGTTCGAAACTGCCGAAAGCATCCAGCGAGCCGACCTTGAACAAGGCACAAAGCCGCTTTTCCCCCGCCGTGCTGTCAAAGGCCGCAGCGCCCAAAGTGGTCAGCGTGGCCCCGGATTCTGACACTAAATCAGCCCAATCCGCCTGCGCGCTGTCGACCACGATCACTTCACGCGGGGTCAGCCGGGCCAGTTCCGGCCCCAGCTTGGCCCCGGCACAGGGCATTACGTGAAACGCCCCGGTCGAAATATCGACCCAGGCCAGTGCGCCCTGTTCACGCACCACGTGAAATGCCGCCAGAAAATTATGCCGCCGGGCATCCAGCAGAGAATCTTCCGTCAGGGTGCCGGGGGTGACAAGGCGCACGACCTCGCGCCGGACCACGGACTTATAGCCACGTTTCTTCGCCTCTGCCGGGCTTTCCATCTGTTCGCAGACCGCCACGCGAAACCCCTTGCGGATCAGGGTCAGAAAATACCCCTCGGCGGCGTGATGGGGGACGCCGCACATCGGGATGTCTTCATCCCCGTGCTTGCCGCGCTTGGTCAGGGCGATGTCCAGCGCCTCTGCCGCCGCCACAGCGTCGTCAAAGAACATCTCGTAAAAATCGCCCATGCGGTAGAAGAGCAAGGCGTCAGGATGCTGGGCTTTCAGCTCCAGATATTGGGCCATCATTGGTGTGGTTGTGGCAGACATAGAACCCCCGGGAACATCTGTCGCACCCTATCCAGCCCATGTTAGCGGCGAAACCCCGAAATGTATCCGTTGCGACTGTCGCCGCGAACCCGTTATGAATGTCGGGCAAGAGGGGGAACCACATGGCCAAGAACAAACTGACCCGCGAAGACGCGCTTGATTTTCATATGCAGCCGACACCGGGCAAATGGGAAATTCAGGCTACAGTGCCGATGACCACGCAGCGCGATCTGTCGCTGGCCTATTCCCCCGGCGTGGCGATCCCCTGCGAGGAAATACACGCCAACCCCGCCACCGCCTATGATTATACCAACAAGGGCAATCTGGTCGCCGTAATTTCTAACGGGACGGCTGTGCTGGGGTTGGGCAACCTCGGCGCGCTGGCCTCCAAGCCGGTGATGGAGGGTAAATCGGTCCTGTTCAAACGTTTCGCCGATGTGAATTCTATCGATATCGAGCTTGATACCGAAGATGCCGATGCATTCTGCAATGCCGTCCGTCTGATGGGCCCGACCTTTGGCGGGATCAATCTGGAAGATATCAAAGCGCCCGAATGTTTCATCATCGAACAGCGTCTGAAGGAAGAAATGGACATTCCCGTCTTCCACGACGACCAGCATGGCACTGCCGTGATCTGTGCGGCGGGCCTGTTGAACGCGCTGCATCTGTCGGGCAAGAAGATTGAGGATGTCAAAATCGTGCTGAACGGCGCGGGGGCTGCGGGGATCGCTTGTCTGGAACTGCTGAAATCCATGGGTGCGCGGCACGACAATTGCATCATGGCCGACACCAAGGGCGTGATCTATCAAGGCCGCACCGAAGGCATGAACCAGTGGAAATCGGCCCATGCTGGGGTGACAGAGGCGCGCACATTGGCCGATGCGATGAAAGGGGCCGATGTGTTTCTGGGCGTCAGTGCCAAGGGGTCGGTTACGCAGGATATGGTCATCAGCATGGCCCCGAACCCGGTGATCTTTGCGATGGCGAACCCTGATCCGGAGATTACCCCGGAAGAGGCGCATGCCGTCCGCCCTGATGCCATCGTCGCCACGGGCCGCAGCGATTATCCCAATCAGGTCAATAACGTGCTGGGCTTTCCCTATCTCTTCCGTGGTGCGCTGGATATCCACGCCCGCGCGATAAATGATGAGATGAAGATTGCCTGCGCTGAAGCGCTTGCCGCTTTGGCGCGAGAGGATGTGCCGGATGAGGTCGCGCTTGCCTATGGCAAGAAACTGTCCTTTGGCCGCGATTACATCATCCCCACGCCGTTTGATCCGCGCCTGATCCACCGCATCCCGACCGCTGTCGCCCGTGCAGGCATGAAAACCGGCGTTGCGCGTCGGCCTATCGTGGATATGGACGCTTACGAAGTTTCGCTCAAATCCCGCATGGACCCGACGGCATCTATCCTGCGCAGCCTGAACGCGCGCGCGCGGGCCGCGCAATCCACCGTGATATTTGCCGAGGGCGATGACCCCCGTGTGTTGCGCGCTGCCGTGCTGTATCAGCGCGCGGGCATGGGCAAGGCGTTGGTCGTGGGGCGGTCCGATGACGTGCGCACCAAACTGACCGCCGAAGGGCTGGCAGAGGCGGTGGAGGAGATCGAAGTCGTCAATGCCGCCAATACCCCTCATCTGGAGACCTATAAGGCGTTTCTGTACCAGCGTTTGCAGCGCAAGGGTTTTGACGCGCAGGATGTCCACCGTCTGGCGGCGCGGGACCGGCATGTCTTTGCCGCGCTGATGCTGGCACATGGCCATGGCGACGGGATGGTCACCGGCGTCACCCGCAAATCCGCGCATGTGCTGGAAATGCTGAACCATGTGTTCGACGCGCAGCCGCATGATGGTGCGGTGGGTGTGACGGCTGTCCTGCATAAAGGGCGGATCGTGCTGATCACCGATACTCTGGTCCATGAATGGCCGGATGAGAATGATCTGGCCGATATCGCCGAACGTGGTGCATCCGTTGCCCGTGATCTGGGGTTGGAGCCGCGTGTGGCCTTCCTGTCCTTCTCGACCTTTGGCTATCCGGTGTCTGAACGCGCCGAAAAGATGCATAAAGCGCCCAAGGTGCTGGACGCCCGCGGCGTTGATTTTGAATATGAGGGCGAGATGACGGTCGATGTCGCGCTGAACCTCAAGGCGCAGGAAAACTATCCGTTCTCACGCCTGACCGGCCCCGCCAATGTGCTGGTCGTGCCGGCGCGGCATTCCGCGTCGATTTCCGTGAAACTGATGCAGGAAATGGCGGGCGCGACGGTGATCGGGCCGATCCTGTCGGGCGTGGGCAAGCCGGTGCAGATCTGTTCGACCGTGTCTACCGTCAACGATATCCTGAACATGGCAGTGATCGCCGCCTGCGGGGTCGATTGATGGCGATCTGGAACCTTGGGTCGATCAACGCCGATATCGTCTATGCGGTGCCGCATATCCCGGCCCCGGGAGAGACTTTGGGCACGACAGGCCGCCAGATGTTTCTGGGCGGCAAGGGGGCCAATATGTCGGTCGCCGCTGCCCGTGCGGCGGCACGGGTGAACCACATCGGCGCCGTGGGCAAAGACGGTCTGTGGACCGCGCAGCGTTTGCTGGAATATGGCGTCGATACCCGCAATATCGCCGTGTTAGACACTGAAACGGCGCAGGCGATCATTCTGGTGGACCCTGCCGGGGAAAATGTGATCCTGCTGCATCCCGGCGCCAATGTGGAAATTCCCCAGACCGTGCTGCAAACTGCGATGGCCGAGGCGCAGACGGGTGACTGGCTGGTGATCCAAAACGAAACCAACCTGCAACGCACCGCTGCCAGCCTTGGCCGCAAGATGGGTCTGCGTGTGGCCTATGCCGCCGCACCTTTTGACGCGGACAGGGTGATGGCGGTGCTGCCCTATCTGGATTTCCTGATCCTGAACGCGGTGGAGGCAGAGCAATTGCACAAGGCCACCGGCAAGACGCCGGATCAACTGGACATCGCCGATGTGATCGTCACGCTTGGTGCGGATGGGGCAGATTGGTATGGGGTCGCGGGCAAGCAGCATTTCGATGCGATCAAAGTCGACCCGGTCGATACCACGGGGGCTGGCGATACATTTACCGGCTATGTCCTGGCAGGTCTGGATCGCGGGATGCCAATGGCGCAGGCCATCGGGCAGGCGATGCGTGCAGGCGCGCTGATGGTCACCCGCCACGGCACCGCCGATGTGATCCCGGACCTGTCAGAAGTGCAGGCGTTTAATCCCTAATTCTTCAGCAATTCGCCCAGTTTCAGCGCGATCCTTGCGTCGCCGGAGACTTTCAGCTTGCCAGTGACCACGCCGGTCATCGGGTTCAACTTGCCTTTGACCAGCTTGGCAAGGTTGTCCTGCGTGATCCTGATCGTGCAATCGGCGGGGCGGTCGGTGTTGGACGTTGTGTTATCTTCAAGGATCACGACGCCATCTGCACCGCAGTCGAATTTCAACGACCCCTGCAACGGCGCATGGTCGACGCCCCGTTGCAGCAGGGCTGTGATTTCTTCCATCGTCATTTCAGACGCCGCGCGCGGGACGCGAGCAGTTTCAGACGCAGCGCGTTCAACTGGATGAACCCTTGCGCGTCTTTCTGGTCATAGGCACCGGCGTCATCCTCGAACGTCACATGAGCCTCGGAATACAGCGACCGGTCCGACCAGCGTGCGACAGTCGTTGCAGAGCCTTTGTAGAGTTTCACCCGCACGGTGCCGCTGACATGTTCCTGGCTTTTGTCGATCAGCGCCTGCAACATCTCGCGTTCGGGGCTGAACCAGAAACCGTTGTAGATCAGTTCGGCATAGCGCGGCATGATGCTGTCTTTCAGGTGACCTGCGCCGGAATCGAGCGTGATCTGTTCGATACCGCGATGCGCCTCCAGCAAAATCGTGCCGCCCGGCGTTTCATAGATGCCGCGCGATTTCATGCCGACAAAGCGGTTTTCGACCAGATCAAGGCGACCCACGCCGTGCTTGCCGCCCAGTTCGTTCAGCTTTGTCAGGATCGTGGCGGGCGACATCGCCTCGCCATTGATCGCTGTGGCATCACCCTTCTCAAAAGTGATCTCGACCATTTCAGGTGTATCCGGCGCATCTTCGGGGGCGACGGTGCGCTGATAGACGTAATCGGGCGCTTCCTGACCGGGGTCTTCCAGCACTTTGCCTTCGGATGATGTGTGCAGCAGGTTCGCATCGACGCTGAACGGCGCTTCGCCGCGCTTGTCCCTGGCGACGGGGATTTGGTTCTTTTCAGCAAATTCCAGCAGCTTGGTGCGGCTGGTCAGATCCCATTCGCGCCAGGGGGCAATTACCTTGATATCGGGGTTCAGCGCATAGGCGGCCAATTCAAACCGCACCTGATCATTGCCTTTGCCGGTGGCACCGTGTGCGACGGCATCGGCACCTTCGAGGGCGGCAATTTCCACCAGACGTTTGGAGATCAGCGGCCGCGCGATCGAGGTGCCGAGCAGATAGAGCCCCTCATACAACGCATTGGCGCGGAACATCGGAAAGACGAAGTCCCGCACGAATTCTTCGCGCAGGTCTTCGATATAGATGGATCTGGCACCCATCATTTCGGCCTTGGCGCGGGCTGGTTCCAGTTCTTCGCCCTGACCTAGATCGGCGGTGAATGTCACTACCTCGCAGCCATATTCGGTCTGCAACCATTTCAGGATGATGGATGTATCAAGGCCACCGGAATAGGCCAGAACAACTTTTTTCGGAGCGGTCATGAAAGCAGCCTTTGCGTCAATATGTCTGGGGTCTGGCGATATCGGGTTTTGGGGGCCGGGGCAAGGATGTGGCGGGGTTGGTAATTGATCCTTCTGCGTCTGCGACGCAGAAGGGCCTCCGGCGGGAGTATTTCGCACAAAGCGAGAAAACCTTCCCCGCGGGGAAGGTCGGCGAACTGCAGGATAGATAAAATTTTAGTTAAATGAGTGGCTAAGCCATTGTGTCACAAAGGCTGCATCGCCCTCGTTATATAATTCCACCAGTGCATCTTCGGGTGCCATCCAGATCGCCAGATGGCCGGATTCGCTGGGCGGGCCGTGGGGGCGCACCGGGAAGGCCAGATAGATATGGCACAGTTTTTCTGCCCAAAGGTCATATTCCGGCATGAAGGTGAACCGCCGGAACGTGCCGAGCTTGCGAGGGTGGGCGATGGAATAGCCGGTTTCCTCGAACACTTCGCGGTGCAGCGCGCGTAGCGGGCTTTCGCCGGGGTCGATGCCGCCGCCGGGCAATTGCACCTCACGATGTGGCGCGCCTTGATAGGTCAGCAGCAATTTGCCACCACGCGGCAGGATCGCATAGGCGCCGGGGCGTAATTTATACCGCTGACCCACCTGCGGGACCGTGCCATACCGTCTGATCATAGCTTTGCCTCTTGGACGCCGGGTTGCCCCGCCTATATAGGCGCGGTATGCCAATTCCTGACAATTAAGGAAAGCCCATGAGCCTCAGCGCCAAAATCGCTTGGGACGATACCGTCCTGCCGTTTCAACTTGATGCCTCCGACATCCGTGGCCGGGTGGCGCGCCTTGATGGCGTGCTGGAACAGGTCCTGCGCCAGCATGATTACCCACCGGTGATCGAGGCTTTGGTGGCCGAGATGGCGCTATTGACCGCGCTGATCGGGCAATCGATGAAATTGCGCTGGAAACTGTCCTTGCAGGTGCGCGGGTCAGGTGCGGCGCGGTTGATCGCGACGGATTATTATGGCCCGACCGATGATGGCGAACCGGCCCGCATCCGCGCCTATGCGTCCTATGATGCGGACAGGCTGGATCATGATGCCGAACCGTTCAGCCATGTCGGCAACGGCTATTTCGCGATCCTGATCGATCAGGGCGAGGGGACGACACCTTATCAGGGGATCACGCCGCTGGCTGGTGGGTCGCTGGCGGCCTGTGCGCAGACTTATTTCGCGCAATCCGAGCAATTGCCGACCCGTTTCGCGCTGAGCTTTGGCCAGTCACAGGTGCCGGGTGAGGCATCCAACTGGCGCGCTGGTGGCGTGATGTTGCAGCATATGCCGAAAGCCTCGCCCTTTGCCAGCAGTGGCGAGGGTGGGTCGGGCGAGGAAGGTCTGCTGGAAGCGACCGATCTGCTGAACGAGGATGAGGGCGAAAACTGGACCCGGGCCAATCTGCTGCTGGATACGGTAGATGAGCTGGAACTGATCGGTCCCTCGGTGACGCCGACCGACCTGCTGGTGCGCTTGTTTCACGAAGAAGGGCCGCGCGTGTTTGACGCGCAGCCGGTGACTTTCGGCTGCACCTGTTCGGAAGATCGTGTGCGGCAAAGCCTGTCGATCTATTCGGCCAAGGATATCGCGACGATGACGACGGATGAAGGCACCGTCACGGCTGATTGTCAGTTCTGTGGCGCGCATTATGTGTTTGCGCCGGAAACTTTGGGGTTTGAAGCCAAGGATGGCAGTGCCTGATCTGCACCAACGCCTGATGAATGCGCTGTCCGTTCCGGGCGGCGCATCGACGGATTATGACTTAAACAAGGATATCACGGTGCCGCCGGGGCCATTGACCCCGGCGGCTGTGTTATTTGCTGTGCGCGAGGACAGCGAAACGGTGATCCTTACGAAACGTTCTGCGCGGTTGAAACATCATCCCGGCCAGATCGCCTTTCCGGGCGGTAAGCAGGACCCGATTGATGCGACGCTGACAGATGCGGCCTTGCGCGAAGCGCGCGAGGAGATTGGCCTGCCGCCGGAACAGGTTGATGTGCTGGGCGTCTTGCCGTCGCATCAGACGGTGACCGGCTATCTGATCACGCCGGTATTGGCGATGGTGCGCGGACCATTCACCCCGATCCCCGAGGCGGGCGAGGTCAGTGAAGTGTTCGAGGTGCCGCTGGCGCATCTGAGCGATCCAGCACTTTACCGTATCGAGGGGCGTTATTGGCAGGGGCGCAAGCGGCTTTATTATACGGTGCCATTCGGCCCTTACTACATCTGGGGTGCCACCGCGCGGATTTTGCGTGCCTTTGCGGACCGCGTGTCATGACACGCGTGACGGGTGCCTGGCTGACAGATCCGGCGGCGCAGCAGGTCTGTGCTGTGTTGACTGATGCCGGATATCAGGCATGGTTTGTCGGTGGTTGCGTGCGCAATGATCTGTTGGGTGCGCCTGTCGCTGATCTGGACCTCTGCACCGATGCCACGCCAGATGTGGTGACAAGGCTGGCCAAGGCGGCGGGGCTGAAGGTGATCCCGACCGGCATTGACCATGGCACGGTGACGGTGATTGCGCGCAAGATTGCTTTTGAGGTCACCACCTTTCGCCGCGATGTCGCGACCGATGGCAGGCGCGCGATTGTCGCTTTTGCCGATAATATGCGCGACGATGCCCGCAGGCGCGATTTCACGATGAATGCGCTTTATGCCGGGGCGGATGGGATTGTGGTCGATCCTTTGGGTGGGCTGCCTGATCTGCGCGCCCGGCGCGTCCGGTTCATCGAGGATGCCGACCGGCGGATCAAGGAAGACTACCTGCGCATCCTGCGGTTTTTTCGTTTTCATGCCTGGTACGGGGCAGATGGGATCGATGCGGAGGGTCTGGCCGCCTGTGCAGCCAATATCGAGGGGTTGCAGAACCTGTCGCGCGAACGTGTGACGGCCGAGCTGTTCAAGCTATTGTCCGCACCTGTCCCGGCCCCGGCTGTCGTGTCGATGGCGGCGACGGGAGCGCTGGCGCAGATCCTGCCGGGTGCGCAGGCGCAGGTTTTGGCCGTGCTAGTGCATATTGAAGAGGCGGCGGGGCTGGACCCGTCGCCGATCCGCCGCCTTGGGGTTCTGGGCGGTGATCCGACGACCGCATTACGTCTGTCCAAGCAAGAGGTCCTGGCGTTGGAGCGGATGACATCCGACCTTCCGCTGGCAGAGCTGGCCTATCGCGCGGGTGCTGATGCGGCGATCAACAAGGCGGCGATCACGGCGGCGGCGCTGGGGGTTGAGCTGGATGCCGCGATTATCAGCAAGGCCCGCTTTGCCGCAGAACAGGTTTTTCCGCTGCAGGCGGCTGATCTGATGCCAGATTTGCAGGGCCCTGCCTTGGGCAAAGCGTTGAAAGCGGCGGAACAACGCTGGATCGATTCGGGCTTTACCCTGAGCAAGTCGGCGGTGCTGGCTGGCGTGCGCTAGTCGTTTTCCTTCGACCGGAAAGGTTGTATTAGGGCCGCCTAACCGCTGAAGGCAGGCCCCATGTTCCGGTTTTTCGAAAATCTTGTCGATCCTTATACAAAATATCAGGAAAACGATACGCCGCCGACCCGGCTTTACCGGTTTCTGCGTGCCTATGCGGAACCCTTCATGCCAGTTTTCTGGGTCACGGGGGCTTTGTCGGTCATCGTCGCCGGTGTCGAAATCTGGCTGATCGCCTATCTGGGTCGGTTGATCGATATCCTGTCCGGCGGCACGCCAGCAGAGGTTTGGGCGCAAAGCGGGACAGAACTGATCCTTGTTGCATTGTTCATCCTGACTTTGCGCCCCTTGGTGCATATCCTGCAGGTGATGTTGCTGAACAACACGATCCTGCCGAACTTTGGCACTTTGGTTCGCTGGCGCGCACATCGGCACGTGTTGCGCCAATCGGTCGGGTGGTTCGAGGATGACTTTGCCGGACGTATCGCCAACCGGATCATGCAGACCCCACCGGCGGCGGGCGAGGTGGTGTTTCAACTGTTCGATGCGATCACCTTTGCCATCGCCTATATCATCGGGGCGATCATCCTGCTGGGTGATGCTGATCTGCGGCTGATCCTGCCTTTGCTGGTCTGGCTGATCCCTTATTTGCTCCTGCTGCGTTGGGTCGTGCGCAAGATCGGCCCGGCGTCGGAAGCGTCGTCCAACGCGCGCTCTGTCGTGACGGGCCGGGTCGTGGACAGCTATACCAATATCCATTCGGTCAAGATGTTCGCGCATCATGACAGCGAAATCCACTACGCCAAAGACGCCATCGAAAATGCGCGCCGCACGTTCCAGACCGAAATGCGGCTTTATACGCTGATGGATGTGGTGCTGATGCTGCTCAATGGCGTGTTGATCGTTGGCGTCGTCGGCTGGTCGATCTGGCTTTGGGGGATGGGCACGGCGACCATTGGCGTGGTTGCGGTGGCGACGTCGCTGACCTTGCGGTTGAATGCGATGTCGGGCTGGATCATGTGGGCGATCAGCAACTTTTTCCGCGAATTGGGTGTCGTGGCCGAAGGGATGCAGACGATTGCGCAGCCAGTCACCCTGCTTGACCAGACCAGCAATGAATTGCGGGTCACAGGTGGCGCTGTCACAATCAGTGATCTGTCGCATCATTACGGGCGCGCGGCAGGCGGGCTGGACCGGATCAACCTGACGATTGCGCCGGGGGAGAAGGTTGGTCTTGTCGGCCAGTCCGGCGCGGGCAAATCGACTCTCGTGAAGCTGCTATTGCGGTTTTACGATGCGGAACAGGGTGTGATCGCGATTGACGGGCAGGATATTTCACAGGTGACGCAAGACAGTCTGCGTCGCGCGATCGGGATGGTGCAGCAGGATTCGTCGCTGCTGCATCGGTCGGTGCGGGCGAATATCCTTTATGGCCATCCTGACGCGAGCGAGGATCAGATGATCGCGGCTGCCAAACAGGCCGAGGCGCATGAGTTTATCCTTGGGCTGGAGGACAGCGAGGGGAACAAAGGCTATGATGCCCGCGTTGGGGAACGTGGCGTGAAGCTGTCTGGTGGGCAAAGGCAAAGGATCGCCCTAGCACGGGTCATGCTGAAAGACGCGCCGGTGCTTTTGCTGGACGAAGCGACCAGCGCGCTAGATAGCGAGGTTGAAGCCGCCATTCAGCAAACGCTTTATGGAATGATGGCGGGTAAGACGGTGATCGCGATTGCGCACCGGCTTTCGACAATCGCACAGATGGACAGGATTATCGTCATGGAACAAGGCCGGATTATCGAAGACGGCACGCATGACGCCTTGTTGGCCAAAGGCGGGCAATATGCACGGTTCTGGGCGCGGCAATCGGGCGGGTTTCTGGGGCAGGATGCGACATGATCAAACCTGAACGCTGGATCGACCCGTTTCGGCGCGCCGAAGGGCCGCCGCCGCAGACCTTGCTGGCTTTCCTGAACTGGTGCCTGAGCGGCGCCAAGAAGGTGATCGGGGCAGGTGCTTTCGTTTCGGCCTTGGCCGGAACGTTGGAGGTTGCGACAGCCCTGATGCTGGGCTGGGTGATCGACGCCGCCCTTGGCGGTGAGGCGCAGGGCTATTTCAGCACCAATTTCTGGCTGCTCTTGGGTGTTGGTGCGTTTTTCGTGATCCTGCGCCCGGTCATTCTGGGCCTGTCGGGGATGTTTCAGGGCGTGGTCCTTGGCCCCGCATTGAACAATCTGGTGCTGTCGCGGCTGCATCGGCATTCGCTCGGGCAATCCGTCACCTTCTTTGACAATGACTTTGCCGGGCGCATCTCGCAAAAGCAGATGCAAGGCGCGCGGGCGACGACCGATTTCGTCGTCGATATGATCCAGACGGTCGCCTATGCGCTGGCGTCCTTGGTGGGGTCGGTGATCTTGCTGCTGACGATTGATTACCGCACGGCGGGGGTGCTCGCGCTTTGGGTGCTGGGCTATGCCGGGCTGATCACGTTCTACATGCCGCGGATCCGCACAAGATCGCAGGCACGTGCCGCCAAACGGGCGATGGTGACGGGGCAGGTTGTCGACACGATCACCAATATCAAGACGGTCAAGCTTTTCGCCCATGACGCGCATGAAGACCGCGCCGCGACCGATGCGATGGAAACCTATTGGGGTAGCGCCGTGCATTTCGGCTGGCTGTCTACCGCGTTCCGGTTCTGGCTGATGGCGCTGGGCGGGCTGCTGCCGGTGCTGCTGGTGGGCACGACGCTGTATTTTTGGTCGCTGGGCGCTGCGACACCCGGCGACATTGCTGCCGCTGGCGCGATTTCGCTGCGGCTGGCGCAGATGACGGGCTGGGTCAGTTTCACGCTGATGGGGATCTACGCCAATGTGGGCGAGATCGAGGATGCGATGCAGACCCTGTCGCCCGCGCATCAGCTGACCGATGCGCCGGATGCTGTCGTGCTGCAGGCCGATCAGGGAGCGATTGATCTGCGCGATGTGACCTTCAGCTATGGCGGCGGGCCGGGCGGGCTTGAGGGCGTCAGCCTGTCCATCGCGCCGGGTGAAAAGCTGGGGATTGTCGGGGCCTCGGGTGCGGGGAAATCCACCTTGGTCGCTTTGCTCTTGCGGCTTTACGATACCGAACAGGGGCAGGTCCTGATCGATGGCCATGATATCCGCGATGTCACGCAGGAAAGCCTGCGCCGCCAGATTGCCATGGTTACGCAGGAAACCGCGATGTTCAACCGCTCTGCCCGCGATAATATCCGCTATGGCAAACATGATGCGACGCAAGACGAGGTCGAAGCCGCCGCTGTCAAGGCAGAGGCGCATGATTTCATCCAGTCGCTTCGTGATCACCGGGGCCGCAAAGGCTATGACGCGCATCTGGGCGAACGTGGTGTGAAACTGTCGGGCGGTCAGCGCCAGCGCATCGCCATTGCCCGCGCGATCCTGAAAGATGCGCCTATTCTTGTGCTGGATGAGGCGACAAGCGCGCTGGATTCCGAGGTCGAGGCCGCCATTCAGGATTCGCTCGAAACCATCATGGACGGCAAGACGGTCATCGCCATCGCGCACCGGCTGTCGACTTTGGCGGTGATGGACCGGATCGTCGTGCTTGACGGCGGGCGCATTGTGGAACAGGGAACCCATGATCAATTGCTGGCCAAGAACGGGCTTTATGCCCGTTACTGGAACCGGCAATCGGGTGGTTTCATCAATGTGCAGGATGCTGCGGAATAAATGCTGACAATCGAAAGCCTGACCCATCTGGGCCTTGGTCGCGCCTCTGACGGGCGGTCGCTGATCGCCCGCGTGCTGCCGGGTGAAGAAATCGACGTGGCGCAGGACGGCACAATGCGAATTGTGACGCCCTCGGTGGATCGTGTGGCGCCACCTTGCCGACATTTCAAAACCTGTGGCGGTTGCGCGATGCAGCATGCCAGCGATGATTTCGTCGCCGCGTGGAAACAGGATATCGTGCAGCGGGCCTTGGCCGCGCATGGGCTGACGCCGGAGTTTCGCGCGATCGCGACATCGCCCGCACAATCGCGCAGGCGTGCCAAATTTGCGGGGCGGCGCACCAAGAAAGGCGCCTTGGTGGGCTTTCACGGCAAGGCGTCGCATACGCTGATCGATGTGCCGGATTGCCGGTTGGTCACACCGGCCTTGCTAGCCAGCTTTCCGGCCTTGCAGGAACTGACGGTGATCGCCGCCTCTCGCAAGGGCGAGGTTGATCTGACCGTCACCGAAACCGCCCATGGCCCGGATGTGTTGGTCGGCACGGATAAGGACCTGACGCCGGATCTGCGCGTCACCTTGGCGGTCTTGGCAAATACCCATGGATTATCGCGGCTGGTGTGGAATGACGAACCCGTCGTCACGATCAACCCGCCCGATCAGGATTTCGGCGGCACCAAGGTGGCCCCACCCCCCGGTGCTTTCCTGCAGGCCACCAAAGCTGGCGAGGCGGCGCTGCTCGCAGCTGTGGAAGAGATCACAGCCGGGGCGGGGCGGATCATCGACCTGTTCGCCGGTTGTGGCACCTTTACCCTGCCTTTGGCCAAACGGGCCGAGGTCCATGCCGTCGAATCAGAGGCGGCGATGTTGCAGGCGCTCGACCGTGGCTGGAGAGCGGGGCGCAACCTGCGCAAGGTCACGACCGAGACGCGCGATCTGTTCCGTCGCCCGCTGGAACCCGATGAACTCGCCAGCTTCAACGCGGCTGTCATCGACCCGCCGCGCGCGGGGGCCGAAGCGCAGATCGAGGCGCTGGCACGCTCTGATATCAAGGTGATCGCCATGGTGTCCTGCAATCCCGTGACATTTGCCCGCGATGCAAAGGTGCTGATCGCGGCGGGTTTCACCATGCCTTGGGTGCAGGTCGTGGATCAGTTCCGCTGGTCGCCACATGTTGAAATCGTGTCACCGTTCACACGAAAATGACCCCTGCGACAGAATTTCTGCTAGGCTGAACGAAATCTTCACCGTATGGCTAGATAAAAGCGGCGAAGACCGCGTTTATTGGGCAGAGACATGATTACACGACGTTCCATGATGATCGGCGCAGCTGCCGGTATCGCCGGGTGTTCCCGTACAACAGGTCCCGATGTGCCGAATTATTTCGGCCCGGATGTCACCCGGATTCAGGTGTTTAAACAACATCGTACGATGCAATTGCTGCATAACAACACGTTGCTTCGGCAATATAAGGTCGATCTGGGTTTCAATCCGACCGAGCATAAGCAACAGGAAGGTGACGGTCGCACGCCCGAGGGTGCCTATCGAATCGACCGGCAGAACCCCAACAGCCGATTCCATCTGTCAGTGGGCATATCCTATCCCAATGTCGACGATGCTGCGCGCGCCCGCGACATGGGTGTGCAGCCGGGTGGTGATATCTTCATCCATGGCACACCCAATGAATGGGTTGGCGTGCCGGATTGGACATGGGGCTGCATTGCCGTGACGAATACGGAAATGGAGGAAGTCTATTCCATGGTCCGGCTGAATACGAAGATCTTCATCTACGCCTGATGACGATCAGCTGACGCCGCCGCCAAAGCCGGGCGCTGCACCCATGTTCAGCGTCCACCACAGCTTGCCTGCGGGTTCCTGATACCAGGCAAAGCCCATCAACCGTGCCTCTGGGTCCAGAATAACGCTGCGGGTGCGTTCGTCATTCATCCAGGCGGTTAGGGTGGCGAGTTCTGATTCGTATGATTCAGAAATCGTCTGGCCCAAAAACCGACCCGTGAAGCCGACGCGCTGGGCGCGCAGCACCGGGCTTGACCCGTCAGACCCGAACAGCCAGGGCCGGTTCTGCACCGACATATCGCGCGCATGGGTCGCAGCGGCGGCGGTCAATTGCGGATCAAGTTGCACAGGTGCCACATTTGCGGCCTGACGCAGTGAATTGACGCTGTCGAGCATACGGAAATTGACGGCCGCTTCCTGACCCGGCGCAATGATATAGGCGGTGGGCGCAGGCAATCCGTCCGGGCCCAAAGCCCGGTTCGGCGCTGCGGCACAGGCGGAAACGCCAACACCGATAAGACCAAGGATCATTGTGCGTCTGTACATGCGAATACTCATTTTTTGCGTTCAGAATTCTTTATCGGCAATACCGAAAGACTTCAAACACACAACAACGTCATCGGGTGAAGTTACCGGAAAGGCGGGCAAAAATACCATTGCCACCGCAAGGTGATCAGCCCAGCCAGCCCTGCAGGTTCTTGTCGATCACACCGCAGAGCGCGTCGATATGCGCCGCGTCGTCATTGAGGCAGGGAATATAGGTGAAATGTTCGCCACCGGCCTCTTCAAAGCTTTCCTTAATCTCTTCGTTGATCTCTTCCAGCGTTTCGATGCAATCGGCGGAAAAGGCAGGCGCGCAGACGGCGATATTCTTGATGCCTTCTTCCTCGGCCAGACGCGCGACTTCTTTCACGGTGTAAGGCTTCAACCATTCCTCTGGGCCAAAGCGCGATTGGAAGGTCGTCTTGATCTGGGTATTGTCCCAGCCCAGCCGTTCTTTCAGCAGGCGCGTGGTTTTCTGGCATTGGCAATGATAGGGATCGCCTTCGCGCAGATAACGTTCTGGCACGCCGTGATAGGAACAGATCAGCATTTCGGGCTTTGTCTCGGCCGCAGCATAGGCCTTTTCAATCGACTGCGCCAAAGCCTCAATATAGGCGGGTTCGGCGAAATAAGGTTCCACGACGCGGGCGATGGGTTGCCATTTTTCATCCATCAGGGCGCGGAAAAACTGGTCATTCGCAGTCGCCGATGTAGCGCCTGCGTAATGCGGATAAAGTGGGAAGAACAGGATCTTGGTGCAACCCGCCTCGACCATTTCGCGGACCTTGGATTTGGTCGATGGATTGCCATAGCGCATGCAGAAATCAACGCGGACGTCGTCGCCGTAGCGCTCCACCATCTGTTTCTTGATCGCAGCAGTCTGCGCCTTGGTGATCGTCAGCAGCGGGCTTTCATTCGCTTCTTCGTTCCAGATCGATTTATAGGCGGCACCGGATGAAAATGGCCGTTTGGTCAGGATCACCAGCTGCAACAATGGCTGCCAAAGCCAGGCGGAATAATCCACCACGCGCTTATCGGACAGAAATTCATTCAGATAGCGGCGCATGGACCAATAGTCAGTGCCATCGGGCGTCCCGAGGTTGGCGACCAGAATGCCGACCCGCGCCGGTTTGATCGCCGGGTGATCCTTGGCGGCATGCACCGGGCAAGTCGCGGGGCGTTCCGTTTCACCGGATTTCTGGGCGTCGAACATGGTCATGCGCTTTCTGCTATCGTCAATTTATCGGCAGTTAAATGGTTTACGTGGTAAATCAATCCTTGGACCTCTCTAGCGGCAATTCTTTCGCGCCCAAAGCATCGGCAAGCCTGCTTTTTGCGCTACCGGGGCGTAACGGCTGCGGTTGGCTGTCGGCAGGGGCCCAGCCGGTCAGAGTGATCAATTCGAACGTGGCATCGACGCGACCTGCCGCATTGCGGAAATGCTGTGCATAAATGCTGGAGGCCTGGGTCAGCACCTGCCGCCGCGTCAGATGCCGGATGCGCTGGGTCAGGGCATTGGTTTCCCCCATTTTGCGCAGATCATGCATCAGGTGGAACATATTGGCATAGCTTGCGGTCAGCCTGTTGCCATCCGCCACCGGCAAGGTCAGCCCGGCGCGTTGCAGCAAAGCACCCAGGTCGCGGATTTCGCCCATTGGCGCGACGCGCGGGGACAGACCGCCGGTGATCTGCGCCTCCGCCTCGGCCAATGCCACGCGCAATTCGTTCAGGGTCTGGCCGCCAAGGCAGAACACCAGCAGCAATCCATCCGGGCGCAGGGCATGGCGGCATTGCACCAATTGCCCGACCGGATCATTCGCCCAATGCAGGCCCATGATATGCAGCACCAGATCATGCGCGCCGGGTTGCAGCGCCAAGGTGTCATCATCGGCGACAATCGTGGCGTCCGGGAAACGGGCGCGCCAGAAATCCGGAAAACCGGTGACAATCGCCGGGGCTGTAAAGCTTCTGTTAACCTCAATCAGTCTTTCATGCAGTTCATCGGCAATCGCCTCATGCAGGAACAGATGTTCCGGCTGGGCGCGGGCGCGGTGGCGCAACAGGGCGCTGCGATCAACAAGGGCGGGAGGCATGGTCATGGCCCCCATGTAAGGTGCAATCATGCGGATGCAAAGCATCATCAGGGCGATCTACCCGGCGCAATGCGTCGCATGCGATACGCTGACAGAGGTGGACAACGGGCTCTGCGGCCCTTGCTGGCGCGAGACGCAATTTATTGACGGCACGATCTGCGATACCTGCGGCGCGCCCTTGCCGGGCGAGGGGGATGGTCAGCGCCTGACCTGCGATGATTGCATGGTGGTCGCGCGGCCGTGGGGCCGGGGCCGCGCGGTGCTGGTCTATGCGGGCATCGGTCGCAAATTGGTGCTGGGGCTGAAACATGGCGACCGCACCGATCTGGCACAGCCTGCGGGGATCTGGATGGCGCGGCTGGCGCAGGCGTTGATCCGGCCTGACACGGTGATCGTGCCGGTGCCGTTGCATTGGGCGCGCTTGCTGCGCAGGCGATATAATCAATCGGCTTTGCTGGCGCAGTCGCTGGCGCGGCAGATCGAACGGCCTGTCTGCGTCGATGCCTTGCTGCGCCCGCGCAAGACCGCCTCGCTTGAAGGGCACAGCCGTGATGCGCGCTTTGCCGTGCTGTCTGGCAGCATCAGCATCAACCCCAGACAGCAGGCGCAGATTGCGGGCAAACCGGTGCTGCTGGTCGATGATGTGATGACCTCTGGCGCGACACTTGCGGCCTGTGCAGAGGTGCTGTTGCAGGCGGGCGCCACAGATGTGTCCATGATAACACTGGCACGGGTCGTCAAAGATGCTTAAGTCAGCATGATCCCGAAAAAAGGAGTGCTGTCATGCAGAACGTCGAAATCTATACCAAGCCAACCTGTGGTTTCTGCCATATGGCCAAACGGTTGCTGACATCCAAAGGCGTCAGCTTTGCTGAGGTGAATATCACAGCCCAGCCCGACAAGCGCGCCGAGATGATCCAGCGCGCCAAGGGCGGCAGCACCGTGCCGCAGATTTTCATTGGTGGCACACATATCGGCGGCTGCGATGATCTGATGACTTTGGACCGGCAGGGCAAGCTGGACGCTTTGCTGTCGGCATGAAGGCGGGGCTGCTGCAACTGACGTCGGGCGATGATCCGGTTGCCAACCTTGCGATGACGCGCGATCTGATCGCGCAGGCGACAGCCGAAGGCGTGGGTTTCGTCCTGACGCCCGAGGTCACGAATTGCGTCTCACAGGATCGCGCGCATCAAAATGCTGTGTTGCAACTCGAAAGCGATGATATCACGCTTGCGGGGCTGCGTGAAGCGGCGCGGGATCACGAAATTTGGCTGTCGATAGGGTCACTCGCGCTCAAGACCAATGATGCGGATGGGCGGTTTGCGAACCGGTCCTTTCTGATTGATCCGACTGGAGAGATCGTCGCGCGGTATGACAAGATCCATATGTTCGATGTGGATGTTTCTGCAACGGAAACATTCCGCGAATCAGCAGGGTATCGACCCGGCACACGGGCTGTGGTAGCGACGACGCCTTTTGCAAAGATCGGCCTGACCATCTGCTATGATCTGCGGTTCCCCTATCTGCACCGCGCGCTGGCCCATGCCGGGGCCGAGGTGCTGCTGGTCCCCGCTGCCTTTTCCCCCGTCACCGGTGCGGCGCACTGGGAGCCGCTGCTGCGTGCGCGGGCCATTGAAACAGGGTGTTACGTGCTGGCATCAGCGCAAACCGGGCAGCACAATGTCAGTACGGGAAAGCCCCGGCAGACCTATGGTCACGCGATGGCGGTTTCACCTTGGGGCGAGGTTCTGGTGGATATGGGCACTGACACAGGATTTGCGATTGTTGATCTCGACCTTGCGGAAGTGGCACAGTCACGCAAGCGCATTCCGGCGCTGACCCATGACCGCCCCTTTGAAGGACCCTGATGCCCGACACCGCGACCAGTCTTGCCGTCTCCTTGTTCAGTGAAATTCTGGCGGTTGATCAGCTTGCCCGCCATTCCGTGGCCAAGGTTTTGCCCAAGGGAATGGAATTGTCGCATTTTTCAGTGCTGAACCATCTGGCGCATAGCGGTGCCGAACGGTCCCCCGCACAATTGGCCAAGACATTTCACCTGACGCGCGGCGCGATGACCAATACCTTGCACAAATTGCAATGGGCCGGCTGGGTGCATATCCGCCCTGATTGGGATGATGCGCGGCGCAAGATGGTGTCGATCAGCCCCTCTGGACTGGCTGCCCGCGATGCCGCCATCGCCGCCATCGCCCCGGTGATCGCCGAAGCGGTGGCAAAAGTGGGTGAGGAAAAGGTCCGCATCGCCTTGCCGGTTTTGCGGGAAATGCGGTTGAAACTAGGGCAGATTGATTGAGCGCAGGCATCTGCTGCCTGCGCCTGGGACTAGCCTGCCTTTTGAAGCTGCAGCATATCCGCCGCAGCCGTGCTCCGCTTGCCGTAGGGCAGAACGGATGGACCATAAAGGGCCGCAACGTCATCCTTTTCGCCAATATTCTGTAGCTCCGGGAAGATCGCGAACAGTTCTTCACGCTGGGCATCGTCAAGTGACCCGATCATCATCGGTCCGGGATACATGCTCTCGCTCGGCACACCTTCGGCGATGATAATGTCGTGTTGTTCCAACATGATATGCAGATAGGTCACAGAGCGCTTGTTTTGCGCGACCCGCACGCCTTTCCAGCCGTTTTTGACCATATGCACAGCGCGTATAAGAACCCCGGTATCGCCGTTGACGACAAAGGCATGCTGCGGCGACACGGTCAGGTCACGGTCCGATCCCAGCACTGAGCGGTCGATCACGACAGGTTTCAGCTTGGGGTTGGCATCAAGTTGTGACTTGGACAATTCTGTTTTGCCAATCCAGCGGATCGGTTTGTCTACACCGTTCATTGTCGAAACCAGATCGCCGATCTGCAGCGTTTCCACTGGCACGTCGCCCTGCGGTGTGCGGATCATCGTGCCGGAGGCGAAGCAGGCCACGCCGGTGGTTTCGAAATTCAACACGCTCAGGTCATCAGTGCTGGCAATGTTGGAAAAGGTCAGTGACCCGCCAGCAAAACTTGTCTTGGCCGAATAATCGACGGGGATGTTATTATCGCGGGTGGTATTGGAGTGGTTCAGCAGGCCATCATCGGCGTAATCCGCGCGCATGGCTTTGAGGCCGTCATAATAAGCCGTTAAGTCAACACGGTCGTTGGTCGTGCTATCACCATCATCGATGTTGTTGTTGGGGTCGGCATTGAAATCGGTGATCGTGACCGTGCTGCCTGCATTATAGACAAAGGTGTCGTTGCCAGTACCACCTGTCAGTGTGTTGGTACCGCTGCCGCCGTCCAGCGTGTCATCGCCTGCACCACCGAAAAGCTGATCATTTCCGTCACCGCCGAAAAGCTGATCATGCCCGTCACCGCCATAAATGACATCATTGCCGGCACCACCACGAATGACGTCGGATCCGCTGCCGCCGTAGATCACATCATTCCCGGCACCTGCCGTAATCGTATCGTTACCGGCAAAGCCACGGATGTAATTGCCACTGTCATCAATGACCTGCCTGTCAGGCAATTCGAGATAGCTGGTGCTGTCTTTATACCCGGGTCCCATCGTGTCATCGCCGGATGTCCCGTCAATCACCTCAACAAAATCAGGATCAGGGCGGACGGACTGCATGTTGTTGTTGTCGGAAACAACCGTTCCAAAAGTCACAAAGGCAATCGGCTTGGCCGTCAATGCGTTCAAGGCATCGCCGGGTCCAATCGGAGGCACGATCCATAATTGTGGCCCGCTCGGGCCAGCGCCCTGGACCACATTCGCAACAACGGTATCGCTGGTTGTGCCATCGATATAAGTATAGGTCGCATTGATCAGGACATAAGCGTCGAAGTCAAATTTGAAACCGCCGCCAGGATTGTTGTCATTGATGATGAATTTGTCGCGCGCGCCGCCGGCGCCGACCGCGTAATCATATGCGCCATTTGGTATGACGTTGTCCGGCCCCCCGTCGACTGGCTTCCATATCTGGATGCGATTGAACAAAGGGTTGGCATCACTGCCAAACTGCTGCCCTTCCAAATCCGCAGCTTTATCGACCCTAAAACTGGCACTGCTTTTGTCGGTATCAAGCTGGCTGAAACCGAGGGTCAGGTTGAGCACTTTGAAGGTTGTCGGCATAGTTGGATCCTAACTCGTAAAACATGCACAAATACCATAAAACTATGAGCCAAAACGAGGGCAAAGTCAATCGGCGCGGTTCTGTCTCTCGTGGGTCCACAGGGCGTCTGATTGTTTCCAATTTACGCTTATTGATCCAGGAAAGTGACCCTGCCAAGCCTGCTTGAGGAACGGACTTGTCATCGATTAACCGGCTGAACATAAATCATACATTGGCGCGTGTCGTGGGCGTACTCCTGACCTCGCCTGTTGAATTGCTGAAACCTTTTCCACGCTATTTAACGCTATTAATGAGATAATCTATTTTTCCCTGCCGGGCGGTGGTTAAAAGCTGATCTACGCTTTTGTAGCAGTTGTGACATAATTGACAGACAGGTCCCGGTCGCTGATCGACCAGTCGAACCGCAGTGGGTTGAACACATAGCCCTTGCGATCCACCGGCGTCAGCCCCGCTTTTTCCAGCAGCGCGAATAACTCGTCCGGGGTGATGAATTTTGCCCATTCATGCGTGCCTTTGGGCAGCCAGCGCATCACCCATTCCGCGCCCACAATCGCCATGGCGAAAGACTTGGGGTTGCGGTTGATCGTCGAACACAGATGCAACCCACCCGGTTTCAGCAATTGCTGGCAGGCGGTCAGATAGCCAAGAGGGTCGGCCACGTGTTCGACCACCTCCATGTTCAGCACGACGTCGAATTGTTCGCCTGCCTCTGCCATCGCTTCTGCCGTGGTGTGGCGGTAGTCGATGGTCAGGCCCGATTGCGCCGCATGGACCTGTGCGACCGGGATATTGCGTTCTGCCGCATCGGCACCAACTACCGTCGCCCCCAGCCGCGCCATCGGTTCGCACAAAAGCCCGCCGCCGCAGCCGATATCCAGCAAGCGCAGCCCGGCAAAGGGTGCCGGCCCTTGCAGATCGCGGCCAAATTCTGCGGCAATCTGGCGCGTGATGTAATCGAGCCGCACCGGATTCATCATATGTAACGGCTTGAATTTGCCGTTCAGGTCCCACCATTCGGCGGCCATCGCCTCAAACTTGGCGATCTCGGAGGGGTCGACGGTATTGGTGGCGGACATTTTCTTCGCTCCGGTCGTGACAGGGGTCATGGTTTGTGGTTTCAAAGCGCGATATAGGATGATTATGGACAAAGTCGTAGGACAAAACCGCCAAGGTGCCCACCTTTATCCCCCCGTTGATCCCTTTGATCAGCGGATGCTGGATGTGGGCGATGGCCACAGGCTCTATGTGGAACAATGCGGCAATCCGCAGGGGATTCCTGTTGTCGTGCTGCATGGTGGCCCCGGTGGCGGATGCAGCCCCGCGATGCGGCGCTATTTTGATCCTGCTGTGTTTCGGATTGTTTTGTTCGATCAGCGCGGCTGCGGCAGATCGCGCCCGCATGCCAGTGTTGACGCCAATACGACATGGCATCTGGTCGCTGATATTGAAACGATCCGAAAGACTTTGGGCATCGACCGCTGGATTGTCTTTGGCGGGTCATGGGGGGCGACGCTGGCGCTGATCTATGCGCAGGCGCATCCCGCGCAGGTCGCGGCGCTGACTTTGCGCGGTGTGTTCCTAATGACGCAGCCGGAGCTGGACTGGTTCTATGGTGGCGGCGCGGGCAAATTCTGGCCCGACCTTTGGGCGCGGTTTTCCGGGATGATCCCTGCGGATGAACATGATGACCTGATCGGTGCCTATCACCGGCGGCTGTTTTCCGGCGATCTGCATATGGAAACCCGCTATGCCCGTGCCTGGGCGTCTTGGGAAAACGCGCTGGCGGCAATGGACAATGACGGCATGACCGGGGAAAGCCCGGCGGATTATGCACGCGCCTTTGCCCGGTTGGAGAACCATTATTTCGTCAATGCGGGCTTTCTGTCGGCAGATCAGCAAATCCTGAACCCTGCGCAGATGGCGAAGATCGCGCATATCCCCGGTGTCATCGTGCAGGGCCGCTATGATATGATCTGCCCGCCGGTATCGGCCTATACTTTGGCGCAGGGCTGGCCCAAGGCGCGGCTGGCGCTGATCGGGCGCGCGGGACATGCTTTGTCCGAACCGGGTATCTCTGCTGAATTGGTGCGCAGTATGGATCTTCTGGGTGCGCAAAAGGCGGCATTGGGGCTTTAGACTTTACAGTCGGGGGTCAGACGTTAAGCTTACTGGAAATAAACGGGGAATTGACGGCTTGGGCAACGTCCTGACGATTATTTTGCAGCGGCTTGCATTGGGCTTTCTGACTTTGCTGATCGTGTCAGTGGTGATCTTTGTGGCAGTGAACCTGCTGCCGGGTGACTTTGCGCAATCCATCCTTGGCCAAGGGGCCACGCCGGACTCCGTCGCCGCGATCCGCCGCGATCTGGGGTTGGATCAGCCGATGGTCACGCGGTATTTCAACTGGCTTGGTGGGGCGTTGCAGGGTGATTTCGGGTCCAGTTTCGCACAGGCGAGTTTCGCCAATTTTACCGGAAGCGCGTCAGGTGCGGGCAGCGTCGCGGACCAGATCGCACCGCGCTTTGCCAATACGATGTTTCTGGCGGCCGTCAGTGCTGCTATCGCCGTGCCTTTCGCGATTGTGCTGGGAGTGCTGGCAGCGCTTTACCGCAATTCTGTTTTTGACCGGGCGACCAATATTTTCACCCTGTCGTCGATTTCCAGCCCCGAATTTTTCCTTGCCTATATCCTGATCCTGTTTCTGGCTGTGCTGAACCCGATGCTGCCTGCCGTGTCGAACATTTATGATGGGATGCCCTTTGGCGAGCGGCTGGAAAAATCGCTGCTGCCCGCCCTGACGCTGACGCTGGTTGTGACCGCGCATATGATGCGGATGACGCGGGCCGCGATTATCAATCTGCTCGCCTCTCCATATATCGAGATGGCACGGCTCAAGGGGCTGTCACCGATGCGGGTCATCGTGCGCCATGCTTTGCCAAATGCGCTGGCCCCGATCATCAATGTGGTCGCGATCAATCTGGCCTATCTGATCACCGGCGTCGTCGTGGTCGAGGTGGTTTTTGTCTATCCCGGCATCGGCCAATTGTTCGTGGATAGCGTGAAATTCCGCGATATCCCCGTGGTGCAGGCCTGCTGCCTGATCTTTGCCACCGCCTATATCCTGCTGAACCTGACGGCGGATATCATGTCGATCCTGTCGAACCCCAGGATGAGGCATCCCAAATGATCGTCTGGTTTGCTGTCGCCTTGATCGGTTTCGCCGCTGTCGCCTGGGGCTTCCGCTTTGCCGGGCAGGTCGCGACCAGCCGCGCGCCTTACTTTCGCGATATGCCGTTCAGCGTGGCCTATGGCTATATCTTTGCCGTCGCGGCGCTGATCTGGCTGATCTGGGCCTATACTCAGGGGCGCAGTGCCGATCCTTTGGTCGCCAATAAGTTCTTTTTCCTGCGTGTCGCGGTGGAAGGATTTATCCTGTTTTCCATCGCAGCGTGGCTGTTCCGGCTGTTGGGCCGCAATGTTGGGACCAGCCAGAGCAAGCGGCTATTCCGCGCCATGCCGCTGACTGCCGCATTTGGGGTCATGATCATCCTGATCTATGTCTTTGTGGCCGTCTTTGCCGGTGTCTTGGCACCTTATGGACAGGCAGAGATTATTCGCGGTGTTGCTGCTAATATCATGCCGGGCGGTGATATTGCGCTGGGCGGCAATCCGGATTTCCCCTTGGGCACCGACCAGATCGGCCGCGATATCTTGAGCCGGTTGATCTATGGCGCGCAGAACACGGTTGGCATTGCTTTCGTGACCACGGTGATTGCCTTCCTGCTGGGTGGCACAATGGGGTTTCTGGCATCGATCTTGGGTGGCTGGCTGGATCAGGTGCTGTCACGCCTTGTCGATGTGCTGATGGCGATTCCGTCGCTGATCTTTGCGCTGCTTTTGATGACCATCGCCAGCGTTTGGGCGCCCCGCCTTGGCATTCCGCAGACTTATTTCATGATCCTGATCATCGCCGTGATCGACAGCACCCGCGTTTACCGGCTGGCCCGTGCGGTGGGGCAGAACATCGTCGTGATGGATTATATCGAGGCGGCGAAGTTGCGCGGTGAAGGTCTGGGGTACCTGATGTTCAAGGAAATCCTGCCCAATGCCATGGCCCCTTTGCTGGCAGAATTCGGCTTGCGGTTCTGCTTCGTTTTCCTGACCATTGCCTCATTGTCCTTCCTTGGCGTGGGTATTCAGCCGCCCTTGGCCGATTGGGGCACCATGGTGCGCGATCTGGGCGGTTTCGTGAATTTTGCACAATTTGCGCCGATGACGGCGACGCCGCCCTTGTTGGCGGCGGGCGCGATTGCCTTGCTCGCAGTGGCGGTGAATTTCGTTGTGGACTGGATGCTGCACAGATCATCGGGGTTGAAAGATTGACATGACTCAAGACCCCCTGTTGAAAATCCGCGGGATCGAGATTGAAGGGCGCAGTGACGAAACCTGGACCCCGATCATCAAAGGCGTGAACCTGACCTTGCAGCGCGGGCAGGTCATGGGGCTGATCGGGGAATCCGGGGCGGGGAAATCCACGCTCGGGCTGGCTGCGATGGGCTATACCCGGGACGGCGTGCGCATCAGCGGCGGCAGCGTGGAATTTGACGGGATCGACCTGCTGACAGCCTCTGCCGCCGTCAAACGCGATTTGTTAGGAAAACGCATCGCCTATGTCGCGCAATCGGCAGCGGCAAGTTTCAACCCATCACATCGCCTGCTTGATCAGCATGTCGAAGCGCCGATGCAGCATGGCATCGCCGGGCGCAAAGAAAGCGAAGAAGACGGGATCACGCTGTATCGCAAATTGCGCCTGCCCAATCCCGAGGAAATCGGCTTTCGCTATCCGCATCAGGTGTCCGGCGGGCAATTGCAGCGTGCGATGACGGCGATGGCGATGTCATGCCGTCCTGATCTGATCATCTTTGACGAACCAACCACGGCGCTGGATGTGACCACGCAGATCGAGGTGTTGTCCGCAATCCGTGATATCGTCGCGCAGTACAACACGGCCGCGATCTATATCACGCATGATCTCGCGGTCGTGGCACAGATGGCGGACCGGATCAAAGTTTTGCTGAAAGGCGAAGAGGTCGAGACCGCCGAAACCCGCACGATGCTGGATGCACCGACTGAAGCCTATACCAAATCGCTGTGGGCGGTCCGCAGCTTTGAACGGCCCACTAAGCCTGTCGTGCAGACAGGCGCCGTACCTGTGGTCTCTGTCCAGCATGTCGATGCAGCCTATGGCAAGGAAAAGGTCCTACACAATGTCAGCTTCGACATCTTCGCAGGTCGCACCATGGCCGTGGTCGGCGAAAGCGGGTCTGGCAAATCCACCACAGCGCGCTGTATCACGGGCCTTTTGCCACCCACTGCAGGGCAAATCCTGTTTGACGGCACGGCGCTACCTGCCGATTACCGCAAGCGCAGCAAGGATCAGTTGCGCCAGATCCAGATGATCTATCAGATGGCCGATACTGCGCTGAATCCGCGTATGTCGATCGGCCAGATCATCGCGCGGCCTGTGCAATTCTACCTTGGGCTGACCGGCAAGGCAAAGCGCCGCCGCGTCGATGCCTTGCTGGACCAGATCGAGCTGGAACCGTCGGAATATTATAACCGCCTGCCGTCCGAATTATCCGGCGGGCAGAAACAGCGGATCGGGATTGCCCGCGCGCTGGCCGCTGAACCACGGTTTATTATCTGTGACGAGGTGACATCCGCGTTGGACCAATTGGTTGCCGAAGGTATCCTGCGGCTTTTGGCGAGGTTGCAGGACGAGCTGTCCTTGTCGTATATGTTTATCACCCATGATCTGGCGACGGTGAAAGCCATCGCTGACGAAGTGGTCGTCATGAAAGATGGCCGTGTTGTTGAACAAGGACCAAAGGAAGAAATGTTCAGCCCGCCGCATCACGCCTATACTGATTTGCTCTTGTCATCGGTGCCGGAAATGGACCCCGATTGGCTGACCAATCTGCTGGCGGAACGCGGCGTTGATAATATCGGCGATGCAGCCGTTAAGAAAATGTAACATTATCATGGCCCAAAGGGTCAACAGACCAAACAGGGAGATTATGACATGAATGGAATTAGCAGACGCGGTCTATTGAAATCGGGTGTCGCGGCGGGTGTGCTTGGCCTGTCCGGCATGCCGTTGCGCGCGCAAAGCCGGGGTGGAAAATTCACCGCAGGCCTGAGCGGGGCCAATACATCCGATAGCTGGGACAGCCGGACACATGCCGATGTTTTCATGATCGCCGCAGCCCTTGGCGGTGTCTATGACGCGCTGACCGAGGTTGCCGCTGATGGGTCGCTGGTCGGCGAATTGGCCACAAGCTGGGAAGCCAGCCCTGATGCCAAGGTCTGGACATTCAACCTGCGCGAAGGCGTGACCTTCCACAATGGCAAGGCATTCGGCGCTGATGACGTCATCGAATCGCTGCAACTGCATGTCGCCGAAGGGTCCCGCTCTGCTGCGGCCCCGCTGGTTGCCGCAATCACCGAGATGAAAAAGATCACCGATCATCAGGTGCAGTTCACGCTGGAATCCGGCAATGCCGACTTCCCCTATATCCTGTCGGATTATCATCTGCTGATCTATCCCGCAGGCCAGATCGAAGAATCCATCGCCCAAGGTATCGGCACAGGTCTTTATGAAGTTGTGGCGTTCGACCCCGGTGTCCGTTTCGTCGGGCGTCGCGTGGCGGATCACTACAAAGGCGACACTGCCGGTTTCTTTGAAGAGGTCGAGTTCATCGCCATCAATGACAACACCGCGCGGATGAATGCGCTGATGACGGGTCAGGTCGATGCAGTGAACAGGATTGATTTCCGTTTGGAGCCTTTGCTGCGCGCCAACCCGAATATCCGCATTCAGGAAGTGACCGGCAACCAGCATTACACTTTCCCGATCCATACCAACACAGCACCTTTCGATGATGTGAACGTGCGCCGCGCGCTGAAATACGGGATCGACCGGCAGGATATGGTCGATAAAATCCTGCTGGGCCATGGCATGGTCGGCAATGACAGCCCGATCGGCCCGGCCAATCAATATTACAACGCCGAAATGGAGCAGCTGGCCTATGACCCGGATCAGGCGCGCTATTATCTGCAACAGGCCGGTCTGGATTCGCTGAACATTGATTTGTCTGCCTCGAACGCCGCCTTTGAGGGCGCGGTCGATGCGGCGCAATTGTATCAATCCACGGCTGCGGCTGCCGGGATCAATATCAACGTGGTGCAGGAACCGGCGGATGGCTATTGGTCGAATGTCTGGCTGGTCAAGCCATTCTCGGCCTCTTACTGGACCGGCCGATCGACCGAAGACTGGATGTTCTCGTCCGCTTATGAGGCAGGCGTTCCGTGGAACGACACGAAATGGGACAACGACCGGTTCCATGAATTGTTGATCGCCGCCCGTGCCGAGCTCGACACTGACAAGCGGCGCGAACAATATTTCGAGATGCAGCAGATCCTGCGCGACGATGGCGGCGCGATCATCCCGATGTTCGCGAATTTCGTCGAAGCCGTCAGCACCCGTGTGGTGACGCCGGATGTGATCGGCAACACCGCCCAGATGGACAACAACCGGGCTCTGGAGCGCTGGTCGCTGGCGTAAGCATTCCTGAAACGCCCCGCCGCAAGGTGGGGCGTTTTTTCCGCGTTGGCATGGCCCTTGCAATTCCCCGCAACAGCGCGTAAATCATCCTCAATAGCGGCGTCTTGGCTTCCACCCCCAAGGTTCCACCGGGAAACACCAACGGGCCGCGCGCCCGTTTTTTTTATGCTTGGTATAAACCCATGAATGACCTGATCGCCAAAGCGGCCATTGACCGCCGGATCGCCGAGATCATCACCCCCGTCATCGAGGATATGGGGTTTGAGGTTGTGCGCGTCCGGTTGATGACCGGCAAGGAAAGCACCCTGCAAATCATGGTGCAGCGTCCTGACGGCACGATTGAAGTCGACGAATGCGCCCAGATTTCGACCGCCATCAGCGCGGTGCTGGATGTCGAAGACCCGATTGTCGATGTCTACACGCTCGAAGTGTCCAGCCCTGGCATCGACCGTCCGCTGACACGGTTGAAGGATTTCGACCAGTGGAAGGGCTTTGAAGCCAAGATCGAGACCGAAGAACTGATCGACGGGCGTCGTCGTTTCAAGGGTGAACTGGCGGGCATCGAAGGGGACGAAGTCCTGATCGATATCGAAGAAGGCACCATCGGCCTGAAATTTGAATGGCTGTCAGATGCCAAACTGGTGCTGACAGATGATCTGATCCGTGACGTGCTGCGCGGCCGCAAAGATGCGGGCCAGATCGACGAGGCACAATTTGACGAAATTGAAACCATCATTGATGGCGAGGAGAACACCTGATGGCCTATACTTCCGCAAACCAGCTTGAGCTTCTGCAAACTGCAGAGGCCGTGGCCCGCGAAAAGAACATCGAACCCGGTCTGGTGGTCGAAGCGATGGAAGAATCGCTCGCCCGTGCGGCCAAGTCGCGGTACGGCGCAGAGATGGATATTCGCGTGAATATCGACCGTAAGACTGGTCGCGCGACATTCACCCGCGTCCGCACTGTGGTCGCTGATGATGAAGTCGAGAATTATCAGGCCGAATTTACCGTCGCCCAGGCGAAGGATTACATGACTGATCCGCAGATCGGCCAGGAATACAGCGAAGAAGTGCCGCCCGTGGAACTGGGCCGGATCGCCGCGCAATCGGCCAAGCAGGTGATTCTGCAAAAGGTCCGCGAAGCCGAGCGTGACAAACAATACGAAGAATTCAAGGATCGCGCTGGCACGATTATCAACGCGCTGGTCAAGCGCGAAGAATACGGCAACGTCATTGTCGACGTGGGTTCGGGCGAGGCTGTGCTGCGTCGCAACGAAAAGATCGGGCGCGAAGCCTATCGCCCCAACGACCGCATCCGTTGCTACATCAAGGAAGTGCGTCGCGAACAGCGCGGCCCGCAGATTTTCCTGTCGCGCACTGCGCCCGAATTCATGGCCGAATTGTTCAAGATGGAAGTCCCTGAAATCTACGAAGGCATTATTGAAATCAAGGCCGTCGCCCGTGACCCCGGTTCGCGCGCCAAGATCGCTGTCATCAGCTACGACAGCTCGATCGACCCGGTCGGTGCATGTGTGGGTATGCGCGGCAGCCGTGTGCAGGCCGTGGTGAACGAATTACAGGGCGAAAAGATCGACATCATTCCTTGGAATGAAGATATGCCGACCTTCCTTGTGAACGCGCTGCAACCTGCCGAGGTCAGCAAGGTCGTTCTGGACGAAGAAGCCGGCAAGATCGAAGTCGTCGTTCCTGATGAGCAATTGTCGCTCGCCATTGGTCGTCGCGGCCAGAACGTGCGTCTGGCCAGCCAGTTGACGGGTCTGGATATCGACATTCTGACCGAAGCCGAAGAATCCAAGCGCCGTCAGGCCGAATTTGAACTGCGTACCAAGTTGTTCATGGATACGCTGGATCTGGATGAATTCTTTGCCCAGTTGCTCGTCGCCGAAGGCTTTACCAACCTCGAAGAAGTCGCCTATGTCGAACAGGACGAACTTCTGGTGATCGAAGGTGTCGATGAAGGCACCGCAGGTGAATTGCAGGCCCGTGCCCGCGATTACCTTGAAGCGCAGGCAAAAAAGGCGATGGATGCCGCGATTGCGACGGGTGTCGAACAAAGCCTGATCGATTTCGAAGGTCTGACACCGCAGATGCTGGAAGCCTTGGGCAAGGATGGCGTCAAGACGCTGGAAGATTTTGCCACTTGCGCGGATTGGGAACTGGCCGGTGGCTGGACCACAGTGAACGGCGAACGCGTCAAGGACGAAGGTGTCCTCGAACCGTTTGATGTATCGCTGGAAGAAGCCCAGAACATGGTCATGACCGCGCGGGTCATGCTGGGTTGGGTTGATCCTGACGATCTGAAAAGCGACGACGACGAAACAGAGGAAGAAGAGGCCTGATTTCAGGCCTTCGGAGAGAGTATATGACGCGTGGCGGGCATAAAGACGAACAGACAGATGCTGAACGCAAATGCATCGTGACAGGTGAGGTCCAGCCAAAAGCTGGGCTGATCCGCTTTGTTCTGGGACCTGACAACCAGGTCGTGCCTGACATTCTGGGCAAATTGCCCGGACGCGGCATGTATGTGACCGCTGACCGCGCCATTCTGGAACAGGCCCGCAAGGGCCAGTTTTCCAGATCGGCGAAACAGCCGGTGACAGTGCCTGACGGATTGATTGACGAGGTGGAACGCCAGGTGGCGCGCCGCACGGTTGATCTGATCGCATTGACCCGCAAGGCGGGTCGCGCGGTCTGCGGTTTTGAAAAGGTCAAAGGTTGGCTGGCTGGTGGCGAACGTGTCCGCGTGCTGGTGCAAGCCGCTGACGGATCGGAACGTGGAAAGACCAAACTTTGGACACCGGAAGGCGCCAGATACTTTGGTTGCCTGACGTCAGCCGAATTGGGTTTGGCTTTTGGGCGGCAAAGTGTGATACATGGCGCGCTTGCGACTGGCGGACTCAGCGATCGTGTTGTAGAGGAAGCCACAAAGCTACGCGGATTACGCGAAGGGAACGGCGGCGATATGGCCTCCGGGAAGGATAAAGAAGCTAGATGAGCGATAACGACGGAAAAAAACCACTCGGCCTTGGTGGGTCACGTCCAAGCAACGTGAAGCAAAGTTTCAGCCATGGGCGGACCAAAAACGTCGTGGTGGAAACCAAACGTAAACGCGTTGTGGTCCCCAAACCCGGTGCAGCGAAACCTGCCGGGTCGACTGGTGTGCAAATGGGCGGTGATCCGACCAAACGGCCTGCGGGTATTTCGGACGTCGAACTCGAACGCCGGATGAAGGCGCTGGCGATGGCCCGCGCGCGCGAAAGCGAAGAAGCCGCCAAGCGCGAAGCCGAAGAAAAAGAACGTGCCGCCGAACGCGAGGCGCGCCGCGCCGAGATGGAAGCCAAAGAAGCTGAAGACCGCGAACGCGAAGAACGCGCCAAGGCAAAGGCTGACGAAGAAAAGCGCAAGGCGGAACGCGCAGCCGCCAAGGTCAAGGCCGAAGCCGCACCCGTGGGTGCCGACGCCAGTGCCTTGCCCGGCGAAAATGCTGTTGATCGTCCTTCCGCCGCTGGTCCCCGCAAGGTGGACCGCGAACGTGACGCCCGCGAAAAAGCCGCCAAGGCTAAGCCAACCCGTGGTGAAGATGACGGTCGCCGCGCTGGCAAGCTGACATTGAACGATGCCCTGACCGGCCGCGAAGGTGGCCGCCAACGATCAATGGCTGCGATGAAACGAAAACAGGACCGTGCCCGCGCCAAGGCCATGGGTGGTTCGGCTGAGCGTGAAAAAGTGTTCCGGGACGTGGCCCTGCCCCCTGCGATCACGGTTTCCGAACTGGCGAACCGTATGGCCGAACGTGTTGCAGACGTAGTCAAGGCTTTGATGAACAACGGCATCATGGCGACGCAGAACCAGTCGATTGATGCTGACACGGCTGAACTGATTATCGAAGAATTCGGTCACACCGTTGTCCGCGTTTCTGATGCTGACGTTGAAGACGTCATCAAAATGGCACCCGACGACGCCAAGGATTTGATCACACGCCCACCGATTGTCACCATCATGGGTCACGTTGACCACGGTAAAACCTCGCTGCTGGATGCGATCCGCAACGCCAAGGTTGTCGCCGGTGAGGCTGGCGGGATCACCCAGCATATCGGTGCCTATCAGGTGAAAACCGACTCTGGCTCGCTGTTGACCTTCCTTGATACCCCCGGCCACGCGGCCTTCACCTCCATGCGGTCACGTGGCGCACAGGTGACGGATATCGTCGTGCTGGTGGTTGCCGCCGATGACGCCGTGATGCCCCAAACGATCGAGGCGATTGCCCATGCGAAAGCGGCGAAAGTGCCGATGATCGTGGCGATTAACAAGATCGACAAGCCATCTGCCAACCCTGACAAGGTCCGGACTGATCTGCTGATGCATGAAGTCGTGGTCGAAAAGATGTCCGGCGACGTGCAGGATGTCGAAGTCTCTGCCATCACAGGCAAAGGTCTGGATAACCTCTTGGAAGCCATCGCGCTGCAAGCGGAAATTCTTGAATTGAAAGCCAACCCTGATCGCGCTGCCGTCGGTGCCGTGATCGAGGCGCAGCTTGATATTGGACGTGGCCCTGTGGCGACGGTTCTGATCCAGAACGGTACCTTGCGCACTGGCGATATCTTTGTTGTCGGCGAACAATACGGCAAGGTCCGCGCGCTGATCAACGACAAGGGCGAACGCGTGACCGAAGCAGGTCCCGCTGTCCCGGTCGAGGTTCTGGGCCTGAACGGTACGCCAGAAGCAGGCGATGTGCTGAACGTGGTGTCCACTGATGCGCAAGCCCGTGAAATCGCAGAATATCGCGAGAAAGCATCCAAGGAAAAACGTGCGGCGGCTGGCATGGCCACCACGCTGGAACAGCTGATGGCGAATGCCAAGGCGAACGAAAACGTCAGCGAATTGCCCATCGTGGTCAAGGCCGACGTGCAGGGTTCTGCCGAAGCGATTGTTCAGGCGATGGAAAAGATCGGGAATGACGAAGTCCGCGTGCGCGTGCTGCATTCGGGCGTTGGTGCGATCACGGAAACCGATATCGGTCTGGCCGAAGCCTCCGGTGCGCCAGTGTTCGGCTTCAACGTCCGCGCCAATGCAACCGCCCGCGCCTCTGCCAACCAAAAAGGTGTGGAGATCCGGTATTATTCGGTGATCTATGATCTTGTGGATGACGTGAAGAAAGCGGCCTCTGGTCTGCTGTCTGCCGAGATTCGCGAAAAGTTCATCGGCTATGCCAATATCAAGGACGTGTTTAAAGTGTCCAATGTCGGCAAGGTCGCGGGCTGTCTGGTCACCGAAGGTGTGGCACGGCGTTCCGCTGGTGTCCGTCTGCTGCGTGACGATGTCGTGATCCACGAAGGCACGCTGAAGACCCTCAAACGCTTCAAGGATGAAGTGGCAGAGGTGCAGTCAGGTCAGGAATGTGGCATGGCGTTTGAGAACTACGAAGACGTGCGCCCCGGCGACGTGATCGAGATTTTCGAGCGGGAATCGGTCGAACGGAACCTGTGATCGTTGAGATCAGAATGACAAAAGGGCGGCCCATCGGGCCGCCCTTTTTGTTATAGCCAATCCCGCAGGATCGGGATCAGCGGCACATCCGCGGCAGGCATCGGATAATCGCGCAGATCATTGGGCCGCACCCATTTCAGCGCCTGACCTTCGCGCGATTGCGGTGTGCCTTCCCATTTGCGGCAGGCAAAAAGCGGCATCAGCAGATGAAAATCATCATAAGCGTGGCTGGCAAAGGTCAGCGGTGCTAGACATGACGCCCAAGTGCCGATGCCCAATTCCTCGTGCAATTCACGGATCAACGCTGCCTCTGGTGTCTCGCCCGCCTCAACTTTGCCGCCGGGAAATTCCCACAGGCCTGCCATGGATTTGCCTTCCGGGCGCTGCGCCAGCAGCACCCGCCCATCGGCGTCAATCAAGGCAACAGCCGAAACAAGAACCAGTTTCACGACCGGTAATCAGCGTTGATGTCGATATAGCCATGCGTCAGATCGCAGGTCCAGACCGTGCTTTCCCCCGATCCCAGCCCCAAATCGACGCCGATCAGCAGTTCGGCGTTTTTCATATAGGCGCTGGTCGCATCCTCGGAATAATTCGGGGCGCGCCAGCCGTTTTCGGCCACGGTGATATCGCCAAAGCGGATCGACAGTATGTCGCGGTCCGCCTGCGCGCCCGATTTGCCGACTGCCATGACGATCCGGCCCCAATTTGCGTCTTGCCCGGCAATCGCGGTCTTGACGAGCGGGCTGTTGGCAATCGCCATCGCGACCTTGCGCGCATCCGCATCATCAGCGGCACCTGTCACCGCGACTGTGACAAATTTGGTGGCACCTTCGCCATCGCGCACCACCTGATGCGCGAGATCAAGCATCACGCCATGCAGCGCGGCAGAGAAATCATCATTGCCAGTGACATCCACACCCGACGCACCCGTCGCCACAGCGACCAGAGAATCCGAGGTCGATGTATCGCTGTCCACGGTGATGCAGTTGAAGGTCTGGTCACTATGTTGGGAAATCAGCGCTTGCAGCGCCTCCTGCCCGATCTTGGCATCGGTGAAGAGATAGACCAGCATCGTCGCCATATCGGGCGCGATCATGCCGGAACCTTTGGCGATACCTGCGATCTGCACCTGTTTGCCATCCACGGTCACTGTGGCACTGGCCCCTTTAGGGAAGGTGTCTGTCGTCATGATCGCGCGGGCTGCATCCTTTATCGCGGCCTCGGTCTGGCCGTCATGCAGTTCGGCCAGTTTCGCGATGATGCGGTCATGCGGCAATGGTTCACCAATCACCCCCGTTGAGGCGGTGAAGATGCGGTCGACCGGCACACCGGTCTGATCGGCCACGGCTTGCGTCAGCGCGGCGACACTGGCCACGCCATTTTTACCAGTGAACGCATTGGAATTGCCCGAATTCACCAGAATAGCAGCAGGCCCCGACGGATCACCGCCCAGTTTCGCCTGACAATCCAGCACTGGCGCGGATCGTGTCGCTGACCGGGTAAAGACCCCGGCCACCGAAGACCCAGCCGATGCGATGGCGAGCATCACATCGGTCCGGTCCTTGTATTTGACACCCGCCGCTGCGCTGGCAAAGGTCACGCCCGCAATCACGGGCAGGTCGGGAAATTGCGCAGGCGCAAGCGGCGAGGTTTTCATGTTTACTCTTCCAACAATTCGATTTGGTTGATCACGCTTGGATCGAAGGCGCCTTCTTCAGGACGTTCAATCGTGGCAGCCGCGGTCAATTCATCCAGATAAGCGACGACAGCCGCTTCCTGCAATTCACCCGTCAGTTGCGGGGCGACCTCCTCGAATTCCGGGACCGGCTGCATACGTTCATCAACCAAGGTCACGATATGCCAGCCAAATTGTGTCTCGAACGGGTCAGACACATCGCCGACCTCCAGGGCCATCACAGCGGTTTCAAATTCCGGCACCATCGCGCCTTCACCGAACCACCCCAGATCACCGCCATTGGCGCTGGTCGCATCGGTGGAAACTGCCTGCGCGACAGTGGCAAATTCGTCGCCCGCATCAAGCTGCGCTTTGGCGGCATTGGCCTCTTCCTCGGTTTCGACCAGCAGATGCGAGGCGCGGTATTCCGGAATCTCTGGCGCATCGGCGTAGCGGTCATCATAGGCCTGCTGCAGCGCTTCTGGCGTCACAGCGGTCTCGGAGAGTTCATTGACCACGGCGGCGGCCAAAAGCCCGCGACGTTCGTTGGTCAAAGTATATTCGATGCTGGCAGGCACATCTTCCAACTCATCGGCCAGCAATTGCTGCTGGACCAATTGATCGACGAGCCCGCTGAACAGGATCTCGTCGGGGAATTGCGCATATTGTTGCGGCAGCATGGTGCGGGCGATGATGATTTCGCCCAGGGTGATCTCGGTCTCGCCGACTTTGGCGATCACGGTATCGGCGGTGACATCAGTTTCAGCCGCTGCATCCTGCGCGAAAGCGCCGGTCGAGACGGAGACGGACAGCGCAGCCGCCCCCAAAAATGTAACATGTTTCAGCATTAAACGTTCCCTTTATTGGCCGCGCAGCCGCGCGACGTTGACACTCTATACCCGGGACCTTACATCCCTGAGAAGCCTCGAGGAGGCCTGACGTAGAGCAATTTCGGCCCTTTGTATGTGGGCAGCCTCATGCCTACAAGCAACCTCCTCTCAATTAGATGTCAGACAGGCGCGACCGCGCTGGTGGAGTGAATATGCTGGGTATCGGATCGATTGCCAAAAAAGTGTTTGGCTCTGCCAATGATCGCAAGGTCAAAGCGGCCCGGCCTTTGGTCGCCAGGATCAATGCGCTGGAACCTGAATTTCAGGCGCAGAGCGATGAGGGTCTGAAAGCCAAGACTGAGGAATTCAAGGCGCGTGCCAGCAAAGGCGAAAGCCTCGACGATCTGCTGCCCGAAGCCTTTGCCAATTGCCGCGAGGCGGCGCGTCGTGCGCTGGGTCTGCGCGCCTTTGACACGCAGTTGAAAGGCGGGATTTTCCTGCATCAGGGCAATATCGCCGAAATGAAAACCGGTGAGGGCAAGACGCTTGTCGCCACCTTCCCTGCCTATCTTAATGCGCTGACCGGCAAGGGCGTGCATATCGTTACCGTCAACGACTACCTCGCCCGCCGCGACGCGGAATGGATGAGCAAGGTTTATGGCGCGCTGGGTATGACCACCGGAATCGTGGTGCCGCAACAGCCAGAGGCGGAAAAGAAAGACGCCTACGCCTGTGACGTGACCTATGCCACGAACAACGAGTTGGGTTTCGACTATCTGCGCGACAATATGAAATCCGAACTGGGTCAGATGTATCAGCGTTACCACAATTTCGCGATTGTGGATGAGGTGGACTCCATCCTGATTGATGAGGCGCGGACACCGCTGATCATTTCCGGCCCGGCGCAAGACCGCAGCGAAATGTACGCCACAATCGACAAGGTGATCCCCGAAATCACCAAAGACCATTACACCTTGGACGAAAAGACCCGGCAGGCGACTTTTACCGATGAAGGCAACGATTTCCTTGAGGAAAAGCTGACATCACTCGGTCTGATCCCCGAAGGTCAGACGCTTTATGACCCTGAAAGTGCAACCTTGGTGCACCATGTCGGGCAGGCTTTGCGCGCGCATGTGCTGTTCACCAAGGAAAAGGATTACATCGTCCGCGATAATGAGGTCGTATTGATCGACGAATTCACCGGCCGGATGATGACCGGTCGCCGTCTGTCCGACGGTCTGCATCAGGCGATCGAGGCGAAAGAAGGCGTGACGATCAAGCCCGAAAACGTCACCCTCGCCTCTGTCACCTTCCAGAATTACTTCCGCCTTTACGACAAGCTGGGCGGCATGACCGGCACCGCCGCGACCGAGGCCGAGGAATTTCGTGAGATCTATAATCTTGGCGTGGTCGAAGTTCCGACGAACCGGCCCATCGCGCGTGTCGATGAACATGATCAGGTCTATCGCACCGCTAAAGAAAAATTCGATGGCGTTGTGGGCGAAATCAAGACAGCCCATGCCAAGGGTCAGCCGATCCTTGTCGGTACCACGTCGATTGAGAAATCCGAATTTCTGGCCAATCTGCTGCGCGCGGAAGGCATCACTTTCAACGTCCTGAACGCCCGCCAACACGAACAAGAGGCGCAGATTGTCGCTGATGCGGGCAAGCTGAATGCGGTAACCATCGCGACCAACATGGCAGGGCGCGGGACCGATATTCAGCTTGGCGGCAATGTCGAAATGCGCGTCTTTCAGGAACTGGCTACCAATCCTGATGCTGATCCAGAGGCATTGCGCGCCCGGATCGAGGCGGAAGTCGCCGATGAAAAGGAAAAGGTCAAAGCCGCAGGTGGTCTGTTCGTGCTGGCCACCGAACGGCATGAAAGCCGCCGCATCGACAACCAGCTGCGTGGCCGGTCTGGCCGTCAGGGTGATCCGGGGCGGTCGACGTTCTTTTTGTCGCTCGAAGATGATCTGATGCGGATTTTCGGCTCCGAAAGGCTCGAAAAGGTCCTGTCCGGTCTGGGCATGAAAGAAGGCGAAGCCATTGTTCACCCTTGGGTCAACAAATCGCTGGAACGCGCACAGGCCAAGGTCGAGGCGCGCAACTTTGATATCCGCAAGCAATTGCTGAAATTCGACGATGTGATGAATGAACAGCGCAAGGTGGTATTTTCCCAGCGACGCGACATCATGGAAGCAACCGAACTGGCCGATGTGGTCAAGGATATGCGTGATCAGGTCATCGATGATCTGGTGACAACCCACATTCCGCCCCGATCCTATGCTGATCAATGGGATGCTGAAGGTTTGCAAGCTGCGGTCAAGGACCATCTGGGTCTTGATCTGCCTGTTACCGCATGGGCCGAAGAAGAAGGCGTCGATGATGATGTCCTGCGCGAAAGGCTGGAAGAAGCCGCCGACAAATACATGCTGGAAAAGGCCGACGCCTTCGGCACAGAGACGATGCGCAACGTTGAAAAGCAGATCCTGCTAAAGACTATTGATGAAAAATGGCGCGAACATCTGCTGACGCTGGAACATCTGCGATCTGTCGTGGGGATGCGTGGCTATGCCCAGCGTGATCCGCTGAACGAGTATAAAACCGAAGGGTTTCAGCTGTTTGAACGTCTGCTGGACAGTTTGCGCACCGATGTGACCAAGAAATTGTCGCAGATCCGACCGATGTCCAAAGAAGAACAGGAACGGATGATCGCGCAATTCCGCGCCCAGCAAGCCGCTGCCGCAGGGGCCATCGCTGCACCTGCCGCTGCCGCCGCAGAAGGCGCCGCCCGCGACGGATTTGACGAAACAGACCCTGCAACCTGGGGCAATCCGGGCCGCAATGATCTGTGCCCCTGCGGATCGGGTGCGAAGTTCAAACATTGTCATGGACGGCTTGCTTAGACCCCAAGTATTGGATCAAAAGCGACAGGACCCGGGCAAAGGCCCGGGTTCTTTCGTTTTCACTTCGTCTGTTTTGTAGGCGCTTTGCCTCAATATGCCTATTTTTGGGCGTTTGAGGTATTTTCCAGCGACCGATGACACTTGCCGGTTTCCACGCCGCTGATTTGCTGGATGCCTTGCCACAGCAGCAAGGACTTTCCATGACCCGCCTCTCCATTATCGTGGTCGAGCAGGACCGTGATCGCGCATTGAAGATTGTTGATGGTCTGATGGCCTCGGGCGAACATAATGTGGTGGTCATCGCAGAATCTGCCGGGTTGGCCCGCCGGATAGCCGATCATCAGCCTGATATCGTCCTGATTGACGTCGCCAATCCGTCGCGCGACGTATTGGAAGAACTGGCGCTGGCCTCGGGCCCGCTGGACCGTCCCGTGGCGATGTTCGTTGACCGGTCCGATGTGCAGCTGACGCGTGCGGCGATTGAAGCAGGCGTTTCCGCTTATGTGGTGGATGGTTTGCAATCCGACCGGATCAAGCCGATTCTGGATGCCGCCATCGCCCGCTTTCATATGTTCCAAAAGATGCGCGCGGAACTGGCTGCCACCAAGGCGGCGCTGGAGGATCGCAAGATCATCGACCGTGCAAAGGCGATTCTGATGAAGGCGCGCGGCATGGATGAGGAAGCGGCCTATGCCTTGCTACGCAAAACGGCGATGGATCAGAACCGTCGCGTCGCGGATATCGCGCAGCAATTGGTCATGGCGGCGGGGCTGCTGACATGAGTCTGTCCACCTTGCGCCTTGGCTATGTGCCGTTGATTGATGCCGCCCCGTTGATCGTGGCGAAAGAACTGGGCTTCGCCGCCGAAGAAGGGCTGACACTTGACCTGATCCGCCTGCAAAGCTGGGCGCAAAGCCGCGATATGTTGGGCATGGGTCAGGTCGATGCCGCTCATATGCTGGTGCCGATGCCGGTGGCGCAGGCGCTGGGGTTGGGTCCGGCCACGCCACGTTTCGATCTGGCGATGGTGCTGGCGGTCGGCGGGCAGGCGATTGCGATCAGCGCCACTTTGGCTGCGGCGATGCGGGCCAATGGGCATGGATTTGGCTTTGACGATCCGGTCACTGCGCGTGATGCGCTGGCCGCCGTGGTGCAGCACGGGCTGCGGGTCGGCGTGCCGTTTCCATTTTCGACGCAGGCCGAACTGGTCCGGCGCTGGCTGGCCAATACCACGCTGGCGGAAAAGGTCACAATCCACACTGTCCCGCCGCCGCAGATGGCCGATGCGCTGGCCTCGGGCGAGGTGGATGCCTTTTGTGTGGGCGAGCCCTGGGCGTCTTATGCTGTCGAACGCGGTGTCGGCACATTGTTGCTGGCGGGCCGGTCAATCTGGGCAGCACCGCCGGAAAAGGGGCTGGTGCTGACCCATGATTTCACTGTCGCCCATCCCGAAGAAACCGGGCGGCTGATGCGCGCGATCTGGCGCGCCGGACGCTGGCTGGATCAGCCGGGCAACCGGAGCACGGCGGCAGAGATCATGTCGCGCCCCGATTATCTGAACCTGCCGCCTGAATTGTCGGAACGCGGGCTGCTGGGCCGGTTGCATATCTCTGCTGCGGGCGAGGTGCGGCACTTCCCCGATTTCATCCGGTTTCACGACGGGGCCGCCAATTTCCCTTGGCGCAGCCTTGCCGCCTTGTTCGCGCGCCGGATCGCGCTGTTGCACGGGCTGGACCCGGACGCGGCCATTGCTGCCGCGACCGCCTGTTTCCGCACCGATCTTTATCGCCAGCACCTGCGCAGCGCCGGTGCTGATCTGCCCGGAGCATCGGCCCGGATCGAAGGGGCGATGGCGCATCCGACGGCGGTCGCTTCGGAAAAAGGCCAGATGATTTTGGGCCCGGATGCGTTTTTCGACGGTGATATCTTTGATCCATCGTTCGCCGGGCGCTGAAATCATAGGCAAAGACCGCCTTCTCTGCGCAAATGAAATGCTGCACCTGCGAAAAGCCCGGGAATCATTTGACCGGTGCGGCAATACAGCGTCTGGTTGAGACATAGCGAACTGCAACGATGCAGATTGCCGTGAAATTTTCCGCAATGATGCGGCCCCCCACCCGACAGGCAACGTCGCCACCCAATATGTCGTACCGACATGATTGTGGTGGCTTTTTGTCGTTTTGTTCCCAATTGGCCTGCGTCTTTTGGCGTGGCCGCTGTCAAAGGACGATTTTCATGACCCTGATCCACCCGACACGCCGCAAGCTACTGCAATCCTTTTCCGGCATTGCCGCGACAGCTGCCGCGGCGCGCACATTATTGCCCGGCGGGGCCTGGGCCGCGACCGGCACGCCCGAAGTGACAGGTGCCACGCTTGGCTTTATCGCGCTGACCGACAGCGCGCCGCTGATCATCGCGCAGGAAAAAGGGTTCTATGCCAAACATGGCATGACCGAGATGCGGATCGAAAAGCAGGCCAGCTGGGGCGCGACACGCGACAACATGAACCTTGGGTCTAGCGGTGGCGGCATTGATGGCGGTCATATCCTGCGGCCCAAGACCCATCTATATACCACTGGTTCTGTCATGCAGAACAATAACCCGCTGCCGATCTACACGCTGATGGGGCTGAATGAGCAATGTCAGGGTATTTCTGTCACGCAGGATTATGCGGAGAGTGGCGTTGGGCTGGATTCCTCCCCGCTGAAAGACATCTTCGCCGCCAAACGCGCCGCGGGCGAGGAAATTCCCGTCGCCATGACCTTCCCCGGCGGCACCCATGATCTGTGGATCCGCTATTGGCTGGCTGCTGGCGGGATTGACCCGACGACCGAGGTCGATCTGATCGTCGTCCCTCCGGCCCAGATGGTTGCCAATATGAAGGTCGGCAATATGGAAGCCTTTTGCGTCGGCGAGCCATGGAATGAACAATTGGTCAATCAGCGCATCGGCTTTACCGCCTGCACCACTGGAGAGCTTTGGCAGAACCATCCCGAAAAGGTGCTGGGGATGCGCGCTGATTGGGTGGACAGCCACCCAATCGCGACGAAAGCGATCCTGATGGCCGTCATGGAAGCGCAGATGTGGTGCGAAGAGGCCGCGAACAAGGATGAGATGTCCGAAATCCTGTCCAAACGGCAATGGTATAACGTCCCCGTCGCCGATATCGCCGCCCGTATCAAAGGCGAGATCAATTACGGCAATGGCCGCGAAGAAAACCGGCCTGATCTGGCAATGCGGTTCTGGGGTGAAAACGGCTCTGCCTCTTTCCCGTGGAAATCGCTCGACACCTGGTTCGTGACTGAGAATAAGCGCTGGGGCTATCTGCCCGGCGATCTGGATACCGCCGCTTTGGTGAATGAAACCAACCGATCTGACCTGTGGATCGAAGCGGCCACTGACCTAGGCCTTGACACATCCGCGATGGGTGACAGCCGCGGGGTCGAGACTTTCTTTGACGGGGTAAGTTTCGATCCGGCGGACCCGGATGGGTATCTCGACAGCCTTGCCATCAAGACCATGGTTTGAGGGGGCGGCATCATGAATGTGACAGCATTGAAATCCAAAACCGCCCCGGCGACGCAACCGAAACAGGCAGAGACCAAGGTTCTGCCGGTCAATGCAAAAAAGCCGGACAGCCAATGGCCGGGCCGCGTGAAAACTATCTTTCTCGCCAATATCCTGCCGCCGGTGATTGTCGTCGCCAGCCTGCTGGCGCTGTGGCAATTGGTTTTATCAGGCGGCGGGGCATCACTGCCCTCGCCCCTGGAAATCTGGCAGCAAAGCGGCGATCTGATCCTTGAACCTTTCTATGTCGCAGGCACGCAGGATATTGGCCTGGGCTGGCGGGTGCTTACCTCGCTCGAACGGGTCGCTGTCGGCTTTGGCCTTGCGGCCTTCGTCGGGGTCGCGGTTGGTGCGGTGATCGGGCAATCGCAATGGCTGATGCGCGGGGTGGACCCGTTGTTCCAGATCCTGCGCACCGTGCCGCCGTTGGCATGGTTGCCAATCTCTCTGGCCGCTTTCATGGACAGCCGCCCGAGCGCGATTTTCGTGATCTTCATCACGGCGATCTGGCCGATCATCATCAACACCACCGCCGGTGTGCGCGCGATCCCGCAGGATTACCGCAATATTGCCGCCGTGCTGCGGCTGAACCAGTTCGAGTTTTTTACCAAGATCATGGTCCCCTCTGCCGCGCCCTACATCTTTTCCGGCCTGCGCATCGGCGTCGGGCTCGCATGGCTCGCCATTGTCGCGGCGGAAATGCTGACAGGTGGTGTGGGCATCGGGTTCTTCATCTGGGACGCGTGGAATTCATCGAAACTGACCGATATTTTTGTGGCGCTGCTTTACATCGGCGTGACCGGTTTCGTGCTGGACCGTCTGGTGGCTTACATTGGTCAGGTCGTCAGCCGTGGCACCATTACCTGAAAGGTTGCAATCATGAGCTATCTCAAAATCGACCACGTCTCAAAATCCTTTCCGTTGGCCGGTGGGCGCGAAGCCTTGGTGCTGGATGACATCCGCCTGAACATCGACAAGGGTGAATTCATTTCCGTCATCGGCCATTCCGGCTGCGGCAAATCCACCTTGCTGAACCTGATCGGGGGCCTGACCGAGGTCACCAAAGGCGGCATCATCCTGGAAGGACGCGAGGTGAACGCCCCCGGCCCGGACCGCGCCATCGTGTTCCAGAACCATAGCCTGCTGCCGTGGCTGTCGGTCTATGACAACGTCAAGATGGGCGTGCAAAAGGTCTTCGGCAAAACCAAGAACCGCGCCGAACGCCATGACTGGATCATGGAAAACCTTGATCTGGTGCAGATGGCCCATGCCGCCGACAAACGCCCCGGCGAAATATCCGGCGGGATGAAACAGCGCGTCGGCATTGCCCGCGCGCTGGCGATGGAGCCGAAGATTTTGCTGCTGGATGAACCCTTTGGCGCGCTGGATGCGCTGACCCGGGCGCATTTGCAGGATGCGGTGATGGATATTCACGCCCGGCTGAAAAACACCATGATCATGATCACCCATGATGTGGATGAGGCTGTCCTGCTCGCCGACCGCATTGTGATGATGACCAACGGCCCCGCCGCCACGATTGGCGAGGTGTTGGAAATCAACCTCGACCGCCCGCGTGACCGGATCGCGCTGGCCAGCCACCCCGAATATGTCCGCAACCGCGAAGCCTTGCTGCGGTTCCTGTACGAACGTCACCGCTTTGTCGAAGCGGCGGAGTAGATGATATGAAACAAAGACTTGTGATTATCGGGGCCGGTATGGCCTCTGGCCGGATGCTGGAACTGCTGTTTGAGGCGGGGGGCGATTTCGACGTCACCCTGTTCAATGCTGAACCGCGTGGCAATTATAACCGGCTGATGCTGTCGCCTGTTTTGTCGGGTGAAAAGACCTATGAACAAATCGTCACCCATGATGCGGATTGGTATGCAGCCCAAGGCGTCGATTGCCGCTTTGGTGAACCCGTGGTCAGGATCGACCGTGAAAACCGTGTGGTTTATTCCGCCGAAGGCGGCGTGCCCTATGATGCGTTGGTGGTTGCGACCGGGTCTGCGCCATTCATCGTGCCGGTGCCGGGCAAGGACCTGCCCGGTGTCGTGGCCTACCGCGATCTGGAAGACGCCAATGCGATGATCGCCGCCAGCGCGCCGGGGGCCAAGGCCGTGGTCATCGGTGGCGGGTTGCTGGGGCTGGAGGCGGCGGCAGGCATGGCCGCGCGCGGGGCCGAGGTGACAGTGATCCACTTGATGGGTCATCTGATGGAACGGCAGCTGGACCCTGCGGCAGGCTATCTGCTGCAAAAGGACCTCGAAAGCCGGGGCCTGCGCATCCATTGCAACGGCGCGACCAAGGCAATCCTTGGCGATGACAAGGTTGAAGCTGTCCTTCTCGAAGACGGCACTGTCTATCCTGCCGATCTGGTCTGCATGGCTGTCGGTATCCGGCCAGAGGTGCGGCTGGCCAATGACGCGCATCTGACGGTCGGGCGCGGAATCACTGTGGATGACCAGTTGCGTACATCCGATCCCGCGATTTTCGCCCTCGGTGAGTGCGTGGAACATAACCAGCAATTGTTCGGCCTTGTCGCGCCGCTCTATGATCAGGCGCGAGTGCTGGCCGAAACCTTGCTGGGGCAACAGGGGGCGTTCAAACCCGTGCAGACCGCGACCAAGCTGAAGGTCACCGGCGTCGATCTGTTCAGCGCCGGTGATTTTGCCGAGGCACCTGGGCGAGAAGATATCGTGTTCCGCGACCCCGGGCGTGGCGTCTATAAACGGCTGATCATCGAAGGCGACCGCCTGATCGGTGCCGTCATGTATGGGGATACCGCTGATGGCGCGTGGTTCTTTGACAAGATCAAGACCGGCGCACCAATCAGCGACCAGCGCGATACGCTGATCTTTGGTCCCGCCTATCAGGGAGGATCCGGCGCGGACCCGTTGGCAGCCGTTGCAGCATTGCCGCTTGAAGCGGAAATTTGCGGCTGCAACGGCATATGCAAAGGCAAGATCATCACGGCCATCGCGGGTGGCGCAAATACGCTGGATGCGATCCGCACGGTGACCAAGGCGTCTGCCTCTTGCGGGACCTGCACCGGGCTGGTCGAACAGGTCATGGCGCTGACCCTTGGCGATGGATTCACCGCCAATGCCAACCCGCCGATGTGCAAATGCACCGATCACACGCATGAAGACGTGCGCCGGTTGATCAAGTCCATGGCGCTGAAATCCATCCCTGCCGTGATGCAGGAACTGGGATGGCAAACGGTTGGCGGCTGCGCAAGCTGTCGTCCGGCGCTGAATTACTATCTGATTGCCGACTGGCCGCTGGATTATGCCGATGACCGCCAATCGCGCTTCGTCAACGAACGCAACCACGCCAATATCCAGAAAGACGGCACTTATTCGGTGGTGCCGCGCATGTGGGGCGGTGTCACCACCTCTGCCGAATTGCGCGCCATAGCCGATGCCGCCGATAAATACGCTGTGCCGATGATCAAGGTCACGGGCGGTCAGCGCATTGACCTGCTGGGCGTGCAGAAACAGGATTTGCCGGCGATCTGGTCGGATTTCAACGCTGCCGGGATGGTATCAGGCCATGCCTATGCCAAGGGGCTGCGGACGGTGAAAACCTGTGTCGGCAAGGACTTCTGCCGTTTTGGCACGCAGGATTCTACCGGTCTGGGGATCAAGCTGGAAAAGCTGCTTTGGGGGTCGTGGACACCTGCAAAGGTGAAACTGGGTGTCTCCGGCTGCCCGCGCAATTGTGCCGAGGCGACCTGCAAGGATATCGGCGTGATCTGCGTCGACAGCGGTTATCAGATCAGCGTGGCGGGTGCTGCGGGGATGGATGTGAAAGAAACCGAAGCCTTGATCACCGTCGCGACAGAGGAAGAGGTGCTGGAAGTCACCGCCGCCTTTGTCCAGCTGTACCGCGAGAACGCGCGCTATCTGCACCGGATATATAAATGGGTCGCCGCTGTCGGGCTGGACTGGTGCCATGACCAGATCAGCGATCCGGTGATCCGGCGCGCGCTTTATGACCGGTTCATGCTCAGCCAGTCGGTTTATCAGGTTGATCCTTGGGCCGAACTTGCCGCGCGCCCTGCTGATTGGGCGCCGGTGGCTGATTTGACGATAAGGGCGGCAGAATGAGCAATTTCATCGATATCGCCGCCCTTGCAGACATCCCGCGCCAAGGCGCGCGGCTGGTCAAAACCGCGCAAGGCTGCGTCGCGCTGTTCCGCACGGCGGATGATCAGGTCTTCGCGCTGGATGACCGCTGCCCGCACAAAGGCGGCCCTTTGTCCGAAGGGATCGTGCATGGCGCGGCTGTGACCTGCCCGCTGCATGGCTGGGTGTTCGACATGACCACGGGGCAGGCGCAGGGCGCGGATGACGGACAGGTCCAGACCTTCGCCGTGCGGGTTGAGGGCGGTCGAGTGCTGCTGGATGCGGCCAGCCTCGCGCGGCGGTCGGCGGCATGACAGCGCCATTGCGCACGACCTGCCCCTATTGCGGCGTGGGCTGCGGCGTGCTGGTCACGCCGGATGGCAAGGGCGGTGCATCGGTCAAAGGCGACCCTGACCATCCGGCGAATTTCGGGCGGCTTTGTTCCAAGGGCACGGCCTTGGGCGAAACCTTGGGGCTGGATCAGCGTATCCTGACGCCGCTGATCGGGGGACAGCCCGCCAGTTGGGATACCACGCTTGATCTGGTCGCCAGTCGTTTCGCGGATACCATCCGCGACCACGGGCCGGACAGCGTGGCGTTTTACCTCTCCGGCCAGATGCTGACCGAGGATTATTACGCCGCCAACAAGCTGATCAAAGGCTATATCGGCACCGCCAATGTCGATACCAATTCGCGGCTTTGCATGGCGTCATCTGTCGCGGGTCACAAACGTGCCTTTGGCAGCGATACCGTGCCGGGGACTTACGAAGATATTGAAGAGGCCGATCTGGTCGTCCTTGTCGGGTCCAACCTCGCCTGGTGTCATCCGGTGCTGTATCAGCGGCTGGTCGCGGCAAAACACGCGCGCGGCACGAAGGTCATCGTGATTGACCCGCGCCGCACCGCGACCTGCGATGGCGCCGATCTGCACCTGGCATTGGCACCGGGCAGCGATGCGGCGCTGTTCAACGCGGTGCTGGTGGCGCTGGCGGATCGCGGCGCGGTAGATCACAGCTATATCGCGCAGCATGTCAGCGGGTTTGACGATGCTGTGGCTGCCGCCCGCATCTCTGACCCCGCGATCACCGGGCTGGCTGCGGATGATCTGGCCTTGTTTCTGGATTGGTTCGTCACAACCGAACGTGTTGTGACAATCTATTCGCAAGGGATCAACCAATCCTCCAGCGGCACGGACAAGGTCAATGCCATCCTCAATTGCCATCTGGCAACAGGCCGGATCGGCCGTCCCGGCATGGGTCCGTTTTCCGTCACCGGCCAGCCCAATGCCATGGGCGGGCGCGAGGTCGGAGGGATGGCCAATACACTTGCCTGCCATCTGGAGATTGAAAACCCCGCCCATCGGCGCGGCGTGCAGGCGTTCTGGCACAGCCCCGCGATGCCCGAGACAAGCGGCCTGAAAGCCGTCGATCTGTTTCAGGCGGCAGGCGATGGCCGGATCAAGGCGCTGTGGATCATCCACACCAACCCCGCCGTATCAATGCCCGATGCCGATGCCGTGGCCCGCGCGATCAAAGCCTGTGATTTCGTCGTGGTCAGCGATGTCACGCAGACGGATACGACAAGGCTGGCCGATGCGATCCTGCCCGCCACCGTCTGGGGTGAAAAATCCGGCACGGTCACCAATTCCGACCGCACGATCAGCCGCCAGCGCGCGTTTCTGCCCGCGCCGGGGCAGGCGCGCGACGATTGGCGCATGATTGCTGAGGTTGCTGGGCGGATGGGCTGGGGCGAGGCCTTTGACTGGGCCGATCCCGCTGCGGTCTTTGCTGAATATGCGCAACTCTCCGGTGTGGCGGGCGATCTGGGCGGGGATTTCGACATCTCGGGGCTGGCGCAGGTGGATTATGACACGTTGCCGCCGACACGCTGGCCGGTCAACGCGCGCAAGACGGGTGGCAGGTTCTTTGCCAATGGCGGGTTCTATACCCCGGATGCGCGCGCACATATGTTGCCGATCACCCCGCGCCCGCCAGCGACGCGCACCGGGGCGCGCTATCCGTTCCGGCTCAATACCGGCCGGGTGCGTGATCATTGGCATACGATGACCCGCACCGCCCTTGCGCCAAGGCTGAACCAGCATATCGCCGAACCCTATCTGGAAATTCACCCCGTTGATGCCGCCAGCCTCGACCTTGCACCCGCCACGCTCGCCCATGTTAGCAGCCCGACGGGGCAGGCGATCCTGCGGGTTGCAATCACCGACCGGGTGCAGCGCGGCCAGGTCTTCGCCCCGATGCATTGGACCAGCGACACCGCGCCGACCGGGCGCATTGATGCGGTCGTGGCGGCTGTGACCGATCCGGTCTCGGGCCAGCCCGAAAGCAAGGCGGCGGTCGTGGCGATTAAGGCGTTGAACCCTGCATGGTATGGTTTCGCCGTATCAGCCGGGCCGATCACCCCGGATGCCACCTATTGGGCGCGTGCCCGCCATGCTGGTGGCTGGCGCTGCGAACTGGCGGGGCAGACACCGCCCGCAGATTGGGAAAGCTATGCCCGCGCCCTGTTCAACCTGCCCGATGCGACATGCCTGAGCGTCATTGACGCCAAGCGCGGCACCTATCGTCTGGCGCTGATGGCCGAGGGGCGGACCTTGGCGGCTTTGTTCGTTGCGCCCGACCCGGTACAATTGGCGCGCGGCCATGTGGCGGATCAGGTTGGGCAGGCGGGGGCGGCCTTGCTTGCCGGGCGTCCCGGTGCAGGTATGGCCGATCCCGGCCCGACGCTTTGCGCCTGTTTTAACATCGGGTTGCATACGATCACCACAGAGATTGCGGCGCAGAACCTGACGTCAGTTGCGCAGATCGGGACGGCCTTGCAGGCGGGGACCAATTGCGGATCGTGCCGCCCGGAACTGGCCGCCCTGCTGACCAAGCGGTTGGAGGCAGCGGAATGACCCTTGCCCCCTATATCCACGCCATGGGCCGGGGACCGGGCCGCGTGCGCAATCTGACCGGGCCCGAGGCAGAAGACGCCATGCGCCTGATCCTGTCAGAACAGGCCGACCCGCATGCGACCGGTGCCTTGCTGATGCTGATGCGCTACCGGGGTGAGACGCCAGAGGAGATTGCAGGGTTCACCCGTGGCATCCGCGCCACTTTGCCAGCCATGCCGCAGGTCGATCTGGATTGGCCGAGCTATGCCGCCGGTCGGTCGCGCGGGTTACCGTGGTTCCTGCTTTCCGCCCGGCTGGTCGCGCAAAGCGGCGTGCGGGTCCTGCTGCATGGCTGGAATGCCTGGCAATCCGACGGTGCGGATGTGCGGTCAGCTTTGCTGCTTGCCGGGATTACACCGGCAAGCGGTCCGGGCGATGCCGCGCGCCTGCTGGACCGGGATGGCATCACCTATCTGCCGGTCGAATCCTTCGCGCCCCGCGTGTTGGCCCTGTTGCGCCTGCGCGAGGTGTTGGGGCTGAGGTCCTGCATCAACACGGTTTGCCGCGTGATGAACCCGGCGCAGGCTGATGCGGCAGTGCAGGGCGTGTTCCACCCGCCTTATCGCGATCTGCAACAGGCGGCGGGCGCATTGTTGGGTCAGCCCAACCTCTGCATCCTCAAAGGTGGCGGCGGCGAATTTGAACGGCACCCGACCAAGGATGTGACCTTGTTCCGGCTGCAAAGCGGTCAACCCCTTACGACAATCCTGCCCGAAATCTTGCCCGAAACAAGGCGGCTGGCAGATGATCCGCACCCGCCAGAGGCGCTGGCCGCACTCTGGTCTGGTCAGTTGCAGGACCATTTCGCGCAATCTGTCGTCACCGGCACTGCCGCTGCGGCGCTGATCGCACTGGGTCATCCGCCCACCACAGCGCAGAACGCGGCAGAGACGCTTTGGTCCACACGCCCCCATCTTTTGCCCGACTGAAGGAGCCTTGCCATGAAAACTTTCCCGATGTTTCTACAAATGGCTGGTCGCCATGTCGTGATCGTCGGCGGCGGTGAACAAGCTGCGCAAAAGGCGCGGTTGATGCTCAAGACTGAGGCAAGGCTGGTGCTCATCGCCCCGGACCTCGACCCCGAACTGGCCGATCTGGTTGCGCAAGGGCGCGCCGAACAGGTGACGACGCTCAACATTAACCTATTCCGCAACGCCGCCTTGGTCTTTGTTGCAACGGGCTGTGTTGGGTTGGATTATGCCGTGCATGCGCTGGCCAAAGAAGCAGGCGCTTTGGTCAATGTCGTGGACCGGCCCGCGCTTTGCGATGCAGTCACGCCGTCACTGGTGGACCGCGATCCGGTCGTCGTGGCGATTTCCACCGAAGGCACCGCCCCCGTGCTGGCCCGCCAGATCAAATCACAAATGGAAACACTGCTCGAACCCGCCTTGGGCGATCTGGCCGCTTTGGCTGGTCGGCTGCGCCCAGCGGTCGCCCGCGCGATCCCCCGGTCCGAGCGGCGGTTCTTCTGGGATTGGGTGTTCAGCGGCCCACCCCGGCAAGCCATGGCGCGCGGTGCCGCGCGCGAAGCGGCCAATCTGGTGAAGCAAGCGCTGAGCAATGATGGTCCCGCCCCGGTGCAAGGCGCGATCGCGCTGGTGGGTGCCGGGCCGGGTGCGGCAGATCTGTTGACGCTGCGCGCGCTGCGCCTGCTGCAAGAGGCGGATGTGATCTATTACGACCGGCTGGTCGACCACGCTGTGCTAGAACTGGCCCGGCGTGATGCCGAACGGGTGTTTGTCGGCAAAGAGGTCGGCGCTTGCGCCTGGCCGCAGGACAGGATCAACGCTGTGATCGTCGCGGCGGCGAAACAAGGGCGCAAGGTTGTGCGCCTGAAATCCGGCGATCCGGGGATCTTTGGCCGGCTGGAGGAAGAATGCGCCGCCGCCCGCGCCGCTGGCATTCCGGTCGAGATCGTGCCGGGCGTCACCGCTGCCAGCGCTGCGGCGGCAAGCCTTGGGCGCGGGCTGACCGAACGCGGCGCGACCGACCGGGTGATGCTGGCCACCGCGACTTGCAAGCCGGGCGATCCGGACCCCGATTGGGCCGCCATGCTGCAACCCGGTACGACATTGGCGGTCTATATGGGCGTTCAAAAGGCCGCTGCCATGACAGACAGTTTGCGCCGCGCCGGTGTGCCGATGGCGCTGGAAGTCGACATCGTCAGCCATGCCAGCACCAAAGGCGAGACAATGATCGCCTGCACGCTGGACAGCCTAGTTGTGACCTTGACCCAAGCCGGTATCGCAAATCCGGCGATCATCTTCATCCGCTGGCCAAAGAACAGGGTGGCGCAGGCAGTGTGCGCAGCATGATTGCTGTGCTCAGCGCGCGCCTTTTGCAAACCATTCGAGAATGGCAAACAGGATCAGGCTCTGTGCCGCCAGCACGACAAGGGCAGCGAACATCAGATCCGTCTGGCCCCGCCCATTCGCCATCAGCATCAGATAGCCCAGTCCGCGCGACGATCCGACCCATTCGCCGATGATCACAGCAAAAGGCGCATAGACCACCGCCAGCCGCAACCCCGATGTCAGCGCGGGCAGCGCCTGCGGCACCTGCAACAAGAACAGCCGCCGCAGTGGCGTAGCCTGCATCATTTGCGCCAGATCCTGCAAGGCCGGCGGCAGGCGCATCAACCCATCGAAGAATGCCGACGTGATCGGAAAATATATTACCAGCGTCACAATCACGATCTTTGACGCCGCCCCATAGCCCAGCCACAGCGTCAGCACCGGGGCGAGGGCAAAGACCGGCACTGCCTGCGCAAAGATCAGCATCGGCCGCAGCATCAATCGTGCCTGCGGTGACAGCGCCAGGTTCAGCGCGGTCGCAACGCCAAACACAACCCCGGCCGCCAGACCGACCAGCAGATTGAAAGCCGTAAAGCGCGCATGGTCCCATAACACTGGTGCATTGTCCCACAGGCTCACCGCGACGCGGGCCGGGCTGGGCAGGATAAAATGCGGCACGCCGCTGAGCCAGACCACAATCTGCCAAAGCGTCAGCGCAAATCCCAGAGCCAGCAGCGCGCGCGGCGCAGGGGCGCTTAACCAGCGCATCTGGCCGTCGATGAAAGATGCAGCCGGGCCATCAGGTTTGCCTGCGCTGCCAGCGTCGTGGTCGCATGATAATCGCGCGGCGTCTCCGTTTCCGGCAGGTCCAGCCGGTCCGCACCATCCGGCCCCAGAAGCCAGGCGCGATCGGACAGGCGCACCGCCTCCAGCGGGTCATGGGTGATCAGGATCACATTGCGCCCGACAAGCAGCTTGGCCGCCAGATCCTGCATCGCCAGCCGCGTGACCGTATCAAGGGCTGAAAACGGCTCGTCCAGCACCACCACCGGACAATCCTCGATCAGGATACGGGCGAGCGCGACACGCTGACGTTGCCCGCCGGACAGGGCGGCGGGGCGGCGGGACTCCATCCCGGCAAGCCCGACCTGCGCCAAAAGCCTATGGGCGCGGTCCTTGTCTGGGCGTTGACCGCGCAGTCGCGCGCCGATGGTGACATTCTGCACCAGATCGGCCCAAGGCAAAAGCGGCGCATCCTGCGCCAGCATCGCCACGCGGCCTGCCAGCGGCAGACCGTCGCTTGGCTGCAACCGGCCATCAAGCCGATAGGCTCCGGGCAGCCCTGCAATCAGCCGCGCAATCGTGGATTTGCCCACACCTGACCGGCCCAGCAGGCAGGACCAGCCCCGCGCAGGCAGGTCCAGTGCCAGATTGCGGATCAGACAGGCATTGCCCAACCACAGATCCCCTTGCAGGCAAAGCGCTGTCATCCGCCCGCAAGGCCCATCTGCCAGAAATCGGCTTCCAGCCGGGTGGCCATGTCAAAATGCCGGGCCAGCCGGGTAAACCGTGGCAGATCCGCCCAATCCGGCCTCAGCCGATGCACCAGCGAGTCATCGATCAGCGCGCCGACGTCATGGCACAGCGCCTGATATTCCGTCCCGGCATAGGTTTCGATCCATTCGGCATATGGCCCGCCATGGCCTGCCAGACGTGCGCCGATTTCGCCATATCCCAGTACGCAGGGCGCAAGGGCGGCCATCAGATCCAGAAAATCACCGGAATAGCCTGCTTCCAGCACATAGCGGGTATAGGCCAGATTTGCCGGTGCTTCCTGCGTAGCTGCCAATGCGGCGGCATTGATCCCCTCCTTGGCGCAGATCCGCAGATGCAACGGCATTTCATCGCGCACCAAGGCCTGCATAATCGCGGCGGCGGTCTGCATTTCTGCCAAAGTCTCGGCCTTCGTGACGGCCAACGCCCAGGCACGCGCGAAATGGATCAGGAAAATATAATCCTGCCGCAGATAATGCAGGAACTGCGCGCGCGGCAGATCGCCTGTCCGCAGCCCTTCGACAAAGGCGTGATGCGTGTAGGCCTGCCATCCGGGCGTTGCCACGCGCCACAGCCGGAACGCCGCACCATAATCCGGCGCGCTCATTGTCCCGTCACCGCTGTGATGTCGATGGCCAGATCGGCCACGGATAACCCGCCATCGGTTGCGCCATGTGCAGCGAGGAAAGCCTCAAACCGCGCATAGCGCCCGGCATCCAAAGCGGCAGGGCGGGTCGCAAAGCGCGGCCATGTGTCGGCCCAGGCGCGCTGATTCAGGTCGGTCTGCAGTTCCGATGCGGTGGCCGCGAATAGATCCCATGCCTGATCGGGGTTGTTCAGGGTATAGCCCGCCGCACGTTCGGTTGCGTCCAGAAACCGCGTGATGACATCGGCATCCATCCGGTCTGGATTGGCGATATAGATCAGCTCATCATAGGCAGGCACGCCTTCGGATTCAGGGTAAAAACAGCGGCCTTCGGTGCCTTCGATCTGCAATTGGTTCAATTCGAAATTGCGGAAAGCACCGATCACACCATCCACTTGTCCCGCCATTAGCGCGGGCGAGATTGACCAGCCGATATTAATCTGTTCGACATCGCCGGGTGCCATATCGTGATGCGCCAGCATCGCATTGAGCATCACCTCTTGCACACCCGCGACGGCAAAACCGACTTTGCGTCCACGCAGATCGGCAATGCTCTGCACCGGGCTGTCGGCCAGCACGACAAGGCAGGTCAGCGGTGTGGAAATCAACGTGCCGACCCGGCGCAGCGGCAAATCACTGTGGCGGCTCAGATGCAATTGCGGCTGATAGCTGACCGCCAGATCGACACGACCGGCAGCGACCATGCGCGGCGGATCATTGGGGTCAGATGGGGTGATAATATCGACGGCCAGCCCGGCTTGATCGAAATATCCCAGTTCCTGCGCCAGAATGATCGGCCCGTGATCGGGGTTCACGAACCAGTCCAGCATGATTGACAGCCGGTCCTGCGCCGCTGCCGGCAGTGCAAAGATCGCCGTTACGGCCAAGGTTGCGATGAAACGTTTCATGATTGTCCTTTCAGTCATGAAGGGCCAGCAAGGCGATATCGCCTGTCCAGCGGGTTTGCAGGGTTTGTCCCACGTTCTGCGCGCGCAGACCTGTGGTGCAGGCCAGCACGACGCGGCCAGCCGCAGGCGGGGTAAAATGACCCATGTCTGCGGGTGCGATATGCCGGGCCTGCGGGCTGAACGGTGCGGTCTCATGGCGCAGGTCGATTAGCAGGTCATCAGCCCGGATCTGGCTACGGGCGATGAAAGGCAAAGGCTGGTCCGGTTCGGGTGCCGCGTCGAAACGAAAGCCCGACATCCGCCAAGTCGCGGCATCAAGGCTGATCAACTGGCCCAGCGGCGATGTTGCCAGCCCGAGCAACACCGACAAAGCCATCTGCGCCTGCAAAGCACCTATTGCTCCCACAACCGGCCCCATCACCCCGGCAGTGGCGCAGGTCGCGCCCCGCGTGGGCAGATCGGGAAAGACCGCGCGCAAGCTAGGTGCCGGTCCGCAGCAGCCTGCAACATACCCCGACAGCGCCAGAGCTGATGCGGTGATCAGCGGCTTGTCCATAGCATGGCAGATATCCGACAGGGTCAGACTGGCCGCAAATGTATCGGCACAATCCAGCACCAGATCAGCTGCCGCCACCAGCGCAGGCGCATTCGCGGGGTCAAGCATCTGCACGACGGGGCGAATCCTGACCTCGGGGTTCATGGCGGTCAGCATATCCGCCGCGGCCTGCGCCTTAGGCTCGCCGATCTGGTCCATCCGGTAGAGCGGCTGGCGGTGCAGATTATGCTCTGCAATGACATCGCCATCCACCAGCGTGATCTGACCGACACCCGCGCCGGTAAGATATTGCAGCACCGGCACGCCCAGACCGCCCGCGCCGACTACGAGGATATGGGCGGCAGCCAACCGGGCCTGACCGGTATCGCCGATCTGTGGCAGGATCATCTGGCGGGCATAGCGGCTCATGCGCAGACCTTCAGCCATTCGCCAATCTGCGCCTCGGGTGCAGGGTGCAATGTGATGTCGGTCACTGCCGCAACGATATCCGCGCCTGCCTCAAATGCTCCCTGCGCGCGCGCCACGCTCATGCCGCCGATGGCGCATAACGGGAGGTCGCCGATCAGCCGCTTCCATTCCGTAACGCGGTCCAATCCCTGCTGCTGCCATTTCATCTGTTTCAGGATCGTCGGATAGACCGGTCCAAGCGCGATATAATCCGGAGCCAGCGCCAAGGCGCGGTCCAGTTCCGCATGATCATGCGTTGAAATCCCCAGCCGCAGCCCGGCACGACGGATCGCCGTCAGATCAGCGGTATCAAGGTCCTCTTGCCCCAGATGCAGCCAATCAGCGCCTGCGTCGATGGCCAATTGCCAATGATCATTGACCACCAGCGTCGCCCCATAGCGACGCGACAGCGCCAAAGCGGCGCTGATCTCGTGGCGCAATACATCTTGTGGCGCATCCTTGATGCGCAATTGCACCAGCTTGACGCCCAGCGGCAGCGCGCTTTCCAGCCAAGCAAGTGAATCGAAGATCGGGTAGAACCGGGGCAGGATCATAGCCACGCCTTTCCAATAACCGGTGTTGAAGGGGCGGCCATATCGCGCGGGGCCATCGGATCGGCGCCATGCGCCATCTGACCTGCCTGCGCCGCCAGCGCAAAGGCGCGCGCCATCGCCACCGGATCACCAGCTTGCGCCACGGCGGTGTTCAAAAGAACTGCGTCATAGCCCAGTTCCATCGCATCCGCCGCATGGCTGGGCAGGCCGAGACCCGCATCGATCACCATCGGCACATCGGGGAAAGCGGCGCGCAGCGCCCGCAGCCCATAACGGTTATTCAGCCCAAGGCCAGACCCGATGGGTGCCCCCCAGGGCATCAGCACCTGCGCCCCGGCATCCAGCAGGCGCGCGGCCAGCACCTGATCCTCGGTTGTATAGGGAAACACCGCGAACCCGTCAGCAACCAAGGCCTGCGTCGCCTCCAGCAGACCAAACGGATCGGGTTGCAGCGTGTCGGCATGGCCGATCACCTCCAGCTTGATCCAGTTCGTCTCGAACAATTCGCGCGCCATCTGCGCGGTGGTGATCGCTTCGCGCGCGCTGTAGCAGCCTGCCGTATTGGGCAGAATATGCACGCCAAAGCCGCGAATGATGTCCCAAAACGCCTGACCCTGCCCGCCTTCACGCCGCAAGGAGACCGTCGCTACCGATGCGCCAGACCTGCGGAATGCCTCTGCCATGATTGCGGGTGATGGATATTGCGCCGTGCCCAGCATCAGCGGGGTGTCCAATGTCACGCCATAGAAGCTGCGCATGTCTTCAGCCCCCCTGCATCGGTGCCAGCACTTCGAGCCGGTCACCTGCGCTCAGCGGGGTTGCATCGCGCGCCGCCTTGGGAACGAACTGGCCGTTCAGCGCCGTCGCCACGCGCGCATCGTGCCAGCCCAGATCATCCAACGCGGCAGCAACCGTCGTGCCGGTGATCTCGCGCGCTTCACCATTCACCTCAATCCGCATGGACCAGATCCCCCTTGCTTCCATTGATCAGATAATCTGTCGCCTGCGCCGCCAGTGCCGGGGCCATCAGATAGCCATGGCGGAACAGCCCGTTCAGATGCAGCACCCGGCCTTTGGCAGTGACGCGCGGCACATTGTCAGGATAGGCCGGACGCAGATCGGCGCCGGTTTCCAGCAATTCCGCCTCAGCAAACCGCGGGTCAAGCGCATAGGCCGCCCCCAGCAACTCCAGCACCGCACGCGCTGTCACGCCGCGCCGGTCCGCGCTTTCGACCTGCGTGGCACCGAGCATGAACACCCCCTCTGCGCGCGGGACGATATACAGCGGATGGCGTGGATGCAGCAGGCGCAACGGGCGCGACAGTGTGATATCCGGGGCACGCAGCAACAGCATTTCGCCTCGCACAGCACGCAGATCCGGCAGCCCGGCCGCCATGCCGCGCGCGTCAATCACAGGGCCGCTGATCTCTTCCGGCACAACTGCGGACTTGGTGATCACCACACCCATCGTGGTCAGCGCGCGGGTCAGATCGGCCAAGGCACGGCGCGGGTCAAGATGGGATTCCTGCGCGAAGAACAGCGCTGTTTGATGTGCGGCAAGATCTGGTTCCAACGCGGACAGATCGTCGACGCGCACATGCCCCGTGGTGCGACGTGCAAAACGCGCCAGTTCACCCTGATCACGTTGCAATGCGATGACAAGCGAGCCGCGCTGCGTCACCTCCGTCACCTCCGCCCAAAAGGCGGCCGCCTTTGTACCATGGGCCACGATTGCCGGTTCGGCCACGGCCCCTTCACAGAAGGGGGCCAGCATGCCCCCGGCCCACCATGAACAGCCATGCGCGCCCGGTGCGCCATGCCGGTCAATTAATCGCGGAGTAAGCCCGGCCTTGCACAAGCTGTAAGCCGCGCAAAGCCCTGCCACACCCGCGCCGATCACCGTGACATCGGCCAACGGCGCGGGTTTCGCGCGTCTGATCTTGCTCTGAGCCACTGCCGCCCCCTTGTTGTGATACCAACACAGGAAGACGGATCGCTTGCGTCATGCGCAGCTGGTCACCGTTTCCTACGCCGGTATGATCCGGATCAGGTTCGATGGGTTAGCTTTCGCCTCTCAGCCCCAAACGGGGCACCCCAACGGTTGTGGGAAGGAGCCTAGGTCAATCAATTCGCGCTGGCAAGCGCCTTGATTGCACGACAGATTTGGTATGTGCGGATGGCAGCAGGCAATGGCCCAAGGCTGGGTTTATGCAACGGCATGTTTTCAATGCGAAGACGCGGATCGGCGATCCGGGCATATCTGGTCAGCCTCTACGCCGGATTGAACCGGCCAGCGCGGGTTTGTGCAGCGTCTGGTGACAGGCAAGCTGATGATCCTTACCTCATTGAAATATATACCTTTCCGAACATATCCTCGCCTGCGCGTGATGATCAGAGCTTGCAGATCGGCGTCACACCGACGGCCCGACACTTGCGGGCGGGGCCGTCCACGCACGTTTCTTACAGATCACCCGCCGCGTCAGGCCTGTCCTGCATGAATTGTCCGTGCCATTGTCGGGCTGCGCCGATATCGGCAGCATCGTGATGGTCGACGCGCCTGTTGCACACATCATCGCGGCGATGCGCTGACATCAGAACAGCCCTTGCGCGCGAAAGCTGATTTCACAGGATTTGCCGATGATCAGGTGATCATGCACGTTCATCCCCAATGCCTGCGCCGCGTCAGAGATCTGCCGCGTCATGCTGATATCCGCCTGCGATGGTGTCGGGTCACCGGAGGGGTGATTATGCACCAGAATCATCGAGGCGGCATTCAGTTCCAGCGCACGTTTCACCACCTCGCGCGGATAGACCGGCACGTGATCCAGCGTGCCTTTGGCCTGTTCTTCATCGGCGATCAGCACATTCTTGGTGTCCAGAAACAGGATGCGGAATTGTTCGGTGTCGCGATGCGCCATGACAGTATGGCAATAATTCAGCAAAGCATCCCAGCTGGACACGACATGGCGCTGCATCACCTTTGCACGGGCGAGCCTATGTGCTGCCGCCTCGACAACCTTCAATTCGAGCGCGACGGCGGGTCCGGCCCCCGGCACCTTGCTGATTTGGGTGACACTGGCCGACAGCACCCGGTTGAAATCGCCAAAATGGTCGATCAAGGCGCGCGCAAGCGGTTTCACATCCTGTCGTGGGATCGCGCGGAACAGCACCAGTTCCAGCAATTCGTAATCTGGCACCGCCGCCTGTCCGCCCGCCAGAAACCTGTCGCGCAGCCGTTTGCGGTGATCGCGCAGATAGGATGGCAGTTTCGTCGCCATCGGTGGCACGAGATCTGTGTCAGGAAACAAGGAGCGTGATTCGGCAAAATGGGTCATAGCCCATCATGCCGGATCACAGGTTACCGCAGGGTTAACTCTTCATAGAATCCCAGAAGGATTTGACGCTGTCAAAGAAACTGGACCCCTGCGGGTTGTTTTCCTCGCTCAGCCGGTCGAATTCTTTCAGGATTTCGCGCTGCCGCGCTGTCAGTTTGACAGGGGTTTCGACGGCCAGTTCGATCATCATATCGCCGCTGCCACCACCGCGCAGCGCGGGCATGCCTTTGCCGCGCAGGCGCATCTGACGGCCTGATTGCGACCCTTCGGGCACTTTCACGCGGCTACGGCCACCGTCGATGGTTGGCACTTCGATTTCGCCACCCAAGGCCGCCTTCGCAATCGACACTGGCACGCGGCAAAACAGGTTCACACCTTCGCGTTCAAACAGCGCGTGGCTGTTCACCTCGATAAAGATATAAAGATCGCCCGCCGGGCCACCGCGCACGCCGGCTTCACCCTCACCGCTCAACCGGATACGGGTGCCGGTTTCGACGCCTGCGGGGATATTCACCGACAGCGACTTTTCCTTTTCGACGCGTCCCGCGCCGTGGCAGGTCTTGCAGGGGTTCTTGACGATCTGGCCCATGCCATTGCAGGTCGGGCAGGTGCGTTCGACGGTAAAGAAACCCTGCTGCGCGCGGACCTTGCCCATGCCGCTGCAGGTCGGGCAGGTCTGCGGTTCAGAGCCGCCTTCGGCACCGCTGCCCTGACAGGACCCGCAGGCGACAGCGGTGGTCACCGTGATCGTCTTTTGCAGCCCGGCAAAGGCATCTTCCAGATTGATGCGCAGGTTATAGCGCAGGTCGCTGCCGCGCTGTGGGCCGCTCCGCCGCCCGCCGCCGCGCCCGCCCATGAAATCCCCGAACAGATCGTCGAAGACATCGGAAAAGGCGCTAGCAAAGTCACCCTGCCCACCGGCACCGGGGCGCGGACCGCCACCACCACCCATGCCATTCTCAAACGCGGCATGACCGTAACGGTCATAAGCGGCTTTTTTATTGGGGTCTTTCAGAACTTCATACGCTTCGTTGGCTTCTTTGAACTGCGCTTCCGCCTTGGGATTGTCGGCGTTGCGGTCGGGGTGCAGTTCTTTGGCCTTTTGCCGATAGGCCTTTTTGATGGCATCTGCATCCGCCCCTTTGGCGATACCCAGCACATCGTAATAATCGCGTTTTGCCATGGTCAGTTTTCCCTTTGGGAACGGAAAAGACCGGCCCGGTATGGGGCCGGTCCATTTCCTGCGGACGTGCCGTTACTTGCGGCGCTTGTCGTCATCCAGATCTTCGAAATCTGCATCCAGAATATCGTCATCGGCGGCGGGCGCATCACGCTCGGCCTCACCTGATTCTTCCTGGCTGGCCTTGTAGATGGCTTCACCCAGTTTCATCGCGGATTCGGTGACGTTCTGAATGCCGGATTTGATCTTGTCGGGATTGTCACCCTCAAGCTCGTCTTTCAACGCGGCAATGGCCAGTTCGATCGCTTCGATTGTGGTTGGATCGACCTTATCGGCATGTTCTTCCATCGATTTTTCGGTCGAGTGGATCAAGCTTTCAGCCTGGTTTTTCGCTTCCACCAATTCGCGGCGGGCTTTGTCAGCCTCGGCATTGGCCTCAGCGTCTTTGACCATCGCTTCGATATCATCATCCGACAGACCGCCAGAGGCCTGGATCGTGATTTTCTGTTCTTTGCCGGTGCCTTTGTCCTTGGCGCCGACTTCAACGATGCCGTTGGCGTCGATGTCGAAGGTCACCTCGATCTGCGGCATGCCGCGCGGTGCGGGCGGGATGTTTTCAAGGTTGAACTGGCCCAACATTTTGTTGTCGGCGGCCATTTCACGTTCGCCCTGGAACACACGCAAAGTCACGGCATTCTGGTTGTCTTCGGCGGTCGAAAAGACCTGAGACTTCTTCGTCGGGATCGTCGTGTTGCGGTCGATCAGGCGGGTGAAGACACCACCCAGAGTCTCGATGCCCAAAGACAGCGGTGTGACGTCGAGCAGGACCACATCCTTCACATCGCCTTGCAGAACACCGGCCTGAATGGCGGCACCCATGGCAACGACCTCATCGGGGTTCACGCCCTGATGTGGTTCTTTGCCAAAGAATTTGGCAACTTCTTCTTTCACTTTTGGCATGCGGGTCATACCACCGACCAACACGACTTCGTCGATGTCGGATGTGGACAGGCCAGCATCCTTGATCGCAGCCTGACAAGGCTTCAGCGAGGCCTTGATCAGATCGCCAACAAGGCTTTCCAGCTTGGCGCGGGTCAGTTTCATGACCATGTGCAAAGGCTGGCCGTTCGAGCCCATCGAGATGAAGGGCTGGTTGATTTCGGTGCTGGAGGACGAGGACAATTCGATCTTGGCCTTTTCAGCCGCTTCTTTCAGCCGCTGCAGCGCCATCTTGTCCTTGGTCAGATCGACCGAGTTTTCCTTTTTGAACTCATCCGCCAGATAATTGACGATCCGCATGTCGAAATCTTCACCGCCAAGGAATGTATCCCCGTTGGTGGATTTTACTTCGAACAGGCCATCATCGATTTCCAGAATGGTCACGTCGAAAGTACCGCCACCAAGGTCATAGACCGCGATGGTTTTGCTTTCTTTCTTGTCGAGACCATAGGCCAGCGCCGCAGCTGTCGGTTCGTTGATGATGCGCAGCACTTCCAACCCGGCGATCTTGCCCGCGTCTTTGGTGGCCTGACGCTGGGCGTCATTGAAATAGGCAGGCACGGTGATGACGGCTTGCGTCACTTCTTCGCCAAGATAGCTTTCGGCGGTTTCTTTCATCTTGCCAAGAATGAAGGCAGAGATCTGGCTGGGCGAATATTTCTCACCACGTGCCTGCACCCATGCATCGCCATTGCCGCCATCGACAACGGTGAACGGCATGTTCTTTTTGTCTTTGGCAAGGTCGCTGTCGTCAAAACGACGCCCGATCAGGCGCTTGACGGCGAAAATTGTGTTTTCCGGGTTGGTTACGGCCTGACGCTTGGCGGGCTGGCCGACAAGACGTTCGTCATCCGTGAATGCAACGATAGACGGCGTTGTGCGCGCGCCTTCGGCGTTTTCGATCACGCGGGGTTTAGACCCGTCCATGATCGCAATACAAGAGTTGGTCGTCCCAAGGTCGATACCAATCACTTTGGCCATTTTTCAAATCCCTCTACTTTAGGCGGTTTGAGCAGCGCGAACCCGTTTCGGCACCCGCGCCAGGTTACATGGTGCTGACAAGACATGCAGTCTGGCCAACGATCCACGAGTATATAGGGGCAGCAAATGCGGGCTGCAACCGCCTGCACCGGCGCGGAACAAAGAAATCAGGCAGATTTTTTCGCCTGCGTCATGCAATCTCACCGGACCGCGCAAGGCAGAACCACGCGGATGCTACCTGCTGGCGAACCAACTGACCGAAACGCTTTTGCGGGTGTAGAACTCTCCCATCAGCCCAATCATGATAAGCGTCAGCGACAGATAGATCGGATAGCTGATCGATGTGACATGCGGGTTATAGTTCAGAAATACGAACCCCCGCGTTTGGTCGATGATGTGAAACAGGGGGTTCCAGTCGAAGATCGACACCATGGTCGCGGGCAGCGTATTGACCACGAACATCTTGCCCGAGGCGATCATGTTGATCCGGATGTACATGGAACGGATCAGCCCGGCCAGATCGGGAATCCACGGATTCAGCGCCAGAAACAACATGCCCACCGCGACACCGGAAAACCATGAAAGCAGCAGCATGCCGAAAGCACCGACCGGATTATGGATGGTGATCGGTGTGATCGCGATGTGATAGACTGACAAAATGATCATCATCGTCAGCACCTGCTGATACAGCGTCGATACCGCGGCTGAAATGATGCCGATGATCGTATTCATCGGCGCGTGCTGCATCATGGCGGCGACCGGGCTGCCGCCACCCGCCACGGATGAGACGGTTTTGATATGGGTCATGAACATGAAGATGCCGGACATGACAAAGAGCAGAAAATCACCCCGGATCGGCGATGATTTGACACCCAACAGCATGAACATCACCAGAAAGGCGATGATCATGACAAGGCTTTGGACCATTGTCAGAACCAGACCGATCACCGCATTGCGATGACTGCTGCGCAGATTCCGCACGATGGAGTGATAAATCACCTCCGCCATGGCAAAGAGCGTGCGGGCCTTGGTTTTGGTATCGGGGGCGCGAAACATGCAGGACCTATCAAAAACGAAGCTTGATCACCTTTATCGGATCAAAACCTTGCCGGACGCTTAACAGCAAATCATAACGCAGTGAACATGTCACTTTTTACATAAGGCTGGCCGATGAATTTTGAACGATTAACCCTTGTTATGCGCGAAACGGCCCTGCTGGCCGGGGATGCGATCATGCAGATCTATGCTGCGGATGATTTTGACGTGCGCGCCAAAAGCGACAACAGCCCGGTCACCGCCGCGGATGAGGCGGCTGATGCCTTGATCTCCGCCGCCCTGCGCACAGCCTTTCCCGACATCGCCCTTGTCACCGAAGAACAGGCCGCGTCGCATGACATACAGGCCAGCACGTTTTTTATCGTCGACCCGCTTGATGGCACCAAGGAATTCGTCCAGCGGCGTGGTGATTTCACGGTGAATATCGCCTATGTCGTGGACGGTATGCCGGTGCGTGGCATCGTTTACGCGCCAGCGCGCGACCGCTTGTTCTACACTGATGCCTCTGGCCAGTCGGTGGAAGAGGCGGGACCTTTCGCAAAAGACAAGGTCGGTGCGCTGACGGCCATTTCCGTCTCTGAGCCGGATAATCAAGCGCTGATGGTGGTGGCCTCCAAATCCCACCGCGATCAGGCAACTGATGATTACATCAGCAAATATCAGGTCCGCGACATGACCAGCGCCGGGTCATCGTTGAAATTTTGTCTGGTCGCGACCGGCGAGGCGGATCTTTACCCCCGTCTTGGGCGCACGATGGAATGGGATACTGCAGCGGGCCATGCCGTGCTGACTGGGGCCGGTGGGCGGGTGGTGCGGTTCGACAACCATGCGCCGTTAACCTACGGGAAACCGGGCTATGATAATCCGTTCTTTATTGCCGCGGCACCCGGCGTTGTTTTGGAATCCGCCTGATGTCTGTCATTATCGTTATTCCCGCGCGCTATGCTTCGACCCGCTATCCGGGTAAACCGCTGGTCCAGCTGACCGGCGCGACAGGCGTCAGGAAAAGCCTGATCCGGCGATCCTGGGATGCTGCCTTGGCGGTCGAAGGTGTCGACCGGGTTGTGGTGGCCACCGATGATATACGGATTTCCGATGCTGCCACTGCCTTTGGGGCAGAGGTGGTGATGACATCCCCCACCTGCGCCAATGGCACCGAACGCTGTGCCGAAGCCGTAGATAACCTGAATGGCGACTATGACATCATCGTCAATCTGCAAGGCGATGCGCCGCTGACCCCGGCCTGGTTCATCAGCGATCTGGTGGCGGGGCTGCGTGCCAATCCGCAAGCCGATGTCGCAACGCCGGTGTTGCGCACCGAAGGGCGGATGTTATCCGCCCTGTTGCAAGATCGACGCGAAGGGAGGGTCGGCGGCACGACTGCGGTATTCGGCGCCGATCACAACGCGCTGTATTTCTCGAAAGAGGTGATTCCTTTCACCGGCCGCAGCTATGACGCCACGGATATGACCCCGGTTTTCCATCATGTCGGCGTCTATGCCTACCGGCCCGCCGCCCTGCGCGCCTATGCCGGTTGGCCGCAAGGCGTGCTGGAAACCCTTGAAGGTCTGGAACAATTGCGTTTTCTTGAACGGGCGGTGCCCATGCTCTGCGTTGAAGTGGCTGCGCAGGGCCGTGAATTCTGGGAACTGAACAACCCCGAAGATGTTAATCGTATCGAAGCCATGCTATCTGCGATGGGGCAGGAATAAGGGTTTCGGCATCGGATTGCTGGCCTTTTGACTTAATCTGGCCTTCTTGGCGAAATAGAGCATATTGCGGCAAACGCATATAAAGGTTGAACAGACAGATGAAACGTAAAGTCACAAAGGCGATTTTCCCGGTTGCGGGCATGGGCACACGGTTTTTGCCTGCCACAAAATCTGTCCCCAAAGAGATCATGACTTTGGTTGACCGACCCCTGATCCAATATGCGATCGACGAAGCCCGTGCCGCCGGGATCGAGGACTTCATTTTCGTGACCTCACGCGGGAAATCCGCGTTGGAAGATTACTTTGATCTCGCCCCTGATCTCGAAAACGCCCTGCGCAAATCCGGCAAGACAGAGCTTTTGCAGGTTCTGCGCGACACCAATATGGACAGCGGCGCGATTGCCTATGTCCGCCAACACAAGGCGCTGGGCCTCGGCCATGCCGTGGCCTGTGCGGCCAAGCTGATTCATGACGAACCCTTTGCCGTGATCCTGCCGGACGATCTGGTCGCTGCGGAAAAACCCTGCCTGCAACAGATGGTTGAGGCCTATCAGGACACCGGCGGTTGCATGGTCGCCACAATGGAAGTGACGCCCGCGCAAACAGCTTCTTATGGTGTTCTGGACGTTCTGAATGAAAACGGAAAAATCGTTCAGGTCAAAGGCATGGTCGAAAAACCCGCCGCAGGAACCGCCCCGTCCAATCTTGCCGTGATCGGGCGCTATATCCTGACACCGCGCATCTTGCAGAACCTTGATAAGGTCCAACGCGGCGCCGGGGGCGAGATTCAGCTGACCGATGCCATCGCCTATGAAATGACCGAAGGGCGCGATGTCTTCGGCTATCGGTTCGATGGGCAACGCTATGATTGCGGCTCCAAGGCTGGGTTCCTGCAGGCGACTGTCGCCTTTGCCTTGGCGCGCGATGATCTACGGGACGAATTGTCGGCCTTTCTGGAAGATCTGCACACCAAGCGACAGGCGATGCAGTAACGCATCACCCAAGGTTCTGACCAATGGCCTTTGGCGATTTGTGGATGGCGTATCGCATGCGCTGGAAACGGCGGCGGTTCCTGTATCGGGTCTGGCGCAAACGGCGGCAGATCACGCCGTTGCACGACCGGACCAGGCAGATCACTGACGATATGGTGCTGTGCTTCGCGACGATCCGCAATGAAATGGCACGTCTGCCATTCTTTCTGCACCATTATCGCAAGCTCGGCATCGGCCATTTCCTGATTGTGGACAATGCCAGCGACGATGGAACCACCGATTATCTGGCCGCGCAGCCTGATGTTTCACTCTGGACGACGCGGCACAGCTATCGGTTGTCGCGCTTCGGGATGGACTGGCTCGGTTGGTTGCACTGGCAATATGGTCATGGCCACTGGTGCCTGACCGTCGATGCTGACGAATTGCTGACCTATCCCTATGCCGACAGCCGCAGCCTGAGCGATCTGACCCAGCATCTGGATCAACAGAATGTGGCCTCCTTCGGGGCCATCATGCTGGACATGTATCCCAAAGGCCCGATTTCGCAGGCGCGCCATGATCCGGCGACCGATCCTTTGCAGGTGCTGTGCTGGTTCGATCCGGCCAATTACCGCGAAAAGATTCATCCGGTCTACCAGAACCTCTGGGTGCAGGGCGGCGTGCGCGACCGGGTATTCTTTGCCGATCAACCACAGCGCGCACCCACGTTAAGCAAAGTGCCACTGGTCCGCTGGCACTGGCGCTATGTCTACGTCAGTTCAACCCATCAGATGCTGCCGCGCAAGCTGAACCACGTCTTTGACCGCGCACAGGACAAGCGCGTGACCGGCGTTCTACTGCACACCAAATTTCTACCCGATATCATGCCCAAATCGGCCGAGGAAATCACACGTCGCCAGCATTTCGAAAACAGCGATCTTTACACCACCTACCATCAGAAATTGTCCGACGGGCCGGATCTCTGGTGCGACACATCCTGCCGCTATGACGGGTGGAAGCAATTGACGGCGCTGGGCTTGATGTCCAAAAGTGACTGGGTGTGATGCGAGTAGAACGATGGGTTTCGGTGAGGCAGTTATAGTTTGGGGTTTTTGACGTCATACCAGCTACGCTGGCAACGCAAACAATGGAAACTGCGCGCGCTCGCCAAGGGGCGCGAGCTGAAGGCCGTGCAGGACCGGACGCAGCAGATTGACCCGGATGCGATCCTGCTGTTCTGCACTCTGCGCAACGAAGACCAGCGCCTGCCCTATTTCCTCAAATATTACCGCGATCTGGGCATCGATCATTTCCTGATGGTCGATAATAACAGCGACGATGGCGGTGCTGAATTTCTTGCTGCCCAGCCGGATGTCTCCCTCTGGCACACAAAGGCAGGCTATGCTGCATCCCGCTTTGGCGTCGATTGGCTGACCTATCTGCAACATAAACACGCGCATGGGCATTGGGCGCTGACCGTGGATGTGGATGAATTTCTGGTTTACCCGTTCTGCGACACCCGCCCGATCCGTGCGCTGGCCGATTGGCTGGATGCGTCAGAGGTCCGGTCCTTCGGCGCGATGCTGTTGGATATGTATCCCAAAGGCCCGGTCGGCGCGCAACCTTACCGCCGCGGCGATGACCCATTCCAGATCGCAAGCTGGTTTGACGCGGGCAATTACATCATGACCCGCAATGACCAGCTGCGAAACCTGTGGATTCAGGGCGGCCCGCGCGCGCGGATGTTCTTTGCCAACAAACCCCGGCAGGCCCCGGCATTGAACAAGATCCCTTTCGTGAAATGGCAGCGCCCTTATGTCTATGTCAGCTCGACCCATATGATGCTGCCGCGCGGGCTGAACCTTGTCTATGATCAGCAGGGCGGGGAAAAAACCTCGGGCGTGTTGCTGCATGCCAAATTCATCGACACGTTCAGCGCCCGCGCCTCGGAAGAGGCGGCGCGGGCCGAACATTTCGCCAAAGGGATCGAATATAAATCCTATGCCGCCCATCACGACGATGACCCCGATTTTTGGTGCCGATGGAGCGAGCAATATATCAATTGGCGCCAGCTTGAAGTCTTGGGTCTGATGTCAAAAGGCAACTGGGCATGACGCTGGGTGTGGTCATGCTGGTGCATACCGCGCTCGACCGGGCCGAGCAGGTGATCCGGCACTGGGCCGGTGCGGGCTGTCCGGTTGTGGTCCATATCGACAAAAATGTCGGGCAGGCGGCGCATGACCGCTTTGTCGCTGGGCTTGCCGATCTGGACAGTGTCAGCTTCAGCCCACGATTCCGCTGCGAATGGGGCATGTGGGGGCTGATTGCCGCGTCGCAGGCAGCCGCGGCGCAATTGCTTGTGCGCCATCCCGATGTCGCGCATGCCTATCTTGCCTCTGGCGCTTGTCTGCCGTTGCGCCCGATTGCGGAATTGCAAACCTATCTGGATGGACACCCCGACACCGATTTCATCGAAAGCGTGACCACCAGCGATGTGCCCTGGACGATCGGCGGGCTCGACAGTGAACGGTTCACGCTGCGGTTTCCGTTCTCATGGAAACGCCAGCGCCGCCTGTTCGATGCGTTTGTGGAGATGCAGCGGCTGACCGGGCGGCAACGGCGGGTGCCTGACGGTATTGTCCCGCATCTTGGGTCGCAATGGTGGTGCCTGACACGGCTGACGCTGACAGCGATCCTCGAAGACCCGCGCAGGCCGGAATTCGATACTTATTTCCGCCGGGTCTGGATTCCCGATGAATGCTATTACCAGACGCTGGCCCGCCGCCATGCGCGGCGGATCGAAAGCCGGTCCCTGACGCTGTCGAAATTCGACTACCAAGGCAAACCGCATATTTTCTATGATGATCATGCAGAGCTTTTGGCGCGGTCGGGCTGCTTTGTCGCGCGCAAGATCTGGCCCAAGGCCGATGCGCTGTATCGGCGATTTCCACAGCCTGCCACAATCTTTGACGCGCAGCAGGACCCTGAGACCAGCATTATTGACCGCATTTTTGCACAAGCCGTTGACCGACGTTCCAACGGGCGGCGCGGGCTTTACATGCAAAGCCGGTTTCCGTTCATGGATCGCGAAAACGGATTTACCGCTGCGCGCTATACCGCGTTGCAAGGGTTTGACGCTGTGATCCCCGATTTTACCGATTGGCTGACGCGGCAAACCGGGGTGGTCGTGCATGGGCATCTGTTCGGCCCCGACAAGGCGCATTTCGCGGATGGCGCGGCGGTCTATCGGGGCGGCCTGTCTGCCCATCCGCGCCTGCGCGATTACAATTGCCGGATGTTCCTGACCAATCTGATCTGGAACGGGCGAGATCAGCAACAATGTTTCCAGTTCGGACCCGCTGATAATCAACAGATCAAATGGATGCTGACAAAAGACACGCAGGCCAGCGTCTGGGTGGTCACCGGGGCCTGGGCCTTGTCGCTTTTTCTGTCGGGACAATCCGCAAGCGAGGTTCGGGCCGAGGCTGCGCGCCTGCAACAGGTCGAAAACAAATTGCTCAAAACATTGCGCGCACCTGATGCACGGTCCCGCAGGTGCATCATGACGCTGGCAGAATTTCTGGACGATCCGGTCGATATCTTGCAGAATATCGTCGATGATATGGCTGGGCACCGGGCCGCGACATTGACCAAACTGCCGAAAATGGTTGATCTGACCGGCTTTGCACAATTTTTGCAGGACCTCAGAAATCAAGGCATGAACCCCTATCTGGCGGGTGACTTTGCCGTGGGTGACCGCAGCCCGAACCGCAGGCCCAATCTGCGCAAACCCTATATGATCGGCAGCAAATGACCCGGTTTGATTATTTCATCGTGCTCGCCGATATGCGCACCGGATCGAATTTTCTTGAATCAAACCTCAACGCGCTCGACGGCGTCACCTGCCATGGCGAGGCGTTCAACCCCGCTTTTGTCGGCTTTCCCAAGGTTGATCCTTTATTTGGCATCACATTGGAGGCGCGTGAAAAAGACCCCGCCAGCCTGATCACTGCGATCAAGACCGCCCCCGGTCTGGGTGGCTTCCGGTTCTTTCACGACCACGACAGCCGTGTGCTGGATATCTGCCTGCCCGATCCGCGCTGTGCCAAGGTGATCCTGACGCGCAATCCGCTGGACGCCTATGTCAGTCTGAAAATCGCCCGCGCGACAGGCCAATGGAAACTGACCAACGCGACCCATGCCAAGACGCAGCAGATCACCTTTGACGCGGATGAATTCGGGGTGCATCTGAAACAGACGCAGGATTTTCAACTGATGGTTCTGCGCCATCTGCAAACTACCGGACAATCGGCGTTCTACATCGGCTATGATGATCTTCAGGATCTGGATGTGCTGAACGGCCTGGCGACGTTTCTGGGGTCATCCGCGCGGCTGGCCAATCTGGACAAAAAGCTGAAGAAACAGAACCCCGAACCCATCACCAGCAAGGTCAGCAATCTGGACCAGATGGAAAATGCCTTGCGCGGGCTGGATCGTTTCGATCTGTCCCGGACCCCGAATTTTGAACCGCGCAAGGGGCCGGGCGTCCCTGGCTTCGTGGCCGCAGCGAAGACTGGTCTGCTTTATATGCCGCTGCGGTCAGGGCCGGAGCAGGCAGTGGCCGATTGGTTCACTGCATTGGATGGGGCCGCACCGGTCGGTGATTTTTCGCAAAAGTCGCTGCGGCAATGGCAGATTGACCATCCGATCAACCGGCGCTTTACCGTGTTGCGCCATCCTGTGGCACGCGCCCATGCTGCGTTCTGCGACCGCATATTGACGAGCGGTCCGGGCAGCTTTCCCCGGCTGCGCGACTCGCTGCGCAAGGTGCATAAACTGCCGATTCCGGCGGTGCCGCCCGATCTTGATCAGCCATCCAGCTATGATGCAGCCGCACATCGCACCGCATTTCTGGCGTTTCTCGCCTTCCTGCGCAACAATCTGGCGGGTCAGACCAGCATCCGGGTCGATGCTGCCTGGGCCAGCCAGTTGACCCTGTTGCAAGGCATGGCGCAATTCGCCCTGCCGGATGCGGTGCTGCGCGAAGAGGATCTGGCGCGCGATCTGCCGGGTCTGGCCGCTCAAGTCGGCAGACAGACCTCACCAATGCCACAGGTCACGCCGCATCGGCATCAGCCTTGGCTGACCGCGATTTATGATCCGATGATCGAGGCGGCAGCGTGCGACGCCTATGCGCGCGATTATGACAGTTTCGGGTTTTCCGACTGGCGTTAGGCCGCTTGCGACGATTCCAGCGCGGTCAGGATGGTGAACAAGGTGACCGGGTCACTGTTCGCACGCAATTTGGCGCAGACTGCGGGGTTGCGGAAGGTCCGCGACACCAGCGCCAGCGCCTTGAGGTGTTCGACACCGGCACTTTCCGGGGCGATCAGCGCGAAAACCAGATCAACAGGTTGGCGGTCCACCGCATCGAAATTCAGCGGCTTTTCGAGGCGCAGGAAAATCCCCTTGACCCCATCCACGCCAGCAAGGCGCGCATGGGGCAGGGCAACGCCCATCCCGACCCCGGTCGGGCCAAGATTTTCGCGTTCGTTCAACGCCTCGATCACCGAGGATGGTTTCAGGCCATAACAGTTTTCGGCCATTTCACCGACATCGTGAAAAAGACGCTTTTTGCTGGTGCAGGAGGCAATCGTCTTGACGGCGTCGGGCTGCAAGATCTGACTAAGCTGCATCATGCGTCTTTCTTCTACTTTCCCGGGTCACCCCGCAGCGCGCGGGTCGATCCAACCGATGTTGCCGTCATCCCGGCGATACACGACATTCACGCCGCTGTGCTTTTCGTTCCTGAAAACCAAAACCGGCGCATTCGCGATTTCCATCTGCATCACGGCTTCGCCCACGGAAAGCGATGGGATTTTGGTTTCCATCTCGGCAATGATCATTGCGTTGACGGTATCCTGTTCCGCTTCTTCAGACTCGTCCTTCGGTTCGAGGATATAGGACCCGGCATCCGAAAGTTCAACCGGGTGTGATCGCCCGGCATGGTGGTCCTTCAGGCGGCGTTTGTAGCGGCGCAATTGCTTGTCCATCTTTTCGCCGCTGCTGTCAAAAGCGGCATAGATTTCAGTTGCCTTGCCCGTGGCCTGGGCGGTCAGACCGGTGGAGAGATGCACGACCGCTTCGCAGACAAATTCATGTGCGGATTTGGAAAAGACAATATACGCCTCGGTCGGGCGACCGGCGTATTTGCTCAGGATGGCATCCATTTCCGTGCGGACATGGGTTTGCAGGGCTTCACCAATATCGATCTGTTTACCGCTGATTTGATACCGCATCATTTCTCCTAGGGTCTGGGGGCTCTATGTGGACCAGCAGCTGCGCCAGGGCCACAAAGGCCGCATCTTACAAGGTCAGTGAGATATGGCAGGTCATTGTATTCAATAAGATTTCCCCAGCAGGATGACCGCTGTATCAGCATCTCTGCGGGGAGTGAACAATGGTCCGCCATGTCTTGAGTTGGCGACAAAACCGGGCAGGTTGTCAATGATCCTGTCATAAGACTGTCAAAAGAATCAGTTCACGCGAAAGTTGTTGCCCAGATAAACCCGGCGGACATTTTCGTCCTTTATCACGTCCTGTGTCGTCCCGCTCATCAACACTTTGCCATCGTGTAAAATATAAGCCCGGTCGACGATTTGCAGCGTTTCCTGCACATTGTGATCCGTGATCAGCACGCCGATGCCACGGTTCTTCAGATCCGCGACAAGGTGGCGGATTTCCGCCACAGCAATCGGGTCCACCCCGGCAAAAGGTTCGTCCAGCAGCACGTATTTCGGTCCGGCAGCAAGACAGCGGGCAATTTCAACCCGGCGTCTTTCGCCGCCCGACAGCGCCATGGCCGAGGCGCGACGCAGATGTTCGATGGAAAATTCCGCCAGCAGCGTTTCCAGCCGTTCGCGCCGGTGATGCCGGTCCTTTTCGGTGATTTCCAGAATCGACATGATATTGTCTTCGACATTCATGCCCCGAAAAATCGACATTTCTTGCGGAAGATAGCCGATGCCGAGCTGCGCGCGCCGATACATCGGCAAGGTTGTCACATCGCGCCCGTCGATAATGACCTTGCCGCCTTCGGGCGTAACCAGACCGGCGATGGCGTAAAAACAGGTGGTCTTGCCTGACCCGTTCGGACCCAGCAGCGCCACAACCTCGCCTCGGCCCAAGCTGATGCTGACATCGCGGATCACCGGGCGTTTGCGATAGCTTTTGCGCAGGCTGATGATCTGCAGCCCGGCATCGCCTGCTTGAACGGTCAGATTGGGAGGCGTCATCAGTTTTCGCCCTGTTGCAGCACGGTGCGTACGCGGCCTTGCATGGTCGCTGTACCGTCGGTGACATTAACCAACATGCTTTGCGCGGAAATCGCGCTATCGCCTTGGGTCAGCAGCACATCGCCATCCAATCTCAGCATCCCTGTCGCGACATTGTAATCGGCAGTCTCTGCCTCTGCCGCATCGGCGGCGGTCACGATTGTTACCCCGCCCGTTGCGACCAGCCGGTCAATCTGGCTGGTGTCAGCGCCATAAACCACTTCGACCCGCGGGGCCGACAGGCGCATGTCGCCCTGGCTGATCACAACCTCGCCTTCAAAGACGGCAGTGCCATTGTCCTGATCAACCGACAGCGCGTCTGCCGTCACTTCTATGGCAGCATCTGTATCAACGGCCATGCCGCCAAGATTCACATTGGTCTGCGCGCTGGTTGTCGTAGCAAGCGCAACAAAAAAGGCTGTGCAAATGGCGATTGATCGGAACATCTTGCGGCAATCCTTTGTGGCGACCCGGTTAATCTTGTGGTTGGTATATCAGCCGGACGCCCCCGGTGAACAGCATCTGTTGACCTCTATTGCTGCCATCTGCCCGAAATGTCACCTGCCCGGCGGTCAGATTCCCCATTGGTGCGCGGATTTCCACAAATCCGTCCGACATCGCCGTGCCATTATCGATCATGACCGTCATCGCACTGGTTTCCATGACATATCCGGTCGATGTATTGAGCCGCACAAGACCGGTAAACCGCGCGCTGCGCACCCGTCCGTCAAGCTCGCCTGTCACGCCTGTCATCTCCAGCCTGCTGCCGTCTGGATTATCCATGCGGACCCGCAAATCGGTGACGCTGGCCGCGTCTGGCCGTTCTTCTGCCGGCCGCGCGCTGCGGGCAGAGACGACCACCACAGCCCCGGTGTCGGTGATGCCCGAAAATTCCGGTGCTGTCATCTGTTGGTCACGCGCGAGATCTGCAACCTGCGCCATGGGGATATCGGTGGCATCTGACGGGTTGCGCGCAAATAAGAACAGCGTCGATAGCAGCGCGATAGCGCAAAGCGGCAGCAGGATCTTGGCCCAGCCCACCCATTGCGAATAAAGATTGTCAGCGCCGAACATGGCTAGACGATACCGGCGCGCAGGCAGTCGTGGATATGCAAAATGCCGGTGACCTGCCCCGGATTGGCAGGGTCTAGCGCAAACAGACAGGTAATCTTGCGGGTATTCATGACAGCGACAGCCTCTTCTGCCAGCGCATGGGGTGAGATCGTTGTGGGGTGCGGTGTCATCACCTCGCCCGCTGTGTGATCCAGCAACCCCTGCATGTGGCGGCGCAAATCGCCATCGGTGACGATCCCTGCCAAAGCATTATTGTGGTCAAGGACCGCTGCAACGCCAAAGCCCTTTTGGCTGATGATCAACAGCACATCCGACATCGGCGTGTCCAGATGCACGATCGGGATAGCGTCCCCGCGGTGCATGAGATCGGCGACCTTTGACAGGCGCGCGCCCAGCTTGCCACCGGGGTGAAAGTCGCGGAAGTTTTCGGGTGTAAAGGCGCGGTGTTCCATCAGCGCGATGGCCAGCGCATCACCCAAGGCCAAGGTCATCGTGGTCGAAACGGTCGGAACAACGCCGGTGCCACAAGCCTCGCCCAGTTGTGGCAGGATGATGCCGACATCGGCCTGCTGGATCAGCGTGCTGTCGGCGCGGCTGGCCACCCCGATCATCGGAATGGCAAAACGTCGGGTATAGGCAACGAGATCGGCCAGTTCCGGGGTTTCGCCGGAGTTGGACAGGACCAGCACCGCATCGCCACGCCGCATCATCCCCAGATCGCCATGGCTGGCCTCTGCCGGATGAACAAAATGCGCCGGCGTGCCGGTGCTGGCAAAGGTGGCGGCGATCTTACGCGCGATATGGCCGGATTTGCCCATGCCGGAAACGATCACCCGGCCCTTGGCCGCCAGTAACAGTTCGACCGCATCGGCAAAGCTTTGATCCAGCGTTTGTGCAAGTTGCTGTAACGCCGCGGCCTCTTGTCCGATGACGCGGCGGGCGATGGCAAGGAAGGGGACAGGATCAGCCATCAATGCGCAAAAATATCATTATCGGGCCAACCGTTAAGGTCCAGCGCCGCCCGTGTGGGCAGAAAGTCAAAGCAGCGTTGTGCCAATTCTGTCCTATCCTCGCGCGCCAGAAGCACATCAAACGCTGATTTCAGCTGGTGCAGATACAGGACATCCGAGGCGGCATAATCCAGCTGTGCCTTACTCAGTTTCGGCGCGCCCCAATCGCTTTGCTGCTGGTGTTTGGAGATATCGACGCCCAGCATATCCTGCACCAACACCTTCAGCCCATGCCGGTCAGTATAGGTCCGCACGAGCTTTGAGACGATTTTAGTACAATAGACCGGCCTGGTGACAACCCCAAAGGCGTTCAGCAAAGCGGCAATATCGAACCGGCCAAAGTGGAACAATTTAAGCACATCGGGATCGGTCAACATCGCGCAGAGGTTCGGCGCACCTGCCTGACCTTTGCTGACCTGCACCAGATGGCAATCACCATCGCCGCCTGACATCTGGATCAGGCACAGCCGGTCCCGGTGCGGGTTCAGGCCCATGGTCTCACAATCGATCGCGACGATTGGCCCAAGGTCCAGCCCATCGGGCAGGTCGTTGTGATACAGATGATTGGCCATTTACAGTCCTATCGGATCATTTCACCTCTTCAGATACGGGTTACCATTGCGATGCTCAAGCCTGCTTGACCAAAGGCAGCGGCGCACCTCCCATCGTCACCGGGCGATTGGCATGACGTCGCAGCCATATTTCAAATTCATTGGGGGGCATCGGGCGGGCAAACCCATAGCCTTGGCCGATGATGCAGCCTCTGTCGGACAGGTGCTGTGCCTGACCTTTTTCTTCAATGCCTTCGGCAATAACGTGCAGGCCAAGTTCGGCGGCCAGCGCAAGGATGGCACGGACCACACTGTCGGCACCGTGGTCGGGTAAAGGGGCCACCAGCGATCGGTCAAGTTTGATACCTGACAGCGGCAATTGTGTCAGCCTGCACAACGACGCATAGCCTGTGCCAAAATCATCCAGTTCCAGCGCAATGCCACATTCGGCCAGCGTATCGATATTGATCGCGGTCATGTCATCGGCACCGGCGATCAATGTCGTTTCAAGAACCTCAATAATCACCTGATCCGCCGCAAGCCCCGACCGGCGCAGCCCCAGCAGAAATCGTTCGATCAGATGCGGGTCCGCTATCGTGTCAGGTGCGGCATTGAGCGAAATAAGCGGATGCCAGATTTGCGAGCGTTGCCATCCCTTTGCGTAGGTCATTGCGGATGACCAGATCGCATGATCCATCTCGATCATCATGCCGGCGCGTTCCGCCACAGGCAGAAATCTGTCAGGGGTCAGCAAACCGCGGGTCGGATGGCGCCATCTGGCCAGCACTTCAACTCCGTGCAGGGCGCCGTCGGTCAGCCGCACCTGTGGCTGAAACCATGGTTCCAATTCACCGTTGCGGATCGCCGCAGGCAGATCCAGTTGCAGCCGCTGCAATTGGCCTGCGTTTTCGCGCAAGGCGGGGGTAAAGTGTCGGGCTCTGTTGCCCCCATCGGTTTTTGCGACCTGCATGGCCATGGCTGCGTCCGCCAGAATGGCCAAAGGATCGCTTTGGTCATTGTCGAGCACGAGATAACCGATACTGGCCGTGACTTTCATATCTCTGCCCAGCACGCTGATCCCGCCGGACAGAGACGATTTCACCCGCTGTACGATATCTGCGGGTGGTTCATCGGTCAGCATTGCAAATTCGTCGCCATCGATCCGGGCAACAATCTGGCCCTCATCGACGCAGGCGCTCAGGGCCCGGCTAACCGCCACCAGCACATGATCGCCCAGTTCATGCCCGGCGGAATCGTTGATCGATTTGAATCCGTCCAGGCCGATGAACAGCAAGCACTGGCCGGTCAGTTTTCTCTGTGCCACCTGATCTCTCATCAAGCTTACCAGATGCCGGCGGTTTGGTAGCCCGGTTAGAGCATCATGGTTCGACAGATGGGAAAGCTGCTTGCTCAAATGTTCCAGTTCTTGCTTTGCATCCAGCAGGCTGGTCGCCTGATTGCGCAAGGCCTGCATCTGCCTTCGCAAGCCAAGATGGGTGGGCAGAAAAATCATTGCCGCCTGAACCAGCAGGACCAGACCCGCAATCAGCAGATCCGCCCATTGCAGTTTGCGTAGAAAGGCAATGTCCTCGGCGCTATGCGCCGCGCTGCTGCTGGCGATGATTTGCTGGTTGATCGCATGCATCGCGACAAACAGGGCAAGTACGAAAGCCAACACGGCGACATGGAAAAGCCAAAGCCTGTCGGGGTTGATCCGGCTCAGACTCGCCTTTACGCGCCATGAAATCTGTCGAAGAAGCAACATGCAGCGATTCTCACAATTCATCTGCATCACACTGCACGCGATAGATTAAGACAGCGTTTAGCGCGTTGGCTGGTCGTCAAATCACATCGCTTGCATCAGGTCCCCGCATCTGCGGGTGAATTCATCGCGCACCTGCTTTGGCGCGCGCAGCCGGATGGGCAACGTCTCGAGCAGGGCAGTGTCTTGTTTGCCGAAAAACCTGTCGGCTTCTGGCCGGGTGAAACCAGCGATCTGCACCGCCTCCAGCCAGGCAGATAGTTTATCGGCCTTTTTGATCTGACGCTTGATCTGAACCGGCAATTGCGCAGGCAGCCCGAACCGCAGATGGATCGCTGCCGTCAATCGGTCATCCAACGCGCCATAGCTGGGGCCGATTGCAGATTTGACCGGGCTGATCATGTCGCCGATCACATATTCGGGCGCGTCATGCAGCAAAGCGGCCAGATGCCATTTCACCGGTGCTTTGGGATTCTGGCGGATGAAAATATCAGTCACCAACAGCGAATGTTCCGCGACGGAATAGGCAAAATCGCCCTTGGTCTGCCCGTTCCATCGCGCGACAAAGGCCAAACCATGCGCGATATCGCTGATTTCGATATCCATCGGCGTGGGGTCAAGCAGGTCAAGCCTGCGGCCCGACAACATTCGCTGCCATGCTCTTGGTTGCTTCATTGCCAACACGCCTTAACTGTTTGTTCAGTGTTCTGCATAATACGTGGCTTTGGATTGTGGCAAGCCGGTCGCGATGGTAAGGAACGCCAACCTGTTTTAGATAGAGAGAACCTGCATGTCGCTGGATTACATCGTTAAGGATATCGCCCTCGCCGCCTATGGCCGCAAGGAGCTGGATATTGCCGAAACCGAAATGCCGGGCCTGATGGCGCTGCGCGAAGAATATGGCGCGGCCAAGCCTTTGGCGGGGGCACGGATCGTTGGATCGCTGCATATGACGATTCAGACCGCCGTGCTGATCGAGACGCTGAATGCTTTGGGTGCCGATGTGCGCTGGGCGTCGTGCAATATCTTTTCGACCCAAGACCATGCGGCCGCGGCGATTGCCGAAGGTGGTACGCCAGTTTTCGCGATCAAAGGGCAAAGCCTTGAAGAACATTGGGATTATCTGGACCGGTCATTCCAGTTCCCCGAAGGTGCGAACATGATCCTCGACGATGGTGGCGATGCGACGCTTTACGTCCTGCTGGGCGCACGCGCCGAAGCGGGCGAAGACATCATCCCGGTGCCTGAATCCGAGGAAGAAGTTGTCATCAAAGCCCAGATCAAGAAACGCATGGCGCAAAGCCCCGGCTGGTTCACCAAGACCCGCGATGCGATCAAAGGCGTGTCAGAGGAAACCACCACCGGCGTGCATCGCCTTTATGATCTGCACAAGAAAGGCCTGCTGCCTTTCCCTGCGATCAACGTGAACGATTCTGTCACCAAGTCGAAGTTTGACAACAAATATGGCTGCAAGGAATCTTTGGTCGACGGTATTCGCCGTGCGACTGACACGATGATGGCGGGCAAGGTCGCCGTGGTCTGCGGTTACGGCGATGTGGGCAAAGGCTCGGCTGCGTCGCTGCAAGGTGCCGGTGCGCGCGTCAAAGTGACCGAGGTTGATCCGATCTGCGCATTGCAGGCCGCGATGGACGGGTTCGAGGTGGTGCTGCTGGAAGACGTGCTGGACAGCGCCGACATTTTCATCACCACCACCGGCAACCGCGATGTCATCCGGATCGAGCATATGCGCGAGATGAAGGATATGGCAATTGTGGGCAATATCGGCCATTTCGACAACGAAATTCAGGTTGCCGCGTTGAAAAACCACAAATGGACCAATATCAAAGAACAGGTCGATATGATCGAGATGCCATCTGGCAACCGCCTGATCCTGTTGTCCGAAGGGCGTCTGCTGAACCTTGGCAATGCGACCGGCCACCCGTCTTTCGTGATGTCGGCCTCCTTCACCAATCAGGTGCTGGCGCAGATCGAATTGTGGACCAAGGGCGAAGACTACCAGCCCGGCGTTTACATTCTGCCCAAGGCGTTGGACGAAAAAGTCGCACGTCTGCATCTGAAACGGATCGGCGTGAAACTGACAGAATTGCGCAAGGATCAGGCGGATTACATCGGCGTCACCGTCGATGGTCCCTTCAAGCCGGAACATTACCGCTACTGATATTGCCTGCAACAGGTTGCAGGTCACAGGGCCGCTATCCGCAAGGATGGCGGCTTTTTTCTTTGCGGATATACTTTGCTGGCATAACCTTGAACGAGCGCATGATGTGAAGCGCTGAGTGCAACATGAATCAGGAACGATGTGATGGGTAAAAGAGACGATTTGATCGCGCGCTACGCCGATGACCTCAGGACCAAATGTGGCATGACGCCTGATATGGACCTGCTGACCAAAGTGACGATCGGCTGCGGCCCGTCCATCTATAACGCCGATTCTGCGACCATCGCAGCAACCCAACCTGGTGAGGTTGAAACGGTCAAAAACAACTTTCTGATCAAGAAACTGGGTCTGAAAGACAGCCCGGAACTGGATGCCGCGATCAAGGCCGTGATGACCACCTATGGCCAATCAGAGCGGAACAAATACCGCGCGGTGGTCTATTACATGCTGACAAAGCATTTCGGAAAAGATGCCGTTTACGCCTGAACGCATGTATTTGCATCAAATTGCGGGCAGTTCGGATTTGGTCCGGGCGGTCCGACGTGATACTTTCAGGGCAAGGCCAGTATGGCCCGGACCTGATATTTCGATTGCGTGTGGTGGCTTGGGGACACGCGGGGTGAAAGAGGGTTCGGCGCTTGCCGGGCCCTCTTTTGCAGGTTGTCATCGTAAGAACAGTGCCCGTGGCAGAGTCGGAGCCTCCGGCGGGGATACTCAAGCTCGGAAGATGATGCAGGTCATGCCAAATGGCAGGCCGATCAGCTTTCTGTTTCGCCCAAGACGCAGACGAACTGCCATTCCTCTGCCGTCACTGGCTGGACCGAAAGCCGCGCGCTTTTGACCAGCGCCATCTCTTGCAGGCGGGGATCAGCCTTGATCTGCGCCAAGGTAACGGGTTTCACGAAAGGGCGCACGGCCTTCACATCGACGCAATCCCAGCGCGGGTCATCTGTTGTGCTGTCGGGGTGGCTCTCGGCGCAAACCTCGACGATGCCCACAATCTCCAGCCCGCTACGGGAATGGTAAAAGAACCCCAGATCACCTTTTTTCATCGCCCGCATGTTGTTGCGGGCCTGATAATTGCGCACGCCATGCCATTCTTCACCCGCCTCGCCTTTGACGACCTGATCATCCCAGCCCCAGACATCGGGTTCGGATTTGAACAGCCAATAGGCCATCAGCCGATCACCTTTTTCCACGCGCTGAGCGTGACGTCACCAAACAGCCCGGCCTTGGCATAAGGATCATTGGCCGCCCAATCCTCCGCTGCGGCCAGATCGGCAACCTCTAGCACGATCAGCGACCCGCACATCTGCCCGTCTTCATTGATCAGCGGTCCTGCGATTTCCACAACGCCGGTATCGGCAACATAGGCCAGATGTGCCTCGCGGTTGTCCATACGGACCTGCAGGGCATCGGGTTTGTCTTTGGCGATCAGGGCAAAACGCATCTATTCTTCTTTCAATGGGCGCGACAGCAGGGCATGCAGCGCGGTTTTCACATCATTCTGGCCCGTCGCCAGATCCGCCACAACGGTACATATCGGCAGGTCGATGTCCAGATCCCGCGCCAATTGCCGCAGCGCGCGGGCGGTTGCGGCACCTTCAACTGTGGTGCTGGTGTCAAATGGCTGGCCAGCCCCCAGAGCAAAGCCATAGCGGTAATTGCGCGACAGGTCGGATGTGCAGGTCAGGACCAGATCGCCCAAGCCGGAGAGGCCCGCCAATGTATCCGCCCGCCCGCCAAGCAGGGTCACCAGCCGCTGCATCTCGGTAAATCCGCGCGCGATCAGGGCGGCGCGCGCGCTGTCGCCAAGGCCCGCACCAATCGTCACACCTGCCGCAATCGCCATGACGTTTTTCAGCGCGCCACCCAGTTCCGCCCCGATGACATCGGTCGTGCGGTAAAGCCGCAGTACCGGCGTCGACAGGATTTGTTGCAGCATTGCGCCATAAAGATCATCCGCGCAGGCCAGCGTCAGCGCTGTCGGCAAACCGCGCGCGATATCGCCGGCAAAGCTCGGCCCGGTCAGGATCGCTGCTTGGGCATTGGGTACCATCCTGCTGATCGTGCTGGCAGGCCCCGTCATCTGATGCAGGTCGATCCCTTTGCAACAGGCGACCAGCGCCTTGCCCCCCAACCGCGCGCCATGTTCGGTCAAAAACGGAGCAAGCGCTTGGGCCGGGATCGTCAGCAGCACGGTGTCGCAGGCGAAAACAGGGTCTAAACTGGCGGATACTGCAATTTTTCCGGGCAAGCTCACCCCCGGCAGGCGCGGGTTTGTCCGCTGTTCCTGCATCTGTGCCACGGCTGCGGGATCGCGCGCCCAAAGCTGCACCTGCCTGCCATCCATCGCCAAGGCAACGCCCAAGGCTGTACCGAAAGCGCCGCCGCCAATGATGCCGATCTTCATGCCTTGGCCCCTTTTTTGCCCGACCCCAACATGGGCGCTGCGGATCTATCCAACGGCCAGCGGGGCCGGGCCGACAGGGTCAGATCATCGTGCTGGCCATGTGCCAGCAATTCCGACCCGGCATAGGCGATCATCGCCGCATTATCGGTGCAAAGGGCCAAGGGTGGCGCGATGAAATCAATCTCTAACGCGGCACAAAGCTGCATCAAACGCCCCCGGATCAGCTGGTTGGCCGCAACGCCGCCTGCGATGGCAAAGCTGGGTTTTGCGGGATTCATCGCCAGATAAATCGCCAGCGCACGCCGGGTCTTTTCGACCAGCACATCGGCGACAGCGGCTTGGAACGATGCGCTCAAATCCGCCTGATCCTGCTTGGTCAGCCCGCCCTTGGTCGCGACGACCGCATCCCGCGCGCGCAGCATCGCGGTTTTCAGCCCGGAAAAGGACATATCGCAACCCGGCTGGTTCAGCAAAGGACGCGGCAGATCGAAGGCTTTCGGATCGCCCGCCGTCCCTGCGGTTTCAACCGCAGGCCCGCCCGGTTGTGCCAGACCCAGAATGCGGGCTGTCTTGTCAAAGGCTTCGCCGGGGGCATCATCAATCGTGCCGCCCAAACGCTGATAGTCATCCGGCTCTGACACAATCAGAAACTGGCAATGCCCGCCGGACACCAACAGCATGAGATAGGGATAGGCCACCTGATCGGTCAGCCGCGGGGTCAGCGCATGACCGGCCAGATGGTTGACCCCGATGAGGGGCAGCCCGGTGGCCGCCGCCAACCCTTTAGCGCACATCACGCCCGACAACACACCGCCGATCAGCCCCGGCCCGGCAGTCACGGCGATGGCGTCAACCTGCACAAGGTCGAGCCCCGCCGTCGCCAAAGCCTCTTCCACGCAATGATCCAGCTTTTCGGCATGGGCGCGGGCCGCGACCTCTGGCACGACACCGCCGAAATCGGCGTGCAATGCGGTCTGGCCATAAACAATGGACGACAGCACATCATGCCCGCGCACCAGTGCGGCGGCGGTATCATCGCAGCTGCTTTCGATGCCAAGAATGGTCAGCGCGCGCGCCATGCATTGATCCTGTTGCGTGTTCGTCAAACGCAGGTAACACTGCACCAGCCTGCAAACAATGGGATGCCAATGACGCCTGTCCTGATCCTGACACGTCCCGCCCCACAGGCCGAGGCTTTCGCGACCCAGATTGCCGCCCGTTGGGCCGGTCCCGTGCAGGTCATCCTCTCGCCTTTGTTGCGCATAGCCCCGGTGCCGGTCATCGCTGATCTGTCACAGGTGACAGGCGTTATTTTCACCTCTGCCCATGGCGTCGCGGCGGCCCAGTACACCAATCTTGCCCGTGGTCTGCCGGCCTGGTGTGTTGGCGACAAGACAGCGCAATTGGCAGCTGACGCTGGCTTTGACGCGATCGCAGGTCCGGGCGATGCCATACGTCTGGTGGAAAAAATCATGTCCCGCCGCCCGCAGGGACCGATGGCCCATCTGCGGGGAAATCACACGCGTGGCGGCGTGGCAGAAAAACTGATCAGTGCGGGCATCGCCTGCATCGACGTTGTCGCCTACGACCAGCTTGCCCAATCGCTGAGCGATGATGCGCTGGATGCGCTGCATGGTGCAGCACCGGTGATCCTGCCCTTGTTTTCCCCGCGGACAGCGACCATTCTGGCGGAACAAGGTCCGTTTACGGCTGCCGTGCAATTGATCGTGATCAGCACGGCGGTACAAACTGCGGCGGCCGCCATGCGTGTCAAAAGCGTCTCTGTCGCTGCGACACCGGATGCGGAGGCGATGATTGTCGCGACCCTCAAGCGGCTGGGCGCGGCGGCTGAACGGATGGCATGAGCCGGCCTGTGCTTGAGGACGGGTGGAAGGCAGGGTAACTTGCCTTACATCCTTGCGTGACAGGTGATTAAGGAAAAGGGGCGAACATTGGCGAAACAACCTCCCAAAAGGCCCCGCGCCGCTGCCAAGACCACAAAGAAAGGCTCAGAAATGCCGTCAACTGACGAATCGTCTGGTGTTTTGACGCCTGTTGCCGATGTGGTGCCGCCAGAGTTTCATGCGAAGCCAGCCGCAGCGGTCGAACCAATCCAACCTACGCCCCGGGTTGAGGCTGTCGAATCCGTGCCAAAACCCGAAACCTCCCAACCCGCTGAACAGCCCAAACCTGCGCCGCAGTCGCGCAACAGCTTCGTGCCTTTGCTTTTGGGCGGCGTCGTGGCCGGGGCTATCGGATTCGCCGTGGCGACCCTGACAAACCCGGCGGGACAAGGCGATCTTGACGCTCTGCTAGCCGCCCAGGACGCCAGAATAGAGACGCTGCAGCAGGACATTGCTGCCATTGAAACCGTGGATCTTGCGCCTGTGACGGCCGCGCAAGATGAACTCGCTGCGCAACTCACCAGCTTGCAGGACGATGTGACAGCGCTGCGCATTGATCTGGAAGATCGGATCGCCGCAATCGAAGCCGCGCCGCGCGGCGGTGCCGATGGGCAGATGCCCGATACCGCTGTCTTTGAAGCAGAGATCGACGCCTTGCGGGCACAGCTGACCGAAATGACCGATATCGCCCAGACGGAACTTGATGCCGCCCGTGCAGAAGCCGCCGCAATCGAAGAAAACGCCGCCGCCGCAGCGCGCAATGCCGCCGCCCGCTCGGCCTTGGCCCGGTTACAGACCAGCGTCGAAACCGGCGCGCCTTTGGGGGCCGCGCTGAACGACCTAGAAGATGTGCTGGCTAACCCCGCGCCCGACGCTTTGCTGGCTGCACAGGACGGCGTGCCGACCTTGTCCGCATTGCAGGAAAGCTTCCCCGACTATGCCCGTGCCGCCCTGACGACCGCACGTGCCGAAGGTGTGGCGGGCGAGGAGACCTCTGGCATTGGGGCGTTTTTGCGCAATCAGTTCGATGTCCGTTCCGTCAACGCGCGCGACGGAGACACGGCTGATGCAATTCTGTCGCGCGCGCAGACGGCTCTGCGCAACGGGCAACTGGCTGAAACCCTGACTGAAATCAATGCCTTGCCTGATGTCGCCCGTGCGGAAATGTCCGATTGGCTGGCCTTGGCCGAACGGCGGGCCGATGCCATCGCCGCGATTGACACCCTTGCCGCATCTTTGCGTGATAATTGAAAGCGATAGAAATGCTCTGGTCCTTGATAAAAATCACTGCTTTCATTCTGGTCGTCACCGGCCTGACCTATGGCGCAACGCTGCTTTACGATGTGGACGGCGGCGCAACGATCACCGTTGCGGGCATCGAATTCACCCTGACGACGCTGGAAATGGTGTTCATGTTCGCCGCCCTGATCGTCGCGGTCTGGCTTGGCCTGAAATTACTGGCGTTGGTGGTCGCCACCTATCATTTCCTGAACGGGGATGAGACGGCGATATCGCGCTATTTCGACCGCAACCGCGAACGCAAAGGCTATGAAGCTTTGTCCGAAGGCATGATGGCGCTGGCATCGGGCGAAGGGCATCTGGCCCTGACCAAGGCGGCGCGGGCAGAGAATTATCTGCGCCAGCCGCAATTGACCAATCTGCTGACCGCACAGGCCGCTGAAATGACCGGCGACCGCCGCAAGGCGGAAGCGACCTATAAGAAGCTGCTGGCTGATGATCGCACCCGCTTTGTCGGGGTACGCGGCATCATGAAGCAGAAACTGGCGGATGGTGACACGGATACCGCGCTGAAGCTGGCGCAAAAAGCCTTTGCGTTGAAACCCAAGCACGTCGAAACGCAGGATGTGCTGTTGCAATTGCAGGCCGAAAAGGCCGATTGGAAAGGCGCCCGCGAAACTTTGGGCGCCAAGCTGAAATCCGGCAGCCTGCCGCGCGATGTCTATAAGCGGCGTGATGCGGTCCTGGCCTTGTCCGAAGCGCGCGATATCCTTGACGAAGGCACCACGATCGAGGCACGCGAAGCGGCGATCGAGGCTAACAAGCTATCGCCCGATCTGATCCCCGCCGCCGTCATGGCCGCGCGTGGCTATATCGCGCAAGGCAATGCCCGCTATGCGACGCGCGTCCTGACCAAGACGTGGAGCGCCCATCCGCATCCTGATCTGGCCGCGGTCTTCGCTGAAATTGCGCCGGATGAGACGCCAGAGGCGCGTCTGAAACGCTTCAAGACCCTGACCAAAGCCACACCTGACGATCCTGAAACCAAGATGCTGATGGCCGAATTACATATCGCGGCAGAGGATTTTCCCGCCGCACGCCGCGACATTGCGGATCTGGTTGAAAGCGATCCGACCGCGCGCAGCCTGACCTTGATGGCCGCGATTGAACGGGGTGCCGGGGCAGATGATTTCACCGTGCGCGGCTGGCTGACCCGTGCTTTGGGCGCGCCACGTGGCCCGCAATGGATTTGTGACAATTGCCAGCATATCCACGCCAATTGGGGGCCCACCTGCCAGAATTGCGCATCTTTCGACACGCTGTCCTGGAAAAGACCGCCTGCCGGCGAAACCTCCATGCCTGCGGGTGCTGAAATGCTGCCGCTGATTGTCGGGCCAGCCCCTGTCGCAGCTGAAGACACCATGATTGCTGATGCCGAAACGGTCACGCCAAGCGACGAAAAATAGCACTTTCCGGGACGGAATGACGGTGCTATCACCCGCCCCGGTACGCCGCTGTAGCTCAGCTGGTAGAGCACGTCATTCGTAATGATGGGGTCGGGGGTTCGAGTCCCTTCAGCGGCACCAGATCACTTTTCGGAAAAGTAAAAAATGACAGCCCGGACTGAATGGCGCTGATGCCATTTCGCGCTGTGATGTCCAACTGCTGGATAAAGCGTGGGCACAGTCGCCTTGCCCATAATCGGGGCGACGCCCTCGGTCAAAAGCCACCAATCCATTGTGTCACGATAAAATCTTAGACCGTTTGCACATGAAATTGATGTCTGAAGCTTCATGCCCCCGCCACGGCATAGCGTGGCGGGGGCAAAAGACGTTTATTCCGCTGTCAGCAACGGTGGTTTGTTGCTGCCGGTGATGCGACCTTGTTGTGGGGCCTCGAACGTGAGGTCCAGTTCGCCGTTCTTCACGCCGACCTTGACCAGCCCGCCTTTGACCAGCTTGCCGAACAGCAATTCTTCGGCCAGCGGCTTTTTGATATGTTCCTGGATCACGCGGCCCAGCGGGCGCGCGCCCATTTTCGCATCATAGCCTTTGTCGGCCAGCCATTCGGACGCCGCTGCCGTCAGTTCGATATGAACATTACGGTCGATCAACTGCGCCTCAAGCTGAAGCACGAATTTTTCGACAACCCGCATGATCACCTCTTTCGGCAGGGCGCCAAAGCTGATGATCGCATCCAGACGGTTACGGAATTCCGGCGTGAAGATCCGCTCAATCGCCGCTGTATCTTCACCCGTGCGCGAGTCCCGGCCAAAGCCAAGCGCGTTCTTCGACATTTCCGAAGCACCGGCGTTGGAGGTCATGATCAGGATCACATTGCGGAAATCCGTGGTCCGGCCATTGTGATCGGTCAGTTTGCCGTGATCCATCACCTGCAACAGGATGTTATAGACATCCGGATGCGCCTTTTCCATTTCATCGAGCAACAACACGCAGTGCGGGTTCTGATCGACACCATCGGTCAGCATGCCGCCCTGATCAAACCCGACATAGCCCGGAGGCGCGCCGATCAGCCGTGAAACGGCATGCTTTTCCATATATTCGGACATATCGAACCGCAGCAGTTCAACACCCAGCGAATCCGCCAGTTGCTTTGCCACTTCGGTTTTGCCGACACCGGTTGGCCCGGCAAACAGGTAATTGCCGATCGGCTTTTCCGGTTCACGCAGACCAGCGCGCGCCAGTTTGATCGCCGAGGCCAGCGCCGTAATCGCCTGATCCTGCCCGAAAACCACGCGTTTGAGCGTTTTTTCCAGATCTTTCAGCACTTCGGCATCGTCCTTGGACACGTTCTTCGGCGGGATGCGGGCGATTTTGGCGACCACAGCCTCAATTTCCTTGGTGCCGATGGTTTTGCGGCGTTTGCTTTCGGCGACCAGATGCTGGGCGGCACCGGCCTCGTCAATCACGTCAATCGCCTTGTCAGGCAATTTGCGGTCGTTGATATAACGCGCCGACAGTTCCACTGCAGTCTTGATCGCCTCTGCAGTGTATTTGATGTTGTGGTGTTCTTCAAAATACGGCTTCAGCCCTTGCAGTATCTTGATCGAATCCGGCACGGAAGGTTCATTTACGTCGATTTTCTGGAACCGCCGCGACAGCGCGCGGTCCTTTTCGAAATGCTGACGGAATTCCTTGTAAGTCGTGGACCCCATGCAGCGCAGCTTGCCGCCCTGCAGTGCAGGTTTCAGCAGGTTCGACGCGTCCATCGCACCGCCAGATGTGGCACCGGCGCCGATGACCGTGTGGATTTCATCAATGAACAACACGGCATCCTTGTGGTTTTCCATCTCGGTCATCACGGCTTTCAGCCGTTCTTCGAAATCGCCACGATAGCGGGTGCCAGCCAGCAATGCGCCCATGTCCAGCGAATAGATCGTCGCACCGGCCAGCACCTCTGGCACCTCTTTGTTGACGATCTTATAGGCCAGACCTTCGGCAATGGCGGTCTTACCCACGCCCGGATCACCCACCAGCAGCGGGTTATTCTTGCGGCGGCGGCACAGGACTTGGATGCAGCGTTCGACCTCATGCGCGCGACCGATCAGGGGATCGACATCGCCCTTTTTCGATTTTGCGTTCAGATCGACGCAATATTTGGCCAAGGCGCTTTCTTTTTCCGGGTCAGCGCCGGTTTTCTGTTCGGTTTCTTCCGCCGCAGCACCGGTCACGGGGCGCGTTTCACCAAAGGCGGGGTCTTTCGCCACGCCATGGGCGATGAAATTCACCGCATCATAACGGGTCATATCCTGCTCTTGCAGGAAATAGGCGGCATTGCTTTCGCGTTCGGCAAAGATCGCGACCAGCACATTGGCACCGGTCACTTCGGACCGGCCGGAAGATTGCACATGGATCGCGGCGCGCTGGATCACCCGCTGGAAGGCCGCCGTTGGCACCGCTTCGGAGCCTTCGACATCGGTCACAAGGGTGGACAGGTCATCGTCGATGAAATCTTCCAGATCCTTGCGCAGATCGTCCAGATCAACCGAACAGGCGCGCATGACGCGCGCGGCATCGGGTTCATCAATCAGGGCCAGCAAAAGATGTTCCAATGTGGCCAGTTCATGCTTGCGTTCATTGGCCAGCGCCAAGGCGCCGTGAATGGACTGCTCGAGTGTCGTTGAAAATGATGGCACGTCTGTGCTCCTTCACATCGGGGGTCGGCCAGCGTTTCAAGCTGATCCCACCGTGGCCTCTATCTCTTAAAGTTTGGTTTTCTTTTCCAACCTTCAAGGACTTTTTTGGTTTTGGTCTTCACAAATGATGTGAAGATCGAAATATCGCCTGCTTCTTGTCAAAGCGCTGCAAGTTCGTGATTAAAAGTTGTCTTTGCTTGCGCGGATCTGCGCAAACACCTGTTCGTCGGGCGCCTGCTGCATGTCCATATGCGCCTTGAGGCCCGCATCATCGGCACGCAGAAAGGGGTTGGTTTGCCGTTCTTCATCAAGACCGGATGGCACTGTCGGTTTCCCCGCCGCACGTGCCGCGTCAATTGCCCTGACACGTAACTTAAGCGCTGCATTCTCCGGGTCAAGGGAGGTGGCGAAACGCGCGTTCGATTCTGTGTATTCGTGACCGGAACAGATCAATGTGTCACCCGGCAGGGCGCGCAGTTTCAGCAGGCTTTGCCACATCTGCGTGGGCGTGCCTTCAAACAACCGACCGCAACCCAAAGCCATCAGGCTGTCGCCGGTAAAGGCCAGCCCCGCATCGGGCATGTGAAAGGCGATATGGCCGATGGTATGCCCCGATACGTCGATGACATGCGTCGTTTGCCCGCAGATATGCAGCAGATCGCCTTCGGACACGGCCAGATCCAAGGGCGGCAGGCGGTGTTCATCCGCCTTGGCGCCGATCACCCTCGCCGCGCCGCGCAGGGTTGCCAGACCGCCGACATGGTCATCATGATGGTGTGTGATCAGGATATCACTCAGCCGCCAGTTCCGCCGTGCCAGTTCCGCCGCGATGGGTGACGCTTCGGGCGCGTCGATCAACGCGGTGTCGCCAGTGGCATGGTTATGCACCAGAAAGGCATAATTGTCGCGCAAACAGGGCACAGTGACCAGTTCGACAGGGGATGATGTGTTTGTCATGGCAATGCTGCCTTTCCTTGATATGGTTTGCAAAGTCTCGTCCAAGGAGGACTGAACCGCAATGCACCTTGATGTGCTGGACCTGCGAAATTTCTACTACCGCAGCACGCTGGGTCGCGCCGCGCAAAAGGTGATCCGCGACGAACTGACTTTGCTTTGGCCAGAGGCAAAGGGGCAAAACGTCGCCGGTTTCGGTTTTGCCGTGCCCTTGCTGCGCCCCTATCTGAAAGACGCGCGCCGGGTGATTGGCCTGATGCCCGGCCCGCAAGGTGTGATGCCATGGCCGCCAGAGGGGCGCAATGTCAGTGTGCTGTGCGAAGACACGCTTTGGCCTCTGGAAACCGGGCATCTGGACAAACTGGTGGTGATGCATGGGCTGGAAACCTCGGAACATCCTACCGCACTATTGGATGAAATCTGGCGCGTGCTTGGCCCCGGCGGGCGGGCGGTGTTTGTGGTGCCTAATCGTGCTGGCCTCTGGTCGCGGACCGACAGCACGCCTTTTGGCTATGGTCGGCCCTATTCGCTGTCGCAGCTTGACGCGCAATTGCGCAAACATCGCTTTGTCACTGAACGCACGCTGTCCACCTTGTTCCAGCCGCCTTTGCGCAACCGTTTCTGGCGCAAATCCGCGGGCATGTTTGAACGGATCGGTCATAAGATCCCGGTGGTGGCCGCAGGCGGTGTGTTAATGGTGGAAGTGACCAAACAATCCGCAGCACCGACCCGTCCGGGCTTGAAAGAGGCAGTGCGCCGTCCGCTGAAAGCGCTCGAAGGCATCGCCAAACCGGTGCCGCAACCCGATACGGCGCGTCAAGCCACCTAGCCAGCGCCCCGCAAAATGCCTAAGCCATCTGGATGACACAGACATTTGAAATTTTCCTGACCGGGACCCCGGGTTTTGAGGCTGCCTTGCTGGCCGAGGCGCAGGCGAACGGCTTTACTGGTGCGGGCATGACCCAAGGCGGCGTGACCCTGACGGGCGGCTGGCCTGACGTCTGGCGCGCCAATCTGGTCTTGCGGGGTGCGACCCGCGTGCTGGTGCGGATCGGCAGCTTCATGGCGTTCCATCTGGCACAATTGGACAAGCGCGCGCATAAATTCCCGTGGAGCGAGATTTTGCGCCCCGATGTCCCGCTGCGCGTCGAAGTGACGACGAACCGCAAATCCAAGATATATCACGCCGGTGCAGCGACCCAACGGATCGAAACTGCACTCAAGGCCAATGGCTATCAGATCAGCGCCGAGGCGGAACTGGTCCTGAAACTGCGCATCGACGACAACCGCGTGACGATCAGTATCGATACATCTGGCGAAAGCCTGCACAAACGCGGCCATAAACAAGGCGTCGGCAAAGCGCCGATGCGCGAAACGCTGGCCTCCCTGTTTCTGCGCGACTGCGGCTATCAGGGCACGGAACCCGTGCTGGACCCGATGTGCGGATCGGGTACTTTTGTGATCGAGGCCGCCGAGATTGCCGCAGGGCTTCACCCCGGTCGCAGCCGCAGCTTTGCCTTTGAACGGCTCGCCAGTTTCGATCCTGCGGCTTGGGACGCGATGCGTCATCATAAAGCCCAACCCACCGACCTGCATTTTTACGGCAGCGACCGTGATGCTGGCGCGATCCGCATGAGCCGCGATAATGCGGATCGCGCCGGTGTGACGGACCTGACGACGTTCGACACCTTGCCCGTCGATGCGCTGACCCGGCCTGATGGCCCGCCCGGTCTGGTGATCTGCAACCCGCCCTATGGTGACCGGATCGGCAATCCAAAACTGTTGTTCGGGCTCTATGCGTCTTTGGGCGAGACCCTGAAAGCCCAGTTCGCAGGCTGGCGCGTCGGCATCGTCACAAGTGACGCAGCCCTTGCCAATGCAACCAAGTTGCCATTCAAACCCAAAGGCGCGCCGGTGCCACATGGCGGGCTGAAAGTCTGGCTGTTCCAGACCGGCAAGTTGTAACATTTGGTCCCATAGGAGCATGCCGATGCAAGTCACAATCCGCCCGCTGCGCGCCACAGACAAGGCCGAATGGTCGGAACTCTGGCGCGCCTATCTCGCCTTCTACGAAACGGACCTGTCGGATCAGATCTACGACACCACCTTCGCCCGGTTGACTGACCCCGCACACAAAGCCCAATTCGCCTTTGTCGCAGAGCAGGATGGAAAGCTGACTGGCCTCGTCCATGCGATCCTGCATCCACATAACTGGCGGATCGAGGATGTCTGCTATCTGCAAGACCTGTTTGTCGCACCCGTTGCCCGTGGCACCGGAACCGGACGCGCCTTGATAGAGGCAGTATATGCCGCCGCCGATGCCAATGGCACCCCAAGCGTCTATTGGATGACGCAGGATTTCAACGCCACGGCGCGGCAGCTATATGACCGGATCGCCAAGGTGACACCGTTCATCAAGTACCAGCGCTAGAGCATGCCACCTCTACGGCGTTTCAATAAACCATGAAACGACTTAGTGCTTTGATATAAAACAAAATAATGCCGAGTTGCCAATTGGCAATCGCGGCCCGCTTGTCACGGCGCGCGATAGGTCGGCAGAATATCCCCGTTCGCCGGTGTCGCCTCATAGACCGCACGCGCAATTGCGCGGCTCAGGCAGACAGCGGCAGCGGCGTTGATGTCGCGCAGGATTTGCGGAGTGGGCGCATGGCCTGTCCCCGTCGCAACGCCAAACACCAGATCGCCATCCAGCGGTGTATGTGACGGCACAATCGCGCGGGCCATGCCGTCATGCGCAGTGACGGCCAGACGGTGGCATTGCACCTTGGTCAGCGCTGCATCTGTCGCAACAATCGCGATGGTTGTGTTGGCCCCATCTGTCGCCTGCATCTGCATCGCCTGTTCCTTACGGCTAGGCTCCGGGCTGACCAGCCTGCCGCGTGGGTCAGGCCCTGCGCCGCCGAATTCGCCGTCGATCTCGAACGGGGCGGCCCAGAAATGCCGGTCGCCCGGTGTCGTGACGCTGCCCAAAGCATTGACCACAACCAGCGCGCCTACGGTGGTGCCATCCGGCAGCACCAAGGAGGCCGACCCAAGCCCGCCCTTTTGCATCGCCGCAAGCGCACCGGTGCCTGCACCTGCCGTGCCGAGCACGAAATCAGAGGTCGCTGCCTCTAGCGCCGCACGGCCCAAGGCGCGATAAGGATTATCGTCCCAATCCTTGGCCCCACCATTGATCAGATCAAAGATGATCGCCCCCGGCACGATCGGTATCCGCATCGGCCCTACGGCAAAACCGCGCCCCTGCGCGCGCAACCCGTCCATCACGCCGGAACAGGCATCCAGCCCGAACGCCGACCCGCCAGACAAAGCCAAAGCATCGACTTGCTGCACGGTCTTGTCGGGCGCGAGCAGATCCGTCTCTTTCGTCCCAGGTGCGCCGCCCATGACATGGACGCTGGCGGTAAAGGGGGCGTCGGCGACCAACACCGTGGTTCCGGTCTTGATGTGGTCGTCCTGCGCATTGCCAACGCGCAGCCCCGCGATATCGGTGATCAGATTGCGGGGACCCGGCTTAAATGCAGCGGCCACCGTCCACCTCCATCGCGACACCGGTGATCATGCTGGCCTCATCTGAACACAGAAAACAGGCGGCATTGCCCATATCCTCTGGCGTGGAAAACCGGCCCAAGGGGATCGAGCCGAGAAACTTCGCCCGCACTTCCGGCGTATCCTCGCCCATGAAGGACTTGAGCAAAGGCGTCTCCCCCGCCACCGGATTGATTGCATTGACCCTGATGCCATGCGGCGCCAGTTCCACCGCCATGGTCTTGGTTGCCGTGATCATCCAGCCTTTCGAGGCGTTGTACCAATTCAGCCGCGGCCTTGGTGATACCCCAGCGGTCGAGGCGACGTTCAGCACCACCCCGGCCTGACGCGCCTTGAAATGCGGCACAAAGGCGCGGGCGGTCAGATAGACCGATTTCATATTCACCCGGAACACGCGGTCGAAATCATCTTCGCTGACATCTTCCAGCCCGCAGGGCAGGTGGGTGATGCCTGCGTTATTGACGAGAATGTCCAGTGGCCCGGCGGACAGGATCATTTCTGCCATATCCGTGACCGATGCCCCGTCGCCGACATCGCAAATGACACCAACCCCGCCGATCTCTGCCGCGATCAGTTGCGCGGCTTCTCCATTGATATCAGCGCAGAACACCCGCGCACCTTCGGCTGCGAATTTGCGCGCGATCCCTGCGCCAAAGCCGGACCCGGCCCCTGTCACCAATGCTGTCTTGCCTTGCAGTCTCATCCCATCACCCATGCCATGCGGCCACGGTTTTCAGGGTTGAGAAGCTATAAAGCGCCTCAAACCCCTTTTCGCGACCGTGCCCCGATTTGCCGACACCGCCGAAGGGCAATTCGACCCCGCCGCCAGCACCGTAATTGTTGATAAACACCTGCCCCGCATGCAAGGCGCGCGCCAGCCGCATTTGCCGCGCGCCATCCCGCGTCCAGATTGCGGCGACCAGCCCATAGGCGGTGCCATTGGCGATGCGCAGCGCCTCGGCATCGTCCTCGAACGGGATCAAAACCTGCACGGGGCCAAAGATTTCATCCTGCGCCAGCACATGATCCGGTGGGACTTCTGCGAATAATGTGGGCACGACGTAATGGCCCGCAGCATCCGTGACGATCTGCCCTTGTGCCGCCACAGTCAGGTCAGCGCCTCGCGCGATGAAGCCGGTCACAATGTCCTTTTGCCGGGCCGAGATCAGCGGGCCAAGGTTCAGATCATCCAACGCCGGACCAACGCGCAGCGCGTTATAGGCTTCCACCATCCGGTCGCGCACCTGATCATAAACCCCGCGCTGCACCAGAATACGGCTCGACGCCGAACAGGTTTGCCCGGCGTTCTGTACCCCGGCATTCACCAGAAACGGCAGTGCGCGGTCCAGATCGGCATCGTCGAACACGATCTGGGGTGACTTGCCGCCCAGCTCTAGGGTCACCGGGATCACGTTTTTCGCTGTTGCGGCCTGTATTGCCTCGCCCGTCCGGACCGATCCGGTAAAGGACATATGCTGCACGCCCGGATGGCTGGCCAGCGCCGCGCCGGCCTCGGACCCCAAGCCTGTCACGACATTCAGCGCGCCCGCTGGCAAGCCCGCTTTCTGCGCAATCGCGGCAAAGGCGAGGGCGGTCAGACAGGCATCTTCCGCCGGTTTCAGCACGCAGGCATTGCCCATGGCGAGCGCCGCCCCGACCGAGCGACCGATGATCTGCATCGGGTAATTCCATGGGATGATATGGCCGGTGACACCATGCGGTTCGCGCAGCGTGTAAACCGTGTAGCCATCCAAATAGGGGATGGTTTCCCCCATGATCTTGTCGGCGGCACCGCCGTAAAATTCCATATACCGCGCCAAGGCGACGGCATCGGCGCGCGCTTGGGTGAGGGGTTTGCCAACGTCCTGTGCCTCAACCCGGGCAAGCGTTTCGGTATGATCCAGCACAGCCTGCCCGATGCGGGCGAGGATGCGGCCACGTTCAGTCGCCGTCATCCGCCCCCAGTCACCCGCGCGGGCGACCTGCGCCGCGGCTACAGCCGCATCGATATCCGCCGCCGTGCCGCGCGCGATCTGGGTCAGTGGCTGGCCGGTGGACGGGTCTGTCACCTCTATCGTGGCATCGCTGCGAATCCAGTCCCCGCCGATCAGATTGCTCGCGGGCGGGATATCAAAGGGCGTCAGCGGCATGGGCAAGCTCCGGCAATTTGGGGGCGGCGGCGATCAGGCTTTTTGTATAAGGATGCTGCGGATTGGCAAAAACAGCCTCGGTTTCACCTTGTTCCACGATTTTCCCCGCCTGCATGACCATCACCCTGTCAGTGATAGACCGCACAACCGACAGGTCATGGCTGATGAACAGATAGGCCAGCGGACGCTTGCGACAGAGGTCTGCGATCAGATCCAGCACCTGCGCGCGCACAGAGACGTCCAGCGCCGAGACCGCCTCATCAAAGATGATCAGATCAGGTTCCACGATCAGCGCGCGGGCAATCGCAAGTCGCTGGCGCTGACCGCCAGAAAATTCGTGGATATATTTGCCCGCCGCCTCTGCCGGCAGGCCGACATCGGTCAAGGCCTTGGCGATGGCCTGATCCCGCGCGGCACCCTTGGGCGGATTGTCCAGCAGGAAGAACGGTTCGGTGATCAACCGGTCCACCCGGTGGCGCGGGTTGAAACTGCCATAGGGGTCCTGAAACACCACCTGCATCTTGCGGCGCAGCGCGAGGTCGGCCTTGCCGCCTTGCAAGACAGGCGCGCCGTCCAGCGAGATGCTGCCACCTTGCACCTGCTCAAGGCCCAATATCGCCCGTGTGAGGGTCGATTTTCCACAACCGCTCTCGCCGACCAGACCAATGCGTTCGCCACGCCCGACGGTGAAGCTGACATCATCTAGGGCGCGAAACAGAGGGCGCGGGCCGAACAGGGAAACACGTTTGACCGGATAATCCCGCACCACGTTCTGCACCTGCAACAGCGGCTCATCCACCTGCGCCTCGGGCAATTGGACCGCATGGGTCGAGGCCGCGAACAGCGCCTTTGTATAGGGATGGCGCATATTGCGCAAAAGGTCCGCCGTGGCACCGGTTTCCACGATCCTGCCATGCTGCATCACGGCGATCTGGTCGGCGACATCGGCAACGACCGCCAGATCATGGGTGATCAGCAGCAGCCCCATGCCGAATTCATCCACCAGCCCTTGCAGCAGCTCCAATATCCGCGCCTGCGTAGTGACATCCAGCGCCGTTGTCGGTTCATCCGCAATCAGCAGCTTGGGCCGCATCGCAATCGCCATGGCGATCACCACGCGCTGACGCTGACCGCCGGACAGTTCATGCGGATAGCGGTGCGGGCCAACCTGCAGCCCGACACGTTCCAGCATGGCGCTTGCACGGGCGCGGGCCTCTGTCTTGGCTACTTTCTCATGAATCAGGATCGTTTCGGCCACCTGTGCGCCGATGGTTTGCACCGGGTTCAGCGTTGTCATCGGTTCCTGAAACACCATGCCCATCGCATTGCCGCGCATCCGGCAAAGGGCCGCCTCTGGCGTTTGCAGAATATCGGTGCCGTCCAGCACGATCTGGCCCTGCGCCACAGCGCCTTGTGGCAGCAGGCCCATCACCGCCAAGGCGGTCATCGATTTGCCCGACCCACTTTCCCCGGTGATCGCGGTGATCTGACCTGCGGCGATCTCCAGATCAATGCCTTGCAAGACGGGCGTGCCGCCGATCTGCACCGACAGGTCTTTGATCGATAGCAGGCTCATGTCCGCACCACCCGGATCCTTGGATCAAGCCAGTCGCGCAAGCCGTCGCCCAGCAGGTTCAGCCCCAACACGGTGAGCAGAATCGCGAAGCCGGGGATCAGGGCCACATGCGGCGCAAGGCTGACCAAGGTCTGCGCATCCGCCAGCATTCGCCCCCAACTTGCGGTGGGTGGCTGTGCGCCAAGACCGATGTAGGACAGCGCAGCCTCAGCCAGGATTCCGAGGCTGAACTGGATCGTTCCCTGCACGATCATCAGATTGGTGATATTGGGCAGGATATGTTCAGCCGAGATCCGCGTGGATGATTTGCCACAGACACGCGCCGCGCGGATGAAGTCACGCTCCCACAAAGGCAGGGCCGCGCTGCGGGTCAGGCGTGCAAAGACGGGGATGTTGAAGATCCCGATGGCGATGATCGCATTGACGGCAGAAGGGCCGAAAACCGCCGTGATCAGGATCGCGATCACCAGCGACGGGAAGGCGAATACCAGATCATTGCCGCGCATGATCAGATCATCCAGCAGTGACCCATGCCGTGCTGCTGCCCAAAGGCCCAAAGGCACACCCAGGCCCATGCCGATGCCGACCGCGACCAAGGCCACGGCGATGGATGTCCGCGCGCCCATCATGATCATCGACAGGATGTCGCGCCCGAAATGATCGGTGCCGAGCAGATGCGCGCCGCCCGGGCGTAGCAGGCGGTTGGGGATATCCAAAACTTCGATATCATAGGGCGTCCAGAGGAAGGACAGCGCGGCAAGGGCGGTGAAAAACAGCGTCAGACCCGCGCCGATGATCAGATTGCGCGACATCAGGCGCGCACCCGCAGACGGGGATCAACGGCGGCATAGGTCAGATCGACGATGAAATTCACCATGATCACGGTGAAGACCAGCAACATCACCACGCTTTCCACGACGATCAAGTCACGCGCGCTGATCGATTGAAAGATCAGCCGCCCCAGACCCGGCAGGAAAAACACCTGCTCGATGATGATGCCACCTGCCAGCAGAAAGGAGAACTGCAGTCCGATGATCGTCAGCACCGGGATCAGCGCATTGCGCAGCGCGTGCCGCCACAGTGCTTGGCGGCGGGTCAGCCCCTTGGCCCGGGCGGTGCGAATGAAATCCTCGCCCAGCATATCAAGCAAGGACGACCGCATCACCCGCGCCAGGATCGCCGCTTGCGGCAGGGCAAGGGCGACAGCAGGCAAGGTCAGCGCCTTGATCGCGGCCAATGGGTTGCCCCAGCCCGGAAACCCACCAGCGGAAAACCAGCGCAGATTGATTGCGAAGATCAGCACAAGGATCATCGCGAACCAGAAATTCGGGATCGCGACGCCCAGTTGCGTAGCCCCCATGATCGCCGTGTCACCGGCGCTGCCCCGGCGGCTGGCCGCATAGATCCCGGCGGGGAAGGCGACGATGGTGGACAGGATCAGCGCATAGATTGCCAAAGGCAGCGACACCCAGACCCGGTCGCCGATCAAATCGGCAACCGGCGTTTTATAAGTCCATGACATCCCGAAATCGCCCTGCAGCATGCCGCCGACCCAAGCCAGGTAGCGGGCGATCAGCGACTGATCCAACCCCATCTCGGCCCGCAGCGCCGCGATCGTGTCAGGCCGGGCATTGACGCCCAGCATGAAGGCGGCGGGATCACCCGGGATCACCTCGACCACCGCGAAGATCACAATCGATGCGACGATCAGGCTGATGACAAGCGAGGCGAACCGGCCAAGGGCATAACGGATCATGCCCTGCTCAATTCCCCCAGGAAACGCCGGTCAGATCGACCGCAGCGGTCGGCTGGTTCACCCAAAGCCCGGTAATCTCGGCCCGTGCCACCGTCGCCACCGCCAGCTGGAACAGATAGGCGTTGACGTAATCCTCGGAAATGATCGTCTGCGCTTGGGCCAGCAGGGCAGAGCGGCCGTCGGGATCTGTGGTCGCGTTCAGCTCATCCAGAACGGCGCGGAAATCCGGGTTGTCATATTGGAAATAATAATCCGGATTGGCGTAGATGTTGATGTCCATCGGTTCGGTATGGCTGATGATGGTCAGGCCGAAGTCCTTGTTGGTGAACACTTCTTCCAGCCATTGTGCCCATTCCAGATTGGTGATTTCGGTCTCGATCCCGACAGCGCGCAACTGGCTGGCGATAATCTCACCGCCGCGCCGGGCATAGGAGGGCGGCGGCAGTTTCAGGGTCACTGTAAACCCGTCCGCCATGCCAGCCTCTTCCAGCAGGGACCGGGACAGGTCGGGATCGAATTGCGAATTGGCCAGAAGATCGACGTAATCGGGGTTGTGCGGCGCGAAATGAGTGCCAATTGGCGTGCCATAGCCGAACATGGCCCCGTCGATGACCGCTTGGCGGTCAATCGCATGGGTCACAGCCTGCCGGACGAGGATGTTGTCGAAAGGCGCCACCTGATTGTTCATCGCCAGAATGGTTTCGCCTTCAGTGCTGCCATCCAGTACCTGAAACCTTGGATCAGCCTCGAATTGCGGGAGGTTTTCGGGGGCAGGGTAGCCTACGAACACATCCACATCCTCGGCCATCATCGCCGCAAAAGCGGCGGTCGGGTCAGAGATAAAACGGAACGTCGCCGTTTCCAGCGCGGGTGCTGCCCCCCAGTAGGTTTCGTTGCGGGTCAGGTCGATGCGGTCGCCCTGCGCCCAATTGGTAAAGGCAAAAGGCCCGGTGCCGATTGGGTTGGTGGCGATAGTCTCAATGCTTTCGGGTGCCACGATCACCGCATCACCCCAAGCGAGGTTGAACAGGAACATGCCGTTGGGCTGGGCGAGTGTGACCTGCACGGTCAGCGGGTCAACCGCGGTGACATCAGCGATATCTTCAAACAGCACCTTTTGCGCATTGGTGCTGTCCTCCGCCCGGGCGCGGTCGAGGCTGAATTTCACATCCTCGGCGTCCATCGTGGTGCCGTCGTGAAAGGTCACACCAGCGGCAAGGTTGAACGTGTAGACGAGCCCATCGTCAGAGATATCCCAGCTTTGCGCCAGTCCACGGACCACCGCGCCATCGGCGTCAAACCGGGTCAGCCCTTCAAACACATTGGCGTAAAGAACGGAATCGACTGCCTGCGCGGCACCGCTGGTGGGGTCAAGGTTCGGCGGCTCAAGCTGGATCGCGACGGTGATACTGTCTTGTGCCAACGCACCGGCGGCGCAGAGCACGATGGCAGTCGAAGCGGCAAGGCGTTTGAAATGATGCATGATAGCCCCCTGTTGTTATGCGTAGTGTTCACCCAGCCTTGGGTGTAATGCAAGCGTGGTGTGGCGGGCTGAACCCCGCCCTACGGCAACAAGATCGCACCGAGCCCCCGGGCCATGACCTGCGCGCTGTCGATCATGTCATCTACGCCGATGTACTCATCGGGTTTATGCGCCAGTTCCAGCAGCCCCGGCCCGTAAGCGATGCAATTCTTCAGCTTGCCGATCCGGTCGATATGTTTCTGGTCATAAGTCCCGGGCGAGGCCACGAATTGCGCGGGCCGCCCCAGCACTTTCTCGATTTGCGCGGCAATCACCTGCACGACCGGCGCTTCGCGGTCAGTCATGCTGGGCAGAACCATGTTGATTTCGCGCAGGTCATACTCAAAACGGTCGCGGCGGGCTTTGAGGTCTTCCAGCAGCGCTGTCACCTCGCCGCGTACCTGATCGATGCTTTCCTCGGCCAGAAAGCGGCGGTCGATCACGATGCGGCATGAATCGGGCACGCAATGGGCGGGCAGGCTGGTGTCGTCTGCGGCCTTTTCCGGCTGGCCGCCATGAATGGAATTGATATTCATCGTCGAGGAACGCGCGCCATCGGGGACCACCGGCATATCGGTATGCCGCGCGGCCATGGCGGGGTAGAGCGTGGTTTCAAAGGCATTCAGCACCGCCCCCATGTGCCGCACAGCGCAATCCCCCAGAAACGGCATCGCGCCATGCGCGATTTCACCGTGGGTTTCAATCTCGGCCCACCACCCGCCGCGATGGCCCAGACAGACGCGGTCTTTATGCAAAGGTTCGGGGATGATCACATGCTGCACGCGGGCGGCGTCGAAATAGCCCTGTTCAGCCAGATAGGCGACACCGCCATAGCCGCCTGATTCTTCATCCGCCGTGCCGGAAATCTCGATCGCACCGGCGAAGTCGGAATGGGTCGCGATAAACGCCTCTGCCGCGATGATGGAGGCCGCCAGCCCGCCTTTCATGTCGCAGGCACCCCGGCCATAGATCTTGCCATCAATCAGCGCGCCGCCGAACGGGTCTTGGGTCCAGCCATGCCCGACCTCGACCACGTCGATGTGGCTGTTGAAATGCACGCAATCGCCCGCCCGTGTGCCTTCACGGCGCGCCACAATGTTCCAGCGGGGGTATTTGTCACTGTCGCCCGGCGTGCCATGGGCGCGGATCAATTCGGTCTGAAACCCCGATTTGCGCAGCCGCCGGTCGAGGTATTCGCAGATTTCGCGATAAAGCGCGCCGGGCGGGTTCAGCGTCGGGATACGGATCAGGTCTTGCGTCAGCGCGATCAGGTCATCGCGGCGGTCAGTGATGGCAGTCATCAAGGCATGTTGATCAGTCATGCGCAGACTAAAGTCCAAGCCGGGTGATCCTGCAAGAGGAATGAAACAGTGCCATGGCGGCGCTGGAGTCGGTTTGTGCTGGATGCCTGATTGATCAGCGCTTGCAACACCCATTTGGCAAAAGGCGACCGCGCAAAGGCAGTCCATGTATTGCGGTTGGCGAAACGCTCACTTTCCTGTCACAGCGATTGCGCGGCGCGGCGCGATCAAGGACAAGGACATAACGCTCTGGATTGCATGATGCTTGACCGCCACCTTCGCCCGCTGATCGACCCGCCGCTGGACCGGATCGGGCAGAGCCTTGCCCTGCGCGGAGTAACGGCCAATGCGGTGACCCTGACCGGGCTGGGGCTGGGGCTGATCGCGGCTGTGGTGATCTGGCTCGGCGCGCCGCTTTGGGCGCTGATCCCGCTGCTGGCAAGTCGGCTGGCTGATGGGTTGGACGGTGCCGTCGCGCGGGCCACCCGGAAAACCGATTTCGGCGGTTATCTGGATATCGCTGCTGATTTTCTGTTCTACGGGATGATCCCGCTGGCCTTCGTGCTGACCGACCCCGCCAGCAACGGCGCGGCGGGGGCTTTCCTGCTCGCGTCCTTCTATTTCAACGGCACCAGTTTTCTGGGCTACGCCATTCTGGCCGAAAAACACGGGCATAAGACGACCGCCCAAGGGCAAAAGTCGCTCTATTATTCCAACGGCATCTTGGAAGGGACCGAGACGATTGTCTTTTTCATCCTGCTCTGCCTGTTTGAAACTTACTTCGCTCCATTGGCGTGGATTTTCGGAACCTTGTGTTTTGTGACCGCTGCCTTGCGGATCTACGCCGCCTCGCGCATCTATACCTTTTGAAGGAATTCGTTGATGAAACACCTCGCCATTCTCGCCGCTTTGTTGGCTCCAATGCCTGCCTTGGCCGACATCGATCCCGCGAATTGGGAAGCGGTCACGGCAGAGGCCGAGGGCCAGACCGTTTACTGGAACGCCTGGGGCGGGTCCACCACGACCAATGATTTCATCGCCTGGGTCGGGTCCCGCGTGGCCGAGGATTACGGTGTGACCCTCGAACATGTCAAACTGACCGACACCGCCGATGCCGTCACCCGCGTGCTGTCGGAAAAGCAGGCCGGGCAGGATGACGGTAGCGCGATTGACCTGATCTGGATCAACGGCGCGAATTTCGCGGCGATGAAAGAAGCGGATCTGCTGTTCGGCCCCTATGCCGAGGATCTGCCGAACTGGGCCTTGGTTGATTATGAGAATAAGTCGGTGCAAACCGATTTCACCGTGCCGGTCGACGGCTATGAAAGCCCTTGGGCGATGGCGCAGGTTGTCTTTATCCATGACACGGCGCGGATGCCCGATGCGCTGGGCTCGATGCAGGTGTTGCTGGATTGGACGCAGGATAATCCCGGACGCTTTACCTATCCGCAGCCGCCGGATTTTCTGGGGGCGACTTTCCTCAAACAGGTCTTGGTCGACATTCTGCCCGATGCATCGGTGCTGGCAGAGCCTGCGACGGATGACAACTACGACGACGTGACCGCCCCGCTTTGGGCGTATCTCGACACTTTGACGCCAAACCTGTGGCGTGAAGGTCGCGCCTATCCCGCCACGGGCCCGGCGCAATTGCAACTGATCGCGGATGGCGAGGTTGATCTGGCGATCTCTTTCAGCCCGGGCGAAGCGACGGCGGCGATTGCCAACAACCAATTGCCCGATACGGTCCGCACCTTCGTGCTGGACAAAGGCACGATCGGCAACGCGTCTTTCGTCGCGATCCCTTATAATGCCAGTGCAAAGGCAGGGGCGATGTTGGTCGCCAATTTCCTGATGTCGCCAGAGGCGCAGGCGCGCGCGCAGGACCCTGATGTGTTGGGCTACGGCACGGTGCTGGCGATGGACAAGCTGGCGGCGGATGACCGCGCCTTGTTCGATGCGCTCGATCTTGGCATTGCGACGCTGACACCTGCAGAGCTTGGCACGGTGCTGGCGGAACCGCATCCCAGCTGGATGACCCGGATCAGCGACGATTGGATGACCCGTTACGGCGTTGCCCAGTAAGATCGTGCCGCGCCGCCGCCTGTTGCCGCTTTTGCCTGCGCTGACTTTGCTGGCTTTGCTGGGGCCGGTGGCGGCTGGTTTGTGGGGCACGATCATGCCCGCCTTTGGCCATCTGCCTGCGGCGGGGCTGGTGGGGCCATCGTTCGCGCCGTTCCGGGACCTTTTCGGTTGGGCGGGGCTGCCGCGCGCGGCGATGCTGTCGCTCTCTACCGGCATTCTGGCGACTGTCATTTCGCTGGCTATCGTTATGCTGGTCACCGCAGGTTGGTCCGGCACGCGACCGTTTCGCATGCTGGAAAGGGCGTTATCGCCCTTGCTTGCCGTGCCACATGCGGCGGCGGCATTCGGGCTGGCCTTCCTGATCGCACCGTCGGGGTGGCTGGCGCGCATCGTATCGCCCGGATTGACCGGCTGGGACCGCCCGCCTGATCTCCTGATCGTGCAGGATAGCTGGGGTCTGGTGATGACCGCCGGGTTGATCGTCAAGGAAGTACCGTTTTTGTTGCTGATCACGCTGGCCGCCCTTGGGCAGGCCGATGCGCAACGCAGTGTGCGTGTGGCGCAGGCTTTGGGGTATGGGCGGCTGACCGGCTGGCTCAAGACTGTTTTCCCGCGAGTCTATGCCCAGATCAGGCCGCCGGTCTATGTCGTGTTGGCCTATGCGATGTCAGTCGTCGATGTTGCGGTCATTCTGGGGCCGAATACGCCGCCATCCTTATCCGTGCAGATCGTGAAATGGATGTCCCACCCGGATCTGTCGATGCGGCTGGAGGCGGCAGCGGGGGCCTTGTTGCAACTCGCACTGGTGATCGGTGCGCTGGCCTTGTGGCGGATCGGTGAGATCATCATCGCTGCCCTTGGTCGGCGCTGGATCGCGTCAGGCGCGCGGGGCAGGGCCGATCCCGTGGTCGCGGGAGTCGCGCTATTTGCCGGGGCCGTGTCGGCGCTCGCGGTGCTTCTGGGGCTGGTCGTGCTGGCGATCTGGTCGTTTGCGGGGTTCTGGGCCTTTCCAGACGCCCTGCCGGACGCGATGACGACGAGCAATTGGCTTCGCTTTGGACCCGGCACTTTGCATGCTTTGGGCGAGACCGCCCTGATCGCTGTCACCACAGCCGTGATCGCGCTGATCCTGACCATCGGCTGTCTGGAGGCGGAGTATCGCCACAAAATCCGTGTCAGCCAGCGGGCCATCTGGCTACTTTATCTGCCCCTGCTGATCCCGCAGACGGCCTTTCTGCCCGGATTGCAGACGCTGATGCTGAATATCGGGGCCGATGTCGGGCGGGTCCCGGTGATGCTGGCGCATCTGGTGTTTGTGCTGCCTTACGTGTTTTTGTCGCTCAGTGATCCGTTCCGTGCTTGGGATAAAAGGATCGGGGTGATCGCCGCTGCTTTGGGCTCTGGCCCCGACGGCGTGCTTTGGCGGGTGCGCCTGCCGATGTTGTTGCGCCCGATCCTGACGGCGCTGGCGGTGGGGCTGGCGGTGTCGGTCGGGCAATATCTGCCGACTTTGTTGATCGGTGGCGGGCGCGTGGCGACCCTGACGACCGAGGCTGTCGCATTGGCTTCGGGTGGAGACAGGCGGGCGATTGGCGTTTACGGGCTGATGCAGACGGGTGCTGCACTGGTGCCCTTTGCGCTGGCCCTGCTGATCCCGGCGCTGGTCTGGCGCAACAGGAAAGGATTGCGGCATGGATAGGGGATTGTCGCTGCGTGATGTGGTGGTTTTCAAGGATGAAGTCCCGCTGATCCGGGTGCATTATGACATCGCCCCCGGCGCGGTGCTGACCGTGATGGGGCCGTCCGGGGTCGGCAAATCGACCTTGCTGGCCTTTATCACTGGCACGCTCGCCCTTGATTTTCGCGCGACGGGCGCGGTCTGGCTGGATGGCCACAACATCACCCATGCAGCGCCGCACCAGCGCCGTGTCGGCATCCTGTTTCAGGATGATCTGTTGTTCCCGCATCTGTCGGTCGGGGCTAATCTGGCCTTTGGCCTGCCGCCCGGCGGGTCGCGCGCGGCACGTCACACGCGTATCAATGAGGCCTTGGCCGAGGTCGGTCTGGACGATTTCGCCGACCGCGACCCCGCCACCCTGTCCGGCGGTCAGAAAGCCCGGGTTGCCCTGATGCGGATGCTGTTGTCAGAGCCTTGCGCGCTGCTGCTGGATGAGCCGTTTTCCCGCCTTGACGCTGCCCTGCGCGCGCAGGTGCGCGAGATGGTCTTCGACCGCGCCCGTGCCCGCGCCTTGCCGGTGCTGCTGGTCACGCATGACGCAGATGATGCTGCCGCTGCAGGTGGCGATATCATCACGCTGGGTGATTGACCGCGCCTGTCAGCTTTCGGACCAGACGCCCATATCCGTGCCGCCCGGTTCGCGGAATTCAAACCGCCTGCCACCGGGGAAATCGTAAATCTCTTTCGTGATCTGTGCGCCTGCTGCAACCACCTGATCATAGGCTGTTTGCAGGTCATCTGTGCGCAGAATGATCAGCGGTGCCTTGGCAGCGCTGCGTTCAATCCCGCCGCCTGTGCCAGCACCCTGAATATCGCGGTAATCCGGGCCATAGTCGATGAAATTCCAGCCAAAGGCCTTGGCGAAGAACCCTTGGGTCGCTTCCATTTCTACGCTGTAGAATTCGATATAGTCGATTTTCAGGGACTGGTTCATGGCGAATCCTTTTGCGATACGCGACCACAGTTCATATTTTGTTCTATCCTGTCAAGCGCCTCAGAACCGCCATCCGCTCCGCCTTGGCACGCGAAACGCCAGCATCGCCTTGACGATGGGCGCGGCATAGCGATCCAGATCCAGCGCTTCATGCACGCCAGTCACCACTTCTCCACCCAACTGGGTCTGCACGGCAGAGCGTGAGTAGAACGGCGCATCCAGCATCCCCAGCACCTGTGTGGGCACAACACCCGGATCAGCGCGGGTTTCACGTTTGATCCGCCAGCCAGAGCGTTTGAATGGCACGCTTGGCGGCGCGCTGACGATGCTGGCCTGACCGTGATGGTCAAAGGCAAACACCGTTTCCAAGGTTGATCCATCGCGCCGGATCGCGTCATAGATGCAGGTCGCCCCAGTATTGGTTGGGTAGCGGCCCCATGTCCAGAATTTGAAATCATCCTCTAGCGGGCGGGTCCCGAAATTGGCGTCGAAATAGCCATGGCCCGACCATTGCCAGCCCTTTGCTGCCAGATCGACCTTGATGTCAGATGAGGGCGCGAAGGGTCGCCAGATATGCGCGCCATCCGGCGTCAGCGGCAATTCGACCGAAGTGAGCGCGCGCGGAGTGATCGTGATCTGCCCCTTTACCCGGCTGATCACAGGCAGGCCGCTGATCTCGTTGATATCAATCACCAGCTCACGCCCGTTCCAATGCATCGATGACGGGCCAACCTGCAAAGTATCGCTGCTGGTGCGCAACGCTGTGCGCCCCCGGTCAGTCATGGTGAACCGCCCGCCGGGGCCATAGGTCGCGACGTTGATGCAGCAATGATTGGCCGGATCGCCGCGCCCGGACCACGCATACCAAGGTGAAAAGACCGACCCTATGAACCCGATGACACTGACCGCTTTGGTGCCACAGTTGCTGATCCCGTCGATATACCACCATGCATAGCCGCCGGGCGGGACGTCGAGCGCGAAGCAAGGTCGCTCAAGATCGCCGCGGCCGCGTGCTGACCGGAGAGCGTCGCCATCGGCACGCCCGCCCCCGGATGCACCCCGCCCCCCGCCAGATACAGACCCGGCATCGCCGTTCTGACTGTGGGACGCTTGAAGGCGGCTGTCATCCCATGTGGGCTGCGCCCGTAAAGTGAACCGAGGCTCGCCGGAAACAGCGCGTCGAAGCCCGCCGGTGTCGTCAGCGTCTCGGGCCCCGGTTGCGGGCTGAAGCTCAGACCGAACTGGCGCAAGCGGTTGAAGATGAGGGTCTGACATTGGGCTTTTTCCTTTTCCGCATCACGCAGGACGGCAGGGGCGTTCATGATGATCTCGAACCGTTGCAATGCATCATGGGCGACACTGCCGTGATCCTGCGCGCATATGTATAACGACGCATCAACGGGCATTTGGTTACGGGCGAGGGCTGCAAATTCCGCCTTTGGGTCGTGGCCGAAAAACACCGTATGATGCGCCAGATCGACACCATGCGGGATTGCCGCGAAAGCATGCATATAGGCGGACAGGCTGCGTGGTTCCGTTCTTTTGGTCTTGACCACCGGTTGCGGGCCTTCACCCAGCAGTCCCGTGGCCAAGGCCCGTGGGTCGCCGTTGAACAGAACAATGTCACCGGCAAAATGCCCCTTGGTGGTCTCAACACCGCTGATCTGGCCGCCTTGCTTTGTAATCCGCAGGGCGCGGGTGTCGTAGTGGAACTGCACACTGTGCCTTGCGGCGAGCGCGGCAATTGCCTGCGCCAATTGCTGCATCCCGCCTTTGACGGCCCAGACCCCCTGCGCCTCCGCCTGCCAGATGAGCGACAGGATTGCGGGGGACTGATAGGGCGAACCGCCGACGTAAGTTGCGTAGCGCCCGAAAAGCTGCGCAAGGCGCGGATCGCTGAAGCTGGATCGCAGCATTCCCGCAAGCGACCGATGCGGGGCCATATCGGCGATAATTTGCGGTTGACGCAAGACTGTGCGCGCGACGGCCATCTGGTCTGGTGCGGCGCTTTGCATCATCGGCCCGTCAAAGGCATCAAACAGCCGTTTGGCGCGGGCGGAGAAGGCGGTGAATTCGGCAGCGGCCTTGGGGCCGAACGCGGCGTGAACATTGGCGAGGCTCGCCTCTGGGTCGGCCATCAGGTCAAGGCTTGCACCATCATCCCAGAAATGCCGCGCCAGCGTCTGCAGCGGCGTCAGCGTGACATGATCGGCCAGGTCCGCGCCAACATCGGCGAACAGCTTGTCGAAAACCCCACGCATCGTCAGCACAGTCGGACCCGCATCGACAGGCCCAACCGCAGACGGCACCTGCCGCATCTTGCCACCCGGGGCGGCATGCATATCGACCACGGTCACATCACATCCGGCGTGAGCCAGCCGCAAAGCTGCAGCCAGCCCGGCGATGCCAGCGCCGATGATCACGATCTTTGCTTGGGCTGCGGTCACTTAGCGACGGTCCTCAACTGTATCGTTTGATTTACATTGACATATGTAAACTAAAATAGACAGTATGGAAGGCAGATAGGACATATGCCATGAAAATTGCCGACCGGATCGAAACCACGATGTCTGCCGCTATCGCGCAAGGGCAGGGCGGGCTGGCCCCGCCAAAGCTGGCCGCCGCGCTGAATTACGCGGTGACACCGGGCGGTGCGCGGATCAGGCCGACGATTCTGCTGTCGGTCGCGATGGCCTGTGGCGATGACCAGCCCCGCTTGACGAATGCGGCGGCTGTGGCGCTGGAGCTGGTGCATTGCGCCTCTCTCGTCCACGACGATCTGCCCTGTTTTGACGATGCTGATATGCGGCGGGGCAAGCCGGCGCTGCATCGCGCTTATTCCGAACCGCTTGCCGTTCTGACGGGCGATAGCCTGATCATCATGGGCTTTCACGTGCTGACACGCGCGGCGAGCGCTTCGCCCCTGCGCGCGATTGCCTTGCTCGATATCCTTGGCACCCGCAGCGGCATGCCCTTTGGCATCTGCGCCGGGCAGGGCTGGGAAAGCGAAAGCCAGATTGATCTGTCCGCCTACCATCAGGCCAAAACCGGCGCTTTGTTCATCGCCGCGACCCAGATGGGTGCTGTGGCTGCCGGGCAAGAGGCAGAGCCTTGGGGCGAACTCGGCGCGCGGCTGGGCGAGGCGTTTCAGGTTGCCGATGACCTGCGCGATGCGCTGTGTGATGAGGCGGCGCTGGGCAAACCTGCCGGGCAGGACGATCTGCATGGACGGCCCAATGCGGTCGCTTCTTATGGCGTGCGGGGTGCAGTTCAGCGGTTTGACGATATTTTGGCAGGCGCGATTTCATCTATCCCCGCTTGCCCGGGCGAGGCGGCTTTGGCCCAGATGGTCCGCGCCTATGCTGACAGGCTGGTGCCCGCCGGTGCGCGCGAAAGCCGGACTGTGCCGGGCGAATAATGACGGATGCGGCTGTGACTTTACCGGGTTCTGTGCCCGCATCTGACCAGCGCAAGGCGTCACGCCTGACACGTCTGATCGCCAACCCTTCCTTTCAGAAATGGGCCGCGAAGTTTCCGCTGACCCGGCCTTTCGTCCGGTCCGAGGGGCAGGCGATGTTCGATCTTGTCGCCGGGTTCTGCCATTCGCAAGTGCTTTCTGCATTGGTCGAACTGGATATTCCCCGCAAATTACTGGCCCATGAAATGCCTCTCACCGCGCTTGCGCATCAGGGGCGTATGACGCCAGAGCGGATGTCGGTTCTGCTGTCTGCGGCTATATCGTTGGGGCTGCTAAAGCAGCGCAAATCAGGGTTTTATGCGCTGACAATGCGCGGCGCGGCGCTTGCCGGTGTGCCGGGTCTTGATGGCATGATCGCGCATCATGATGTGCTTTACCGTGACCTCGCCGATCCGGTGGCTTTCTTTCGGGGTGAGGTTGAGACGGAGCTTGCCGCTTTCTGGCCCTATGTCTTTGGTGCCGGTGGCGCGACTGATCCCGCCACCACCGCGCAATATTCGCGCCTCATGGCTGACAGCCAGTTGCTGGTCGCCGATGACACGCTCGCCACCGTTGATTTTCGGAATGTGCAAAGGCTGATGGATGTCGGCGGCGGGACAGGTGCGTTTCTCACGGCTGTCGGTGCTGTCTATCCGAAACTTAACCTGACCCTGTTCGATCTGCCCGCTGTCGCGCCAGCAGCACAGGACAGATTCGCCGCCGCTGGCATGGCGGATCGCGCGCAGATCGTTCCCGGGTCGTTCCGTGATCAGCCGCTGCCGCAGGGCGCGGATATGATCAGCCTGATCCGCGTGCTTTACGATCACAGCGACGACACTGTGGCAGATTTACTTGCATCTGCTCATGCGGCTTTGCCGCCCGGCGGGCGCATCCTGATTTCTGAGCCGATGACGGGCGGTGCCAAACCGCAGCGCGCCGGTGATGCTTACTTTGCCCTCTATTGCATGGCGATGCGCACAGGCCGCGCGCGGTCGGCCGATCAGATCACCGCACTGATGCGCAAAGCCGGGTTCAGCAATATCCGCGCGCCGCGCGCCGCGCGTCCTTTCATTACCTCTGCGATCGAGGGTGTAAGGTAAAGTTTACACATGTGGTGTCTAAATGAATTGACACACGTCGCCAAAAAGTTACACTGAACATAACAAGACGCGCTGCACAGAGGTCGCTCCGACCAGACGCAGCGCAAGGGGAGAGACCGTGCAAACAACCGCCGTCATATTATCAGCGCCCCGCCAACTGGGACTTGATACGGTGGTAATCACGCCACCCGCGCATGACGATGTCGTTGTCGAGATCCGCTATTCCGGCATTTCCACCGGGACCGAGAAATTGTTCTGGTCCGGTGAGATGCCGCCATTTCCTGGCATGGGCTATCCTCTGATCCCCGGTTATGAGGCTGCGGGCGAAATCGTCGAAGCAGGCCGCGACAGTGGTTATCGCGTTGGTGAACATGTCTTTGTCCCCGGCGCAAATTGCTATGAAGGGGCGTTTGGCCTGTTCGGTGCTGCCGCCCAGACCATCGTGACCAAAGCATCCCGCGTCACACGCATCGACCGTGGCCTCGGGGCTGGCGGTGCGCTGCTGGCGCTGGCTGCGACCGCGCGGCATGCCATGGCTGGCCCGAACAAATCGGTGCCGGATCTGATTATCGGTCACGGTGTTTTGGGTCGCTTGCTCGCCCGCCTGACCATCGCGGCTGGCGCGCCTGCGCCGACAGTTTGGGAAGTCGATCCAATCCGCATGACCGGCGCTGAAGGTTATCAGGTGCTGACTCCTGAAACCGACAGTCGCCGCGATTACACATCCATCTATGACGCTTCCGGCCGTGGCGATCTGCTGAACGACTGGATCGGCCGCATCGCCAAAGGCGGCGAGATTGTTCTGGCGGGTTTCTATACCGCACCGCTGCAATTCGCCTTTCCGCCCGCTTTCATGAAAGAGGCGCGGTTCCGCATCAGCGCGGAATGGACCGCTGACGACATGACCGCCACCCGCGCCTTGGCCGAAAACGGCACCTTGCTGTTGGGCGATCTGATCACACACGAACAATCCGCCGCGACCGCGCCCGCCGCCTATGAGACGGCGTTCAGCGATCCGGCCTGCCTGAAAATGATTTTGAACTGGGGAACCGCATGAAAGATGAAATTCCAAACCTGAAGGATTTCGATCAGCGCCTACGCGATGAAGCCCATGAGGAAATCACACTGGAAGTGCCGCAAGGCGAACCCACATCCAAAACTCAGATCATCGCGATCTATGGCAAGGGCGGGATCGGCAAATCTTTCACGCTTGCAAATTTATCCCACATGATGGCCGAGATGGGCAAACGTGTCCTGCTGATTGGCTGTGATCCGAAATCAGATACCACAAGTCTGCTGTTTGGTGGGAAAGCCTGCCCGACGATCATTGAAACATCCGCCAAGAAGAAGCTGGCCGGCGAAGAAGTCGCCATTGGCGATGTCTGTTTCAAACGCGGCGGTGTTTTCGCGATGGAACTCGGCGGGCCAGAGGTTGGCCGCGGTTGCGGTGGGCGCGGGATCATCCATGGGTTCGAGCTCTTGGAAAAGCTCGGGTTCCATGATTGGGACTTCGACTATGTCCTGCTCGATTTTCTGGGTGACGTGGTCTGTGGCGGCTTCGGCCTGCCGATTGCCCGCGACATGGCGCAGAAGGTGATCCTGGTTGCCTCGAACGATCTGCAATCGCTTTATGTCGCCAATAACGTCTGCTCTGCCGTGGAATATTTCCGCAAGATGGGCGGCAATGTCGGTGTCGCGGGTCTGGTGATCAACAAGGACGATGGCACCGGAGAGGCGCAGGCCTTCGCCGAAGCCGTCAAAATCCCAGTGCTGGCCGCGATCCCGCAGAACGACGATCTGCGCAAGAAATCGGCGAATTATCAGATCGTTGGCAGCTATGACAGCGAATGGGGTCCGATGTTTGCTGGCCTTGCCGATGCTGTCGGCATCGCACCACCCGTGCGCCCGACACCGCTGGATCAGGACGGTCTGCTGGGTCTGTTCGACAGCAAGGACACCGGCGGCGATTACAAACTGGTGCCCGCCACCGATATCGACATGCGCGGCAAGAATGCCGCCCCGAAAGAGACGCTGGAGGTCATTTATGATGACGCCTGAGCCAACCCGCCAAGTTCGCGAAGACGTGCGCCAGATGCTGGCCACAGCTCGCCCCGACCAATTGCAACGGCTGCTTGCCGATATCGCCCGCGTTCCGGTGAAGGAGGCGCAGAAATATGACGCTTGATCACCAGAGCCAAGGCTATGAAGTCGGATATGACGAAGCCGGACAGGTCCGCATCATCGAAGGCGCAGAACGTGCCGCAACGCCGGAAGTCGCAGAAACGACGCTGGCTGGCGGCTGTTCTTCCGGTGGGACGATGCAGGAGGCGGCGCGCGCGGCGGGCAAATCCGATATTCTGGACCAATATGCCAAGGACTATCCGCAAGGACCCCATGACCAGCCACAATCCATGTGTCCTGCCTTCGGATCTTTGCGCGTCGGCCTTAGAATGAAACGTGTGGCTACTGTTCTGTCTGGCTCGGCGTGTTGTGTGTATGGCCTCACGTTCGTTTCTCATTTTTACGGTGCCCGCCGGTCGGTTGGTTATGTGCCGTTCAATTCCGAAAGCCTTGTGACAGGTAAGCTGTTCGAGGATATTCGCGAAAGCGTCCATGAAATGGCCGATCCTGATCGCTATGACGCGATTGTGGTGACCAATCTTTGCGTGCCGACCGCTTCCGGCGTACCGCTGCGGTTGCTGCCGCGTGAAATCAACGGCGTGCGGATCGTCGGCATCGATGTGCCGGGGTTCGGTATACCGACACATGCAGAGGCCAAGGATGTGCTGGCCGGGGCGATGCTGAATTACGCCCGTGAAGAGATCAAGGCAGGCCCTGTCGCCCGGCCCGTTGGCGGCAAATCCGACCGCCCGTCTGTTGCCCTGCTGGGCGAGATGTTCCCCGCTGACCCGATGATGATCGGCGCGATGCTGGCCCCGATGGGTCTGGCCGTCGGTCCTGTGGTCCCGACCCGCGAATGGCGCGAGCTTTATGCCGCCCTTGATTGCGGTGTCGTGGCGGCGATCCATCCGTTCTACACTGCGTCGGTGCGTGAATTTCAGGTGGCTGGCCGCAAGGTCATAGGTTCCGCCCCTGTCGGCTATCATGGCACCGCCGCTTGGCTCGCTGCGATTGGTGAGGCCTATGATGTGCCTGCTGCGCAGATTGCTGCGGCACAAAACGCTTTTCTGCCTGCGATCACCGCCGCTCTTGGCAGTGCGCAGATCAAAGGCACTGTGACTGTGTCGGGCTATGAAGGGTCTGAATTACTGGTCGCGCGTCTGCTGATCGAAAGCGGCGCGGATGTACCCTATGTCGGCACCGCCTGTCCGAAAACGCCCTGGTCCGCCGAGGATGCCGCTTGGCTGGAAAGCCGCGGTGTGAAGGTCAAATATCGTGCTTCGCTGGAGGATGATCTGGCCGCTGTCGATGCGATCAACCCTGATCTGGCGATTGGCACCACGCCTGTCGTCCAGCACGCCAAGGAACGCGGTATTCCCGCGCTTTATTTCACCAACCTGATTTCTGCGCGTCCCCTGATGGGGCCAGCTGGTGCCGGATCGCTGGCGCAGGTCGTCAATGCGGCGATTGCGGGCAAGGAAAAGATGGATACGATGCGCGCCTTTTTCGAAGGTGTGGGTCACGGCGATACCGCCGGTGTCTGGGAAGGGTCGCCCAATCTCCGCCCTGATTTCCGCGCGGCGCATCAGAAAAAGCTCGACAAGCAGGCGCGTGCGGCTGCGGCGGAGCAGATGATATGATGGTGTTTGCTGGATATGTTGCAGGGGGCGCTGCCCCCGCTGCGCTCCCCCGGAGTATTTTGAACAAAGCGAGGCGCGGATCATGCTGATTATGGATCATGATCGCGCGGGCGGCTATTGGGGTGCGGTTTACGCGTTCTGTGCTGTCAAAGGATTGCAGGTCGTCATCGACGGGCCTGTGGGTTGTGAAAACCTGCCGGTGACTTCTGTGCTGCACTACACCGATGGTTTGCCGCCGCATGAATTGCCGATAGTCGTCACTGGTCTGGGCGAGACCGAAATGGGTGAAGGCACCGAGGTCGCGATGAAACGCGCCTGGGATGTCCTCGATCCGGCTTTGCCAGCGGTCGTCGTGACCGGGTCGATTGCCGAGATGATCGGTGGCGGTGTCACGCCGCAGGGCACCAATATCCAGCGGTTTTTGCCGCGCACGATAGATGAAGATCAATGGGAAGCCGCGGATCGCGCGATGACCTGGATCTTTACTGAATTCGGGATGACCAAAGGCCGGATGCCGCCCGAGAAGAAGCGCGTTGATGCCGATGCACCGCGTGTGAATATCCTTGGTCCGATGTATGGCGCCTTCAACATGCCATCCGATCTGGCTGAAATCCGGCGCCTGATCGAAGGCATCGGCGCCGAGGTGAATATGGTGATGCCGCTGGGTGCCCATGTCGCCGAGATGCGGAATCTGGTGAATGCGGATGTAAATATCTGCATGTACCGCGAATTTGGCCGCGGCCTGTGTGAGGTGCTGAACAAGCCCTATCTGCAAGCGCCCTTTGGGATCGATTCCACCACCAAATTCCTGCGCAAGCTGGGCGAGTTGACGGGGCTGGACCCCGAGCCCTTCATCGAGCGTGAAAAGCATTCCACCATCAAACCCGTCTGGGATCTGTGGCGGTCGGTCACGCAGGATTTCTTTGCCACGGCGGAATTCGCCATTGTCGCGAATGAAACCTACGCCCGTGGCATCCGGCATTATCTAGAGGGTGATCTGGGCTTTCCCTGCGCCTTTGCTGTCGCGCGGTGTCGCGGCAAGAAAACCGACAATGACGAAGTGCGCCGCTTATTGCATACCAAACGCCCGCTGATCGTCATGGGGTCGATCAATGAAAAAATGTATCTGGCCGAAATGAAGGCCGGACACGGGCCAAGCCCGGTGTTCATCCCCGCCAGTTTCCCCGGTGCCGCCATCCGGCGGGCCACGGGCACGCCGTTCATGGGCTATGCCGGGGCGACCTATGTCCTGCAAGAGGTCTGCAATGGCCTGTTCGACGCACTGTTCCATATCCTGCCGCTGGGCACCGATATGGATGCAACCGATGCCACGCTGACGCCACTGCGCCGCGACTTCCCCTGGGATGCCGATGCTCAGGCCAAGCTGGACGAGATCGTGGCGACACACCCGATCCTGACACGTATTTCTGCTGCGAAATCTCTGCGCGACGCCGCAGAGCGCGCGGCACTCGATGCCGGCAACGACAGGGTTGTGCTGGAAACCGTCGAGACTCTGCAACCATCCCCTGGAGGACGCAAATGACTGATTTCACCACAGACGCCCCGATTGTCCGGAGCAGGAACGCAGCCCCTAAACGTGAGTATTACGCCTATTTCGGGGTGATCTTTCTGGCAACGCTGCCACTGGCGATCCTGACATGGGTGCTGTTCGCGGCGCGCCGGATGGAATGGCCCGAACATGGACCCATCGCCAAAGCCTGGACCCAGGCGCGTATCATTACGCCGCATATCTTCAACGGATAATCGCGGCACGACATTTGCCCCACATGGGCAAAAAAGAATTCGTCATTCCCCCCCGGGATGACGGAATGGGACAGAAGAAGAGCTTCTGTCGTAACCCGGCCGCGGGGGATGCGCGGTGTCGGTATTTATTTTTGGAGACAAAACATGGCTGACAAATCTGACCTTTCGTTCACAGGTCTCACTGATGAGCAGGCCCAAGAGCTGCACGCAGTATATATGAGCGGCTTCACGATCTTCACGATCGTTGCTGTCGTCGCGCATATCCTGACGTACATCAAGCTTCCTTGGTTTAACTGGTAAGAGAAGGAACACACAAAATGGCACAATTTTACAAAATCTGGCTGATCTTCGATCCACGCCGCGTTTTCGTGGCACAGGGCGTGTTCCTTTTCCTGCTGGCTGTGATGATTCACCTCGTCCTGCTGAGCAATGAAAGCACCAACTGGTTCCAGCGCGCCTTTGGCGGCTGATCTGCGTTTTCACATGATATCGCTCCGGGCGGGGTTTTGATCCGCCCGCAGCAAACATCGACATTGACGCTCACAGGGCGCAGCCGAACGGGCATGCAGGGCCTGTAGACATATGGAGTATGAAGATGGCACAGCTCAGCTTCGAAAGAAAATATCGGGTCCGTGGCGGGACCTTGATAGGCGGAGATCTGTTCGACTTCTGGGTGGGGCCATTTTACGTTGGCTTCTTTGGAGTCGTGACGTTCTTTTTCGCCGTCCTTGGGACGATATTGATATTTTACGGGGCCAGCCAAGGCCCCACATGGAATCCCTGGCTGATTTCCATCAACCCGCCGCCGCTTGAATACGGCCTTGGGGTCGCGCCTTTACTGGACGGCGGGCTGTGGCAAATCATTACGATCTGCGCGGTTTTCGCCTTTGTCGGCTGGATGATGCGTGAAGTCGAAATCTGCCGCAAACTGGGCATCGGCTATCACGTGCCCTTTGCCTTTGGGGTTGCGATCTTTGCCTATGTCACGCTGGTCATCATTCGCCCGGCCTTGATGGGTGCCTGGGGTTACGGATTTCCTTACGGGATTTTCAGCCACCTCGATTGGGTGAATAACGTGGGCTATGCTTACGGCAACTTCCACTACAACCCAGCGCATATGGTCGCGATCAGTTTCTTCTGGATCACGGCTGTGGCCTTGGCTTTGCACGGGTCGCTGGTTCTGTCGGCGGTCAATCCGTCGAAAGGGTCCAAGACCATCGCATCGCCGGATCATGAAGACACCTATTTCCGCGATCTGATCGGCTATTCGGTCGGTCCACTGGGCATCCATCGCCTGGGCCTTTTCCTGGCATTGATGGCCGGGTTCTGGAGCGCGGTCTGTATCGTCATCTCTGGCACGATCTGGTTCGAAGAATGGATCGTCTGGTGGGATTGGTACTATGAACTGCCTTGGTGGGTAGACCTGTAGGAGGGTATGAAAAATGGCTGAATATCAAAATATCTTCACACAAGTCCAGGTACAGGGCCCCGCCGAAATGGGGGTGATGGCAGATGCCACCACGATGAGCGAACGCACCAAAAGCGCCCGTTTCTCGACCCTGTTCGGCTTGTTTGGTAACGCACAGGTAGGTCCCGTCCATCTTGGGTCCTACGGATTGGTCGCTGTTGTCGGCTTTGCGGCATGGTTCTTCATCATCGGGATGAATTTCTGGGCGCAGGTCGATTACAGTCCTGGTCTGTTCCTGCGCGATCTGTTCTGGCTGTCGCTGGAACCGCCATCGCCGTCTTACGGGCTGGGCTTTGCGCCGCTGGACGAAGGCGGATGGTGGCTGATCGCCAGTTTCTTCTTCCTGGTTGGCTGCTGTGCCTGGTGGATGCGCACCTATAACCGCGCCAAGGCGCTGGGCATGGGTCTGCATGTGGCTTACGCTTTTGCCGCGCTGCTTTGGTTGATCTTCGTGCTGAACCTGATCCGTCCGATCCTGATGGGATCATGGAGCGAGGCTGTCCCTTATGGCATCTTCTCGCATCTTGACTGGACCAACCTGTTTTCGATCACGCATGGCAACTTGTTCTATAACCCGTTCCACGCGCTTTCGATTGCCTTCCTTTATGGCTCGGCTCTGCTGTTTGCCATGCATGGGGCGACGATCCTTGCAGTCAGCCGCTTTGGCGGTGAACGCGAGATCGAACAGATCGTCGACCGTGGCACGGCATCGGAACGGGCCGCTTTGTTCTGGCGCTGGACCATGGGCTTTAACGCCACGATGGAAGGTATCCACCGCTGGGCCTGGTGGTTTGCAGTTCTCACTCCGCTGACTGGCGGGATCGGGATCCTGCTGTCGGGCACCGTCGTGGACAATTGGTTCGTCTGGGCACAGATCCACGGCTATGCGCCCGTAAATTAAGGAGAGAGATGATGAAAAACGACAACATCCTCGACATGAACAGCAAAAGCAGGCTGACCGCCGACATCACCTTTCTGATGCTCAAAGGTGCAGGTTATGCGGCTCTTGTCGTGGTGGCGATCTGGTTCTTTATCGGTGCTTTTGCCCTGATCGGCGGGGCCTTGCCCGAAGAAAGCCGGATGGCGCCGGACCCGATTAACCGGCCAGCGCCGGTTGAGGAACCTGCGGCTGACGCTGCCGTCGCTGAATAATACACCATTGGATCAGGCATAACGCGACGCCTTGCCTGATCCTTCGCTGTCGGATCACCCTTCCCTGGTCGATCCGTCATTGGGGCCCAAAGCTCCAGTTCCCTTCCTGTTGGCTACAGGAGATGAGCGTCGCAAGCGGGTCACCCCACTTGCGACGTTTTTTTTATAGCAAAGGTGCATCATGACACATCGCCCTCATACCCCGTTCCTGGATTCCATCGCTGGCCCCGCCGATTTGCGACGGATGAGCGATGCGGCCCTTGCCAATCTAGCCGATGATGTCCGCACCGAAGTGATTTCCGCCGTGTCAGAGACGGGCGGCCATCTGGGATCATCCCTTGGTGTGGTCGAGCTGACAGTTGCCATTCACGCCGTGTTCGACACGCCGCGCGATAAATTGATCTTTGATGTGGGCCACCAATGTTATCCGCATAAGGTGCTGACCGGCAGGCGTGACCGTATCCGGACCCTGCGGCAGGAAGGTGGCCTGTCCGGTTTCACCAAACGCGCGGAAAGTGAATTTGACCCTTTCGGTGCCGCGCATTCCAGCACCTCGATTTCCGCCGCACTCGGGTTCACCGTGGGCCGTGATCTGGGTATGCCAACCGGCGATGCGATTGCCGTGATCGGCGATGGGTCGATCAGCGCCGGTATGGCCTATGAGGCGATGAACAACGCAGGCTCCGAAGGGCGGCGGCTGTTCGTGATCCTGAATGACAACGAGATGTCGATTGCGCCCCCTGTCGGCGCGATGTCGAAATATTTGTCTGGCCTCTATGCCTCGCCTTTGGGCGATCTGCACAAGATGGCCGAAGGGTTTGAATCCGTCCTGCCCGGCCCGATCCGCGACCATGCCCGCCGCGCGCGGCAATTGGTGACAGGTGTGCAATCAGGCAATGCGGGCACTTTGTTCGAAAGCCTTGGCTTTTCCTATATCGGCCCGATTGATGGCCACGATATGTCTCAGCTTCTGCCGGTGCTGCGCGCGGCGAAAACCCGCGCCACTGGCCCAGTGCTGATCCATGTCTGCACGAAAAAGGGCAAAGGCTATGCTCCCGCCGAGCAAAGCGCCGACAAATACCACGGTGTCGCGAAGTTCAACGTGGCCAGCGGCGAACAGGCCAAATCGCGCCCCAATGCGCCAAGCTATACCAAGATTTTTGGGACTGCTCTGACCGTTGAGGCGCAGCATGACCCGCGTATCGTTGCCGTGACTGCCGCGATGCCCAACGGCACCGGCGTTGACATCATGGGCCAGCGGTTCAAGAACCGCGTGTTCGATGTGGGCATCGCCGAACAGCATGGCGTGACCTTTGCCGCGGGGATGGCGGCCAGCGGCCTCAAGCCTTTCTGCGCGATCTACTCGACCTTCCTGCAACGCGGCTATGACCAGATTGTCCATGATGTCGCTTTGCAGAACCTGCCGGTGCGTTTCGCGATTGACCGCGCGGGGCTGGTCGGTGCCGATGGGCCGACCCATGCGGGGTCCTTCGACATCGGCTATCTGTCCGCCCTGCCCAATATGGTGGTGATGGCGGCGGGCGATGAACTGGAACTGATGCATATGGTCCGCACTGCTGCGGATTATGACGCTGGCCCTATCGCCTTTCGTTATCCCCGCGGGGAAGGTGTCGGGCTGGAACTGCCTGACCGTGGCGAGATCATCGAGATCGGCAAGGGCCGCATCCTGCAAGAAGGCAGCGACATCGCATTGCTGTCCTTTGGCGCGCATTTGGACGAATGCCGTAAAGCCGCCCGTCAGCTGGAGGCGCAGGGCCTCAGCGTCACCATCGCCGACGCGCGTTTCGCCAAACCGCTGGACCGCGCGCTGATCCGGCAATTGCTGCGCCATCACAAAGCGCTGGTCACGGTGGAACAGGGCGCGCAGGGCGGTTTCGGTGCCATGGTCCTGCATGATCTGGCGAATGACGGCCTGCTTGATGGACGTTGTCAAATCCGCACCATGACGCTGCCGGATCGGTTCATCGACCATGCCGCACCGGATGTGATGTATGCCGAGGCCGGGCTGACAGCGGTGGATATTGCCGCGACGGCGATGCAGGCGGCGAATGTCAGTTTCCGCAAAACCTCTGACCCGGTCACCGGACCGCGATAAGACGCGCGAAACTGATGACGTTTGTCAGGCCAACAGGCGCAGAAATTCGCGTTCGAGTTGAAACCTTTTCGTGGGCTCCGTGTTGGTCCGGCGCAACCAAGGAGAAAAGCCTATGAAAAACACCATCCTGACGACAACCCTCTTTGCCACATTCACCGCAGCACCTGTCTTTGCCGATACGCCGCCACCGGCGAATGCGCTGCCGCTGTCCGAAATCATCGCTGTTGTCGAACAGTCCGATGACATCCAGTATATCGATCAGATCGACTGGGATGACGACGGTTACTGGGAGGTTGAATATTACACCGCCGACGGTCGCAGCGTCGACGTGGATATCGACCCGCTGACCGGCGCGCCATTGATGCGTTGACCTGATCTGGCCGGGGCGCTGCACCATCGCCCCGGCCGTTTTCAAAGATTCTATCAATAAACCTGTGCTGGTCCTGCCAGGCGGATCAGCAGCTTGTGGCAATGGCCGTTGGAAACAACGTATAAATCGTCGCCACCAGACCGATCCACGTACCATAGCGCGGGAGGCGGTCGGTCAAAGCATCGCCTTCGCGCAATGCCATGAACAGCGGCACGAAGGCTGCAAGACCCAGCGCCCAGCTTGCAATCAAAACGAGGCGCGCGGTCAAACTCAACCCCTCTGGCCCGGCAACACCGGCACAGAGCACGCCGTGCATACCATAGACCAGCGTGAAGGCAGCGGCCCAGATCATCGGACCGGCAAGGGTGAGGGCGAGCCATCTCATGCGAAAGCCTGCGCCAGCAGGATCACCATCGCCAGCAGCGCGGTCGCGGCGGTGAAGCCCTGCCATGCCCGCCATGCCGGATGCGCGCCGCGGGTGACCTGGTCTATTTCGCCCCTTGCGTGCTGATTGGCGACAAAAGCGGCAAGGCCTGTGGCGACGATGATATGCAAAGCAACATAGCCTGCAACCACCGCGCGCAAGGCATCGCGCGCGTGGCCAGTCGGATCATCCATCTGCGTCCATTTCAGCCAGATCAGCACGAGAATAGCAGCAAGGTTCACCGCCACCCCGATCATCGCGGCCATGCGTGTCATCCCCCTTGCGGCCCAGGCGGCGATCACCAGCAGGGCGGCAATGATCCCAATCCCGACCAGCGTTGCGAAATTTTCCGCGCCTGCGATCCCGGCAGCGGGGCCTTGGGTGACCACCGACAAAAACGCCAGACCAAAGATCAAGGACCCGAACAAAGTGCCATCCGCGACCAGCAATGCGACCAACCCGCTTTGTCCCAAACTCTGTTTGGCACGGTGATGCACGGGCAGAATGGTGCCGGGCGCAATTTCGACCGGGGACAAATCGCCGACCGGGCTCATGCCCCGCCCCCAAAGCCAGATGAACGCAGCCACAGGGATCAAGGCAAAGGCAGCAACAAGATAGAGGCTCGCCAGCATCAGCAGGACAAAGGCGCAGATGCTCGCCGCCAAAACCAGCGGCAGGGCGGTATTGCCTGGCAGGATTGCCACATGATCAGGCTCTGCCCCTATGGCGCGGGTGACGAGCAGTTCACGTCTGCCACGTGGCGCGCCGGGTAGGGCACCTTCACCGCGCGCCAGCGGCATGATCACATCCCGCGCCGGTCGGTCCAGATGGCGCAGTGTCGGCAATGAGGCGTAATTGTAATTCGGCGACGGCATCGGCATCGCCCAGTCCAATGTTGGTGCAGCCCATGGATCACGCTTTTCGCGTTTGCCCAAGGTGATCTGGAGCAGCAGATCCAGCGCGAACATCGCAAAACCGATGGTCAGCACAAAGCTGAACACCGAACTGGTCAGGTTCAGCCAGATCCATTCGGGATTGTCAGGATAAACATCGATCCGGCGTGGCATGCCCAATAGCCCGGTCAGATGCATGATGAAAAACGTGCCGTGAAAGCCGATGACGATGACCCAGAAGGCCGTCTCACCCAGCCCCTTGATCCGTGATCTGCCGGTGATCAGCGGCATCCAATAAGTCACTGCCGCCATCATCGGGAAGACGAAGCCACCGATCAGCACGTAATGCAGGTGGGCAGTGACAAAGGCGGTGTCATGCGCCTGCCAGTTGAACGGCACAATCGCCAGCATCACCCCGGTCAGCCCGCCCATCACGAAGGTCAGAAAGAAACCAAGGATATGATACATCGGCAGGTGCAGCTGCGGCTGGCCTTTCCACATCGTCCCGATCCAGGCAAAGACCTGCACCGCGGTCGGCACCGCGACCAAAACCGAGGCCGCAGAAAAGAACGCCAGCGCCATATGTGGGATGCCGACGGTGAACATATGATGCACCCACAGACCGAATGAGAGGAAGACGAGGCCGAGCACGGCGGCAACAATCGCGCCATAGCCAAGGATTTTCGTTCGGCACATCACCGGAATGATCATCGACATCGCACCGGCAGCGGGCAGAAAGATGATATAAACCTCCGGATGCCCGAACAGCCAGAACAGGTGCTGCCAGAGCAGTGGATCGCCGCCGCGCGCGATATCGAAAAACGGCCAGTCAAAGGCGCGTTCCAGTTCCAGCAGGATCGATCCCGCGATCAGTGGTGGAAAGCCTACCAGCATCATCGCGCTGGTCCCCAGCATATACCACGCGAACAGGGGCATTTGCGTGAGCTTCATCCCCGGTGCGCGCTGTCGCAGAATGGTCACGGTGATTTCGACGGCGGCGGCGATCGCGGAAATCTCGACAAAAGTCACGCCCAGCAACCAGACATCGGCATTGATGCCGGGGCTATGGGCTGCGCTGGATAGCGGCGTATACATGAACCAGCCATCGCGCGGGGCGACGCCGAACAGCAACGCGGTCAGCATGATCAGCCCACCGAAGAGATAGCACCAATAGCCAAGTGATGTCAGCCGGGGAAAGGCCATGTCGCGGGTGCCGAGCAGTTTTGGCAGCAGCCAGATCGCCAATCCTTCCAGCATGGGAATGGCGAAGAGGAACATCATGATGCTGCCATGCATCGTGAAGATCTGGTTATAGATCTCGGTATCCAGAAACGCGCCATCATGGGTGGCGAGCTGCGCGCGGATCAGCATCGACAGGATACCACCGATGGCAAAGAATACGAAAGCCGTGGCCATGAACCGCAGCCCCAGCGTGGTATGGCTGACGGCGGTGATCTGACCCCAGAGCCCTTTGTCATTCGCCCAGACCCGCGACAATTCGCGATGCAGGGGCAGGGCGCGTTGGGCTGGGTTGCGTGCAATATCGACGGCGGTGGCGCTACCCTCTTCGGTGGCGGCATAAGTTGTGTCGCTCATTGCGCTGCCTCGCTCAGGTCCGGGGGCCAGTTTTCATGGGCCTGCACCGAAAACCGCATGAAGGCGTGATCCAACCCACAAAATTCCGCGCAAAGCCCGTCATATTCGCCCGGTGAATCTGCCACCAGCCGTGTGCGGTTGGTGCGCCCGGGGATCGCGTCCATCTTGCCTGCAAGCCTCGGCACCCAGAAGGAATGGATCACATCCTCTGCCGTGATCAGCACATCGACTGGGCGACCGGCGGGGATATGCAGCAGATCACTGCTTGCGATCATGTCACCATCCGGCCCTTCATGGCTGAATTCCCAGCCCCATTGGAACGCATGGGCACGCACGATCACCGCCTCATCATCACGCGGCTGAATCCGTTCCCCGACCCAAAGGCCAGCGCCGAGCAAAAGCGTCAGCACAATCATCGAAAACCACAGCCCCATGCCATGGGTCCAGAAACGCGCATTGGTTTCGGACGGGCGGCGAAAGGCGAGGATGATCAGCACGATCACAAGCGCTGTGATCAGACCAGCGCCAACCAGCATGACCCCCCAGAGCCAGGCGATATCGCTGGCGACTGGCCCTGCTGGGGCCAACGTTGATAGGGGTGAATCACAACCCGCCACCAGCAGCGCTGTTGGAAGGGCAAAGACGCGCTTCATAGCGGGTCCCATTGCGCTGGGATCTGATTGCCGCGCGGTTCCTGCAGGAATTCGGGGAATAAGGCCGAGATATCCTGCAGTCCGGGCTTTGCCAGCACCAGCCATAGAACCACACCAATCAGCGGGATGATCCCGAACAGGGCCAGCCCCGCTGGTGGTAACCGATAGGCCCCGCGCAATTCGCCAGAATGCACGATCAGATGACCCAGCCATGCATGCAGCAGGACCATGCCTGCAACAGCGACCAGCTTGGCCATCATCCAGACATCCAGCACCTCCACCGCGAAAATCAGGACGGTGCCAGCGGCAACGGCGATCACTGCGGCGGGCGACACCACGACAGTATAGCTGTAATGCGTCAGCCAGCGGAATTCGGTGAAACCTGCCTGCGTCTTTATTTCGGCGCGACGGCCGTAGATCTGCATCATGACCGGCAACAGGATCAATCCGGCGCACCATATTGTCAGCGCCGAAATATGCAGCGCCTTGATGATGGCGATCATGCGTGCAGCCTTTCGTGGAACAGCCGCCACGCCAGCAAAGCCGCGACAATCGCGACTGGCACCATGCCGGGAACCCACATGATCAACCCGGCAAGCTGCTGGTCTTCCAGCGCGCTCAGCCCGAAACGCTCGGCATGGGCGAGATGTTCAAGGTAAAAAGGATATTGCGCAAAGGTCAAAAGCGCCCCCAGCAGACCCATCTGCCCGACAAGGGCGATCAGCCAGACGACGACGCTGTGGTCACGGGCACGCAAGACCGCAGACCAGAAGGCCCAAGCAGGCAGGATAAATGCGATCTGGAGCAGCCAGTAAACCGATATCGATTCCCACGCGGCGCTGTAGATTGCTGGCACATGCCATAGCCACAACACTACTGACAGCGCCACAAAGGCGGGCATCATTGATATGCGGCGCAGCGAAAACGCGATTGCCAGTGCGGGGGCCAGCGCGCCAAAGATGATCAGATGATGAATGGTCCGCGCGGAAAACAACGCCACCGTCATCGCGCAGAGCGGTGAGACAAATGCGATAACCGCCGCAAGACCGGCCAAGGCGAAGGCGTTTTGCCGTTTTCTGTCGCTGCCGCGCAGCAGCAGCGCACCGGAGACAAAAATGATCACCAAAGCGGTGATCAGGAACGGGTCAAGGTTCCATGCCCCAAGCCAGTCGGCAGGGTTTGGCGCGGGGCCACAATAAGGCATCTGATTTTGCATAGCACCGTCCACAGCTAACGCCTCAACGCATGCACCCCGCGGTTGGTTCCACGGCGACCAGATTTTTTGACATGCGCGCACAAGAAAAAGGCGCAAGACCTGAGGTCAGCGCCCTTCCTGATAACAATCGATGTTCAGAAAATACCGAACAGGAACAAAAGAATAATGATAGGGATCGGAATCCCGATAAGCCAAAGAAGAATGCCACGCATTTTCATTTCCTTTCATGATCAAGCATTTTTATCTGTATCTGAGTAATAAACGCGTGATCACATAAATTGTTCCCGAAAAAGTAACAGTGGGCTGAATTGAAAAAGGCCCGCCTGATGGCGGGCCTTCATTCTGTTCGTTCAAAGAATTAGCCTTCGTGTTCAGGCATTGCTTCCAGCTGTTCCTGTGTCGCGTTCACTTGCACACGCACGTCATCGCTTTCAGCGTTCCACATCACTTCAACTTCGTTGATGTCGAGGGCGACGGTGTAGGACCCGAGGCCCAGGAAGCCACCGACATCCATCACCGCATGGGTGATTTCGCCATCGTCACCCAACACCAGATCATCGACCGTTGCGATGTTGTCACCAGCAGCGTCATAGGCATTGGCGCCCAAAAGCTGTTCTGCAGTCAGTTCTTCAACTGGGATCGCTGCATAGCCTTCCATCGCATCATCACCGGTGGTGTCCATCGCGGTGCCATCGGCTGGTGCCACGGCAGGATCTGCTGGCGTAGCGGCAGTGTCATCCATCGGTGTCATTGCAGCATCGTCCGATGGCTGCACGGTAGCATCGTTGTAGCCAGTCGCAGCAAAACCAGTGGTCAGCTGTGCTTCATCCCATTCCGGCAAGCTTTCCAGCTCTTCACGAGTCATCGTGGCCACAACTGAAAAGTCGCTCAGATCTTCGGCTGCAGTTTCATCAGCGACGAAATAGAGATCATCAAGATCAACCATCACTGTGCGTGCACCAATGCCCAGGAAACCACCGACATCGACCAGCACACCGCGCAGTTCACCGTCTTGTGTCAGGACAACGTCATCGATGTTGCCGACATTTTCCCAAGTGTCGCGACCGGCAGCGAATGTTTCAGAGCTCTCCCAGCGCACGCTTTCGTCAGTCGCGCCTGTTTCGCCCAGCGTCCGTGCTTCTTCGGAGTCGAAGGTATTCAGGCTTTTGCCGGTGAAGTTGGTCACCAGAAACGCAGGTACATTCGCGCCCGTGTCGGCCATTTCAGCATCTGCAGCTGGTGTGGTCGCTTCGGTCTGTGCAAAAGCGCCCATCGATGTCGCAGCAACAAGTGCGGTCGTCAGCATAAGCTTTTTCATCATAATCTCCTATATATCATCAGGCTTTTCAGCCTCTCTGATAGTGAAACGTCGAATTAGGAAATCGGTTCCGGAAAATATACTTGCCGTCGGGTAATTATAAATTAGATCAAAAAACTTCAAATACTCAGAATAGCAAAAGCCCCGACAGATCTGTCGGGGCTTTTGATGCCGGCATGACGAAGTATCTGATCGTTAATAAGTGTCAGGCCTTCTTGGGTCCTGCAAGGAACCAGATGATCAGGCCGACCACCGGGAACACCAGCACGAGCAAGATCCACATCACCTTATAGCCCTGCGTGGCGGTCGAGCCAATTATTGAAACCGCCGCCCAGACGACCAGCGCGAGGTGGATGAGACCGAGTAAACCTGTGTAATCTGCCATTGTACCATTATCCTATCTTTACTGTTACCGAGCCAACGCCCCGACCGCAATTTTGTTCCCGGCAAAGCATGCGGTCAGATTGCACCACCATCAACAACTGCCTGTGCCAGCTTGCGATAGGCGGCGACATTGGCGGCCCGGCGGTAGTCGATCTGGCCAGTTTCATTGCAGCAACTGCTTCGCTCTGCTTTCAGTCTTGCGTGGATATCGCACATGATATCCTGCAATGCGCTATCGACACGTTCGGGCGACCACCGTTGAAACCCGGCGTTTTGTTGCATCTCCAGACCGGATACCGCGACGCCCCCGGCATTCGCGGCCTTGCCGGGCGCTTGTGTGACACCTGCTTTGTCCAGATGCGCCTCGGCCTGTGCGGTCAGGGGCATATTTGCGCCTTCGGCCAGAAAGCGGCAACCGCTGTCGACCAAGGCTTTGGCATCTTCCAGTTCCAACTCGTTCTGGGTGGCGCATGGCAGGGCGATATCGGGTTCCAGTCCCCAAGGGCGGGCGTTTTCAATGAAGGTCACGCCAAGATCCTTTGCTGGGGTCAACGCTTTGTCACCTGCGCTGTTCAGCACCCAATCAAGCGCATCTGCGGTAAATCCATCCGGTGCGTGCCAGGTTCCGGCACGGCCTGACAAAGTGATCACCTTTGCCCCCATCCGGATCGCCTTTTGTGCCGCATGGCTGGACACATTTCCGCGCCCTGACAATGCGATGCGTTGACCGTCCAGCTCTTTGCCTTGCTCGGCCAGCATCGCCGCTGTGAAATAGATCAGGCCATAGCCTGTCGCCTCTGCCCGGATATCGCTGCCACCCAGCGACAAGGGTTTGCCGGTCATGGCACCGCCCCAATGCCGGGCGTATTGCATATAGGCCCGCTGCATCAGCCCGATTTCCACACCGCTGACGCCGATATCACCGGCAGGTACGTCACGATCAGGGCCAATATGCGCTGATAGTTCCGCCATAAAGGCCAGCACGAAACGTTCGATTTCGCCCTGTGACCGGCCCGTGGGATCAAAGTCAGCGCCACCTTTGGCCGCACCCAGGGGCAGGCCGGTCAGCGCATTCTTGAACGCCTGTTCAAAGGCCAGAAATTTCAGCACCGATGGTTTCAGGCCCGGCACCCAGCGCAGCCCGCCTTTGTAGGGGCCAAGCAGGTTTGAATGCTGCACGCGCCAGCCGCGGTTAATCTGCACATCGCCTGAATCATCACGCCAAGTGATGCGGAAACTGATGATCCGGTCCGCCTCACACAGACGCTCCAGCACGCGGGCGGCGGTAAAGGCGCTGCTCGCTTTCTCGATGGTCAGCACGTCACCTGCGACCTCTTTGACGGCTTGAAGGAATTCATCCTCGCCCGCGTGGCGGGGCGTGATCTGGTCCATGAACTGGTCAAGCAGGGTTGTTGCGCGAATATTCATAATCGTCCTTCCAGGAAAACTTGGTCAGGAAAGGATGTAGGCCAAACCCAGCGCGAGCAAAGCCGCAAGTAACGTGAGGGAAACAGCAAGGATCAGGGCAAGTTTCGGGCGCATCATCAGACCAGTTCAAAAATTTCATAATCGATATGGCTGTCGGCGACGCCCATTTCTTTCAGACTGGCGGTCAGCGCTGCGATCATCGGGCCGGGTCCACATAAGAGATGGGGCCAGTCGCGCGTGTGATCAGGCAATTGCCGGGCCAGCGTTTCATCATCGATCTTGCCGGTCTCGCCGTCCCAAAGGTCTGGTGGATCATCCAGCACATGCACCACTGTCAGGTCCAGCTTTGCCTGCATCGCTTCCAGTTCTTCGCGAAAGCTGATCTCTTCCCAAGTCGGATTTCCGTAAAGCAGGATCACCGGGCGTTGGTCGCCGCGTGCGTCCAATGCATGCAGGTTGGCGATGATCGGCGTGATCCCGACACCGCCAGCAATCATGACGATGCCTTCGGCCTCGGCCAGCCGGTCGATGGAAAATGCGCCATAGGGGCCATCAACATAGGCCCGCGCGCCCACCGGCGTCTTGGCCAATGCGCTGCTGTGATCACCCAAAGGTTTGATCGAAAATGCGATATTCGGGCCTTTTTCGGGTGCGGTCGAGATCGTGAAAGGATGTTCAATCAGCGAATAGGGCGATCTTTCCACCTTCAGCCAGGCAAACTGGCCGGGTTTCCAGTGGTGCAGACCGCGCCCTTCCGGGGCAAGTTCAAGCGTATGCACACCGCCGCGCTGTTCGGTATTGGCGACCACGCGCCATGGGTTGCGGGCCTGAAAACCAGGACGCAGGATGTGCGTATAGACCAGTATGCCCATGAACCCGGCGGTCACCCCCAACCACAGCGCTCGTTTACCTTGCGTATCGGTCAGATTGCCGACACCCAGCACATGCGCAATGGCGGCAATCATCCCGACCACGGCCAGCGTCAGATGCAGGGCGCGCCACCATTCATGGCGCAGATGCAGACGTTTGCGAAATTCCGATGTCATGATCAGCGCCAGAAAGCAGATCATGGCAAGGCGGGCCGATGTCAGTTCCCACCGCGCCTCAAGCGGGTTCAACACGCCAAGCGCGGGCTCGTGAAAGACATAAAGAAGTGCAAAATGACCCATCATCAACAAGATCGCCCCCCAACTCAGGTAGCGATGCGCGAGATAGACGATGTCAGCCCCGAAAGGATGGGTGATCCAGCGCAGGCGGCCTGTCATGAAGAATTGCAGCGCCAGTAAAGCCAGCGCGCCAAAGCCCAACCCCATGCTGAAATCCCAGATCGGCCCGCCAGACGGCGGGCGCGCGCCGGTCAATATGACGGCAAAAGGGGCGACGACAGCCGCGACAGCGATCAGAATGATCACCGTCCCATGGGCGATCACGGCCTGCGGTTTGTCATGAGTGGGTTGGTGCGCCTTTGCGATGTCGGCTGAATTGTCGTTCATGGCCACTCAACATCGCAAAGATCGGGATTGTTCCCACGCTGCCTGAATTAGTCAGGCCGCTTGGTGCCGATCTGATAATCGAACACCAGCTTGCCACCGTGCCAGCCTGTCACTGCAGTAAACCCCGCCGCCACGACCGACATCATCAGACCCAGGGGCAGGACAGCAGCCTCGTAATCCCCGATACGCCAGGCCCAGTTCATGCCCAGAAGCGACAACAACATAACCGCCAGGATAAAATGGGTCCAACTGGCTGACCGGTTGCGGATTCCCTGCACCGCCAGCAACTCGACCGTGCCGGTGATGCCCGCGACCACGCCGATCAGGAATGCGCCAAAGGCGGCCCAACCGGCCGCGCGCGCCCAGAATGCATCGCCCGTCCACCAGTACAGCAAATCGGCACCCAGCACCGACATCGTCAACGCAATCGGAAAGGCCACCAACATGGCATGCAGCGGATGCCCCGCAACGGCGATGCGGGATTCGGTGGTATGCAGCGCGCGATGCTCCTCTACCGGGTCAATCAGTTCGTTTTTTGACTTTGTCATGGCGTCACCTCGTGACTGGGGCAGATTGCGGCCCTGATGGGGGAGTGCCGGGATTCATCCCGGCATCATCGACGCGCAGCCGGATCTCCCAGCCCGGTCCCGCCTCATCATCAACTGGGCCAACATCAAGCTGCGCGCCGATCTGCAAGGCAAATGCGGTCATCAATTCGCTCCCCAAACCTTTTTCGGTCTCTTGCACGCCCTGTTGTGCCAAGGAATTACGCACCCGCAATTCAACCGCTCCATCCTTGGCGCTGATGCTTGCAACAATGCGCGGGGATTCATCCCCGTCAGCTACGGTCGCGTATTTGAGCGCGTTGGTCAGTGCCTCTGCAAACAACATCGCGGCGGGGATGATCTTGTCTGCGGGTAAGGCGACGGGTTGAAACTGCGTCTCGATAACCAGCTTGTTGCGATCAGCACCTGCCATGGCCAACGTGTCTTGCAGGATGCTTTGCAGAAACGCTGTTGCATCAATATCCGACACGCGGGTCTCTTCGTAAAGCGCGCGGTGGATCGACGCCAACGCCCGCACCCGTGCCTGCACTCCTTTGAGGATTGCGCGCGCCTCGGGGTCGGTCATGCGGCGCATTTGCAGATTCAGGATAGAGGCAATCAGTTGCAGATTGTTTTTGACCCGGTGATGGACCTCCATCAGCAGCACGGTCTTTTCGCGCAATGCCTCTTCCAGTTCGTCCTCATCACGCCGGATCAGGCGGGCCATCTTGGAAAAGGTCGAGTCGATCTCGCGCAACTCGGTCGGTGCGTCTGAGGGCAGGCGCGCAAAATCACTGCGATCGCCCAAGGCAAAGCGGCGCAGTTGCGCGTTTAGCTGCCGCAGGTGGCGGACGACCATGTAGTGGATCGACAGCATCAGCACCCCGACCGAAGCGATCCACATCGCGACCGGCAAGAGCAGCCGCGTGTAATCAGGGCGCAGCAGAGCCCTGACATTGTCCGGTGACCAACTGCCCAAAGCAAAAAGCTGGCCGGGCATCAGCGTGGCGATGGTGAACACGCGGTCATTCCCGTTCAGGCTGGTCCCGTTAAACAAGCCGTCGCCTTGGGCGATCAGCTGCTGCAATTCCGTCTCGGACGGCAACAAATCAGCGGCAGCGGGATCGTTGGAATAAGTCAGCGTGTTGCCGCGGCTGTTCACCAGATACACGATCTTGGGGTCTGTGCTCGGGTTTGGCCGGGTGGCGATCAGATCCAGCGTGGCGCGCGTTACCGAAATGGTCAGAAGACCCAGTAGTTCGTCGCCGTCAAAGACTGGCCGGTTGACCAAAACGACCGGCAGGCCGGTCACCCGACCGGATTCCTGAAATCTAAAATTGGTTTGTGTCTGGCTCATGCTCAGCGCGAAATTTTCACTGTCGCCCAAATCAGCGCCACTGCCTTCGGACGCGCAGACCAACATGCCATCGACATTTATGAACCCGGCAAAGGCGAAAAAGCTCGATGCGCTGACGTAGTCCGCAAGGAAGGCAGAGCAGGCCTCTGGATCGCCCAACCGATCAACTACACGCGGTGCCAAAGAGGCCGATTCCTGGGAAACACTGGCAAGTAGCGCGCGCTGCCCCGTCGTCGCATCGACGGTCCGGGCGATCAATTGTGATTCATTGGCCTCGGCTTGGGTATTCCAACTGGAATATTCAGAATACAGGGCGAGTGACCCGAGCGGCACAATAGCCAGCGTCAGGATTACCGCAAGCCGCGCGGCCAGTCTATTGCTGAAAATCTGCTTGGGCACGCTGTGCTAACATCCTCTCGGCTGTCGCCCGCGCGACGCCGGTTTTTATCGCGACTTTGCTTCTTTCTGGCGCAAGGCATCAAGCAATTGCGTCAGGCTTTCAGGCAAAGAATCAGAGGCCTGATCGGCGTAAAGCCGCTTGAGGTTCTCATCAATCTGGCGCGCGACCTCACGTGGCACTCTGTTTCTGCGCTGTTCATTTTCACCATTCATCGTCATATCAACCTACTCTCATCGTTCTATCATGCTGTGTCCCATTTGCCTGCGCAACATCAGAGAATACTTTTCCATCAGGGAACTAAACGCAGCGGATCGCGTTAGGTTCCCGATCAGCAAAGATTTTCTTTGACCTTTCGCGGATCACAAACAATGTAACGGTGGAGAAGAAAAACACTATGCAAGCCGTATTGGGAGAAGAGATGTCGATGTCTTTACAGGTCGCAAAAGAGCTGCCGTTTCTGCGCCGCTACGCGCGTGCGTTGACCGGGTCACAGCAAACCGGCGACCGCTATGCCGCCGCCACACTTGAGGCTATTTTGGAAGATCGTGCGCTGCTTGATACGGGCATTTCGCCCAAACTTGCTTTGTTCAAAGCGTTCCATTCGGTGTGGCAGACCACCGGCGCACCTGTCGCCGCCGATGCCGTCGACGGGATCGAGGCGCGTGCACAAAAATTGCTTGCTGGCCTGACGCCCAACACACGCGAAACACTTTTGCTGCGTGCCTTGGAAGAGTTTTCATATGACGATATCGCGCAGATCATCATGGTCAGCGAAGATGAAGCACGTGAATTGCTGGCGATTGCCTATCGCGAAATGTCCAAATCCGTGCAGGGCCGCATCCAGATCATCGAAGACGAGCCACTGATCGCTCTGGACATCAAAAGCATCGTCACCGAAATGGGCCACGACGTGACGGGTATCGCCCGTACCCATACCGAAGCGGTGGCACTGGGTGCCCGCGAACGCCCCGATCTGATCCTGGCCGATATTCATCTGGCCGATAATTCGTCGGGCGTGGATGCCGTGGTCGAACTGCTGCGCGAATATCCTGACACCCCGGTGATTTTCATCACCGCCTATCCGGAGCGGCTGTTGACGGGTGAAAAACCGGAACCGGCGTTCCTGATCCCCAAGCCCTTTGACGAAGAACAGGTCCGCTCTGCCGTGTCGCAGGCTATGTTCTTTGCATCCACTCAGACGCTAAACGCCTGATAGCAAAGATATTTTGTAGTGCTTGAAAACCCGCGCCCTGCGCGGGTTTTTCTTTGCCCTCGCCGCTGTCCCGGAACCTTTGCCGCCCTTGGTGGTTTCTAAACCAATAGTTGCTTTGCAACGCTCAAATTGAAAGGAAATATCATGCTTGGATGGGCTTTAACATTTCTGATCGTGGCGCTGATTGCAGCGGCACTTGGCTTTTCTGGCATTGCCGGTGCCGCATCGTCGATTGCGCAGATTCTGTTCATTGTTTTCTTGGTCCTGTTCGTCGTGGCGATGGTCGCCCGTGCGGTCCGTGGCCAGCCACCGGTCTGACAGGCCGCTATTGAAGGAGCATTGCGATGCATCCCACTGAGTTCAAAAACCTCCAACCGCAAGCCGCTGATGACAGCGCCCTGCGTCCTGCAGGTCCACAGCCGGAGCCGCATGACGAACGGCTTGACCTGATCGCGAAGGTTTATACCAGCGTGCTCGACACGATCAGCGGTTTTGACAAGCTGGTCGAAAAAGCAGAGCCGTCGTTCAAACCCGCCGCGCAGGAATTCCTGACGATGCACAGCCGTCATGAAGGTGTGCTGGCCGCCTACTTGGCGCAGGCCGGGCGTGTGCCGGATGATGACGGGTCGTTCTTCGGCACAATCAACCGTGCCGTGATCGAGGCCCGGTCGTGGTTTGAAGATGTCGACCGCGATGTCATGGACCGGGTCGCGGAAGGCGAAGAGCAAGTTCTTGAAACCTACGCCGAGGCCCGCGATGTCGGCCAGACGATCGAAGCGAATGCAATGCTGACCGATCAGATGGCAGAAATTACAGCCTTGCTGCGCAAGAACGGCGTCTAAAATAGATAACGTGGCCGGGCCTTTGATAGGCCCGGCCACGTTACTATGGGGCCGCCGCTATTCTTTTTGCGGCTCATGCGCCAGCATCGCTTCAACCGGGCATTGTAACGTCCAGACTACGCCCGATGGCAGATAGCTGATTTGCGTAGTGGCACCCAGCGCCATGGTCAGCATGTCTTCCAGCACCACAGTACCGAAACCTTTGCTAATAGGTGGGACAACGTCTGGCCCGCCGCTTTCTTGCCATGTGAGGGAAAACATGCCGTTCTCGATTTGCCAGGATATATCGATCTGTCCGGTCGTATTGGACAAGGCACCATATTTCCCGGCATTCGTCGCCAGTTCATAAATCGCCATTCCAAGGCTTTGCGCGACTTCGGATGAAATGCGCATCGCGGGGCCAGACACACGCAGACGGATACCGCTGAGCTGAGCGAAATAGGTCAGTTGGGTTTGCACCAAAGCGGCCAATTCGGGACTGTCGTCAGAAGAATTGACCAGCAGATCCTGACCATTCGCCAAAGCCCGCAACCGTGCGCCGAAATCACGCACGAACTGGTCAACATCATTGGGTCGCATCTGGCGCAGAATGGATTGTACCACTGCCAGCATATTCTTGGACCTGTGATTGACCTCGCGCATCACAAAGGCAAGCTGTCCCTCGCTGCGTTTGCGGTCGGAAATATCAAGGCCGGATGGCACCAGCAGTTCGACATTGCCGTCGTCGTCAAATACCGGCGACAGCATGAAATCAAGCGGCATCAAAGTGCCATCTTCGATCCGTACTGCCGTATCATAGCGCTGCTGCTGGCCTGTGGCCGCCAAAGCGATGGCAGACTGAAGTTCTGCCATGATGGCAGGATCATAGGACCACCAGAAGCAATCCCAGAATTTCTTGCCCACCACATCCGCACGGCTCAGCCCGGCTACCGCCAAAGCTGGTTTATTGGCTTCGATCAGCGTGCCATCAGGTTGCATCACGCCGATCAGCGCGACGGTATTGTCAAGGATCTGACGCAGTCGGGCTTCGCTCGCGCGGAGTTTCCTTTCGGCAATCACCCGTTCGGTGATGTCGATAAAGATACCTGTCGTCCCGGCATAATTCCCCTCGGCATCGTAAAGGGCGGCAAGCGATCCGCTGACATGAAATGCGGTATTGTCGGCGCGGCAAAAGGCGAGTTCGGTCGCGATATGGGGTGTGCCTGCCGCAAGCGCCGCCATCGCAGCATCGTAGCTTTCGGCGCTGGCAGGTGCGACGATATCAGCCAAAAGCTGGGCTGTGCCCCAGTCGCCATCCGTGCCGCGCAGGTCTTGCCAGCGCGGGTTGGTAAAGCTGATCGCACCGGATGCGTCGACCTCAACAATCGCCGCAGGTGACAGGTTCACAAGCCGGCGAAGACGCGCGAATTGATCGCCCGCCTGTTGCGCATCGGTCGCCATCATCGGTCCCGTGGCCGAGGGCTTATCAGCGTTATCACGCAACTTCGATGAACCCTCGTAAACAGATCTGATGTTCACTTATGATTGTTTCAGCCGCAGGGAAGTTCAACTGCTATTATTATCTGACGCTGGGTGAAGTTGCTGGATTCCGGCCATTTTTTGGACTGACGCTCAATGACTGGCAGGTTCTTGCTGATGCTGCGCCGTCGCGACCGTTTTTTTGCGGGAAGCGGGAACTTTTTGCCCTGCGCAAGGTTAAGGAAGTCGTCCCTCGATTTGACTGGAAAATAATTTGTCTGACCTCCCGCCCGTTGAAAGCGCGCCTCGGCGCGCCGAACCTTTTGCCTCTGCGAATGTACTGATCGCGCCGGCGTTGACGGGCATTCTGATTATTCTCAGCTTGGGTGCCATCCATTACGCCAAACAGTTTCTGGTACCCGTGGTGCTGGCGGTCTTGTTGTTTTTTGTCTTCATGCCGTTGCAGCGCCGCATGCAACGCTTTGGGATCAATAGTCATCTCGCCGCTTTTGCACTTGTCTCTAGCCTGCTGATCGGGATCGGCGCGATCTTTTTCCTGCTCAGCGGACCGGTTGTCGAAGTAGCGCAGAACCTGCCTGATATCATGAGCGACATCGCCCTGCGCCTAGAAGCCGCGCGCGACGTGATGGTTGCCGCTGGTGATAGTTTCCGAAGCAGCGCGACCACCGAAATGCCCGACTTGCGCAGTGCCGCTGGGGCGGACAGTGAAAGCGACGGCGAAATGATGGAAAGCGATATGTTGCTGAGCACTGCCGGCAGTGTGCTGCTTTATCTGTCAGAGGCGCCTGCCGTTGTTGCGCAATTGTTCTTTGCCATCATCTTGTTGTTTTTTCTGCTGTCGTCCAGTGACGTCATTTATCTCAAGACAATCCAGAGCTTTGATGGCTTCAGCGACAAACGCACGGCGCTGGCCGCGCTGCGTGAGGTCGAACAAAAGCTGGGTGGCTATCTTGGCACAGTGACCTTGATCAATGCGGGCCTTGGCGTCTGTGTCGGGCTGACAATGTGGTGGTTGGGGATGCCGGTGCCATTGCTGTTTGCGGTGCTGGCCTTCGTGCTGAATTTCATCCCCTTCATCGGGGCTGTGATGGGTGTGGCCCTGTCCGCCGCTGTCGCGTTGCTGTGGTTCGACACGTTGTTCGACGTCGCTTTGGTCGCTGGGGCCTTTCTGCTGCTGACCGCGATTGAAGGCCAGCTGGTCACACCCGCGATGCTGGCGCGCCGCTTGCAGATGAATACCGCGCTGGTGGTGCTGTGTATCGCATTCTGGGCATGGATGTGGTCATTCATGGGGATGGTCATCGCCGTGCCGATGCTGGTCGCGGTCCGTGTCATGGCAGAACAGATCCCAAGCTGGCGCAAATTCGCGAACCTTTTATCTGCTTAGTGGTTAATTTCTCCGGAACAATCTTTAGTAGAACGCCCTGGGGAGGTAATCCAATTCCCTGCGGTCGGTCTCAGCGTGGCACAAACCTACCCCGTTTCACAAGAGATGTGCAAACCCAACACCCGATGCTATTTTGCAGCGGGTGTGGGCCATTTGTAGCTTGAAGCGACGGCATTTTGTCATCGTCTATTCGCATCTGGCCGACTAACCCGCGCCGCCCGTTGTCAGACCACGGCGGGCGGTTCGTCGCCGGTGACCGCCGCTGAGACTTTGCGGGCGATGGCGCGGATTTCATCCTTTTCCGATTGCAGCGTCAGATGCGCCTCTGCCCGTTCCAACGCCTCGCGCGACTGGTGAAGCGCTGCGCGCGCAAACACATCACGGCGAGATCGGGCCAGATCATAAAGCACCGATTGCAGCACATGCTGCACTTCGACAAAAGCCGCCCCGTCGCGGGCGATCGGGCGGATCAGGTCGCGCAGAAAATCATCGGCCTGCAAGCCGGGCACCCAGATACGATCATGCACGACCTGTGGCGTGGCACTGTCTTCCCAGCACAATAGCACCCGCAGGGCGCGGCGTAAGACGTCAATCGCCGTGCCGGGGTCGTTGACCGCCGGCGACAGCGCCCGCGCTGCCGTTTCGGACAGCATGATCATGCCGAATTGCGGATCCTGCTGAATGGTCCGTTCCGGCCCGATGGTGAAACAAAGCATCAGCTTGCGCAGCGCCGCGTGATCAGGGTCAGACGCCTTGACGCGGACATAGGCAAGCGGATGGCTGGCTGAGGCGAATTGCCCCGGAACGCGATCAACGTAGATATCGATATCCAGCGCTGCGGCGTATTTTTGCAATTCTCCGACATCGATATTCTGGACAAACCCCACCCGTTCCGCATGCAAAGAGATCATACCGCTGCGATCAACTTTTGATAGGTCGAGCGGGTGGCAATCCAGAAATGGATGATCCAACCGCTGCTTTAGCGCGTCTTCGGCAGAATTTTCGATCCGCGTCAGCGTATCCGGGATCCGGCCAAAGCTGCGCAGCAGATTGACCCATCGGATAAAGGCGACATAGATCAGGAAGATTACGCCAATCGTGACCGCCAGCAGGATGATCCGCCCACCCTGTTCGTAAATTCCGATCTGCAGGGCGATGATGCCGACCAGCGAAAAGCTGAACGCGCCGAGGAACGTCGCCAGCGCATTCTGCGATACGCCGTCTTCCAATAGCAGCGCTGTGGCACGCGGTGTCGCCCCATTGGCCGCGCTGGAAATCGCACTGGCCATAATGCCGAGCGAAAACGTGGCCACCGTCAGCATCGACGTGGCGATGATGTCGAGTACCGTTTCAACAGCATCCGCGCCCAGATCGGCTTCCAGCGATTCCGGGATGAAGCCGCGAAACAAAACAGCAGCCAATGCCGTTGCGACTGCGAGCAGCGAATAAACTGTGACCTTGATCCAGATTTCCGACAGCAACCGCTGCAAACGAAAGAAAAACGCGGATTTAGGCATGGATTTTCCCCAGTCACGGCACAAAAAAGATGCCGTTGCCGTTATCGGTTCAAGCACGCGGCGATGCAATGGATTGCGCAGCGTTCGGGCATGGACGCTGCTTCATTGGAAGATGCCACGCCCTGCGACAGCCTATGGATTTCCCTATACTGGCCCGTCAGTTGAGTGCGGCCCATATCGTTAACCATTTAATTTAATTGTATTTTTGCCGCAAATCAGAATGTCGCAAACACCTGAGAACCCTCAGCTTTTGCTACCATATGGTAGTTCTCCTGCACGGCAGGACACGGCAATCAAAAAGCGGATACTAGAAAAAATTGAAGGGTTGGACATGAATAAGCGGATCTCAAAATTGGTTGTTTCTGCCGGTGCGACAGCATTGCTGGCCGCATGTGGCGGAGGCGGGTCTGGCAGCGGTCCCGATGTGCCACCTCCGACCCCCGCCCCCGATCTCCCGCCGCCGAGCTTTGTTGAGCTTGAGGACCAGACTTTGGCGATGGCCGCGATTTATGACCTTCAAAGCATCAACGATCCTCTGACTTTGCCGGTCAGCGGATCAACTGTCTATGCGGGGGGTATGCATCTGCAAACCCAAAACGACAGTTTCAGCATTGCTGGGCAGATGCAGTTGAATGTCGACTTCAGCACTGACAGCCTGTCAGGTAACGTCCGCAATCTGGTCGATTCTCAAGAAACAAGATATCAAGGCATTCTCACGATCGGGGCCGGCCAGATTGACCGCACGACAATTCCGGCCAACAACGAGCCGACTTTCTCTGCGCCGCTGACGGGCGATGTTTCCTCTGATGTCGTCGCGATCAATGTCGATGGGACGATGCAGGGGTATTTCATGGGGCCCGACCACGAAGCGGCCTATGGGTTCGTCACCGGCACGATTTCGGCACCGAATGATACCGCGCCTCTGGTCGGTGGTTTCATCGGAACGCGGTGACCTGTGTTTAGAGAGAGATCGCGCCGTTAAAAGCATTCTTAATCGACCTGGGCATCTGCGGCGGGTCGATCATGACGCAACATTCGCGTAAGTTGTGCTTGACTGAACCAAAGTTCAACGCTACCCCGACATTGATGACACACCTTGTTAGGAGGATGCATATGACTATCGCTTATCGCTTCCTCCCGGGACGCAACCGATCTGATGCGTCCTTCACCTGACACGCTGAGGCGGTTTTCGCCAGTTCGTCAGGTCAGTTTGTCCCCGCTGTGGACCTCCCCCTAAGTTTCTTCGCAAGGCATAGCTGAACAGGCTGTGAGTTATCCATGTCATTAATATCCACCAACGGCGCCTTCGCGCGTGTTTTCTCATTCACTTTTGGGTTGTGGCTGCGCAGGCGCGGCACGGTCCTGACAATCCTGTTGCTGGTTTTGATCTCGACGGCAGCCGACATCGCGGTGCCGGTTGTCACGGGCCGGCTTGTCGATGCTGTCGCCGGTGGGCAAACGCCTTGGGCCGCCTTTGCAGCTCTGCTCGTTGCCGGAGTTGTGTCGATTGCCGCCAAGATCCTGAGCTACTTTTCTATCATCGCACTGACCATTCCCACCATGCGCACCGCCGAGGCGGAAGCCTTTGCCCATGTGCAACGCCTGCCTGCAGATTGGCATGCGAATGCCTTTGCCGGGTCCACCGTGCGCAAGATCACGCGGGGTGCCTGGGCCTTGGATGACATGGGCGATGTGCTGTTTCTGGCGCTGCTGCCTTCTGGCCTGATCCTGCTCGGCACGATCGGCACGCTGACCGCCTTCCGCTGGGAGGTGGGGCTTGTCGCCGGTCTTGGGGCTGTTGTCTTTCTGGGGCTGTCTCTGACCCTGACCTTGTTCTGGGTGGCACCTGCGGCAAGGCTGGCGAATGCGCAGGACAGTCGTGTGTCGGGTGCCTTGGCTGATGCGATCACCTCGAACTCTGTTGTCCGCGCCCATGCCGGCGAAGCGCGCGAAGACGCGCGGCTCGACCTGGTCCTTTCCAAATGGGCGCATCGCACCCGGCGCACATGGCGGCGGGGTACATGGTCTGGTCTATCTCAGGATGTCACAATCTGGGGGCTGCGGGCGGCTGTGCTTGGTGGGGCGCTGCTGGCCTATACTCGCGGGCTGGCCAATGCGGGCGAGATTGCTTTCGTCGTCTCTGCGCTCGGCATGTTGGACGGCTATCTGCGCCAGATGGGCAACCATGTGCGCAGCCTGCAGCAGGCTGTGAACGATGCCGAAGAACTGGTCGAACTCATGGCAGCCAAGGCAGAGCAATCGGTCGCAAAAGGCCCGGAAGCAGCCTTGCCACCGCGCGCGGCAGCTTTGGCCTTCGATCAAGTCCACTATGGCTATGCGGGCGCGGCGACACCGCTGTTTACCGATCTGCATGTCGCCATCCCGTCGGGTCAGAAAGTCGGTCTGGTCGGTCGCTCCGGGTCAGGCAAGACAACCTTCGTCAAGCTGATCCAGCGAATTCATGAGATCAACGGCGGCACGATCACCCTTGGCGGTGTCGACCTGCAGCGCGTGCCTTTGCAAAACCTGCGCGAACATATTGCGCTGGTTCCGCAGGACCCGGTGCTGTTCCATCGGTCGCTTGCCGATAATATTGCCTATGCGCGTCCGGGTGCCACGATGGATGAAATCCTGGAGGCCGCCCGGCGTGCTGGTGCCGCTGATTTCATCGGCCGGTTGCCCAAGGGGTTCGGCACCATCGTGGGTGAGCGAGGGGTGAAACTCTCGGGCGGTGAACGCCAGCGGGTCGCCATCGCCCGGGCGTTTCTGTCCGAAGCCCCCGTGCTGATCATGGATGAAGCGACATCATCGCTGGACTCAGAGGCTGAGGCAAAGGTCGCAGAAGCCGCAGAACGTCTCATGGAAGGCCGCACGACCTTGGTGATCGCGCACCGCTTGGCAACCGTGGAAAGGATGGACCGCATCTTGGTCTTTGATGGCGGCAGGATCGTCGAAGACGGCTCACCAGCTGAGCTTCTGGCGCGCAAGCATGGCTTGTACACTGCGCTGCGGGCCCGCCAGATGCTGGCAAGTTAACGTTGCAGCCAGCCTGTGTCAGAAGCAGGCTGGCTTGTCGCGCTGATTGATATGTCGTTTCGGAAACCTTGTATCTGATGCGCAAGTCTGAAGTGAATCTGCCCCAACGTCCCGAGGACTCTTTGCTCTGGTCTCTGGTAAGCGCGGGGCGATTCAGGCTTCCGTTCCGATCTGACGAAAGGCTAAATCTCTAGGCTTGGAAATCAGCCATGCGTTTGACGCTGTCGCGCCAGACGGGGATCGCTTCCAGAAAAATGGTCACTCCAGCCTTCGGAGGTTGGCTATTGATGATGTCGCAAACATGCGCCGCGATATCGCCGAGCGGCTGGCGGAATGTGGTCATCTGATAGCTGCCCCAGCCGGCCTGTTCGATGTCGTCAAACCCCAGCACGGAAATATCATCGGGTATCCTGAGGCCGAAAGCCTGCCGTGCGGCATCCATGAAGCCGCAGGCAATATGATCGGTCACACAAAACACACCGTCAGGCCGGTCCGGGCTGGACAAGGCGATGTGCGCAGCATCGACCCCGGTCTGATACCCGGTTGGCCCGGCACGGATCATTGTGACATCCAGACCCTGTTCGCGTCCGATATCGCGAAAGCCGTTTTCGCGGGCGATCAGGCTGGGCGTGCCCGCATCCGATCCGATCACAGCGACGCTGCGGCACCCGGCTTCGGCGAGCATCGCGACAGCCTGTTGGCTCGCCCTGGCGTAATCGATGGTGACATGGACCGGACCGGGTTGCGTCGTGTCCTTGCCTTTGCGGTTGATCAGGATCACCTGCTGGCCGGTCGCGATGCAGGCCTGCACCAGTGGCTCTGGCGGGCTGCCTGACATCACAACGATCGTTCCGGCGCGGTATTCCATCGCGCGAGTCAGCGCAGTTTCCACGGTGTCGGTCGGACCAGATGTGGTGATGATCATCACCGATCTGCCGGTGCTCTGGATCTGCGTCGACAGCGCCGACAGAAGCGCGGCATAGAACGGCGTTTCAAAGCTGGAGCTGATGAGACAAACTGGACGGGACGCCACCTTGGACAGGCCGCGCGCCAACAGGTTGACGTGATAACCCAAGGCCTCTGCCGCCTCCAGCACCTTGGCACGGGTTTTGGGTGAAACGCTAGCACCGTCGGTAAAGGTGCGTGACACGGCCGAGCGGGACACGCCCGCCAATTGCGCCACATCGGTCGCGGTGGCAAAGCTGTTGCGCGCGTCAGACATTTTCAAGCTGCCTGATACGGATCGCTGCGCGCCTTGCGGCTTCGGCCAGCACGGGTTTGGGGGCTTCGTGCCATTCTTCGGGCGGCAGGCCGCGTTTGGTGCGGGTATGGGCGATGGCCGCGTCGAGCGTCGGGAAAGTGTCCGGCATTTCCAGATGCAGGAACAAGGCGACCACTGTGACCGACCGGCTGCGCCCGCCCCGGCAATTGACCATGACATTGCCGCGCGCCTGATTGGGATAGCTGAGCTTTTCCGGCATCACTTGATCCAGTGCCGCGCGCAGAATGTAATAGGCCCCGATCAACTGATCCGGCGGATTGCCCGCGCCGTCGATCAGCCCGATTTTGTAATAGCGGTGCTTTGCATTGCCACAGGTCAGATGGCCTATCGGGGTGATCGCGGACGGCACCAGATTGACGTCCAAATTAACCGCGCAGTTCAGGATCGTCGTGACCTGATGCTGGTCCAGCAGCCCAGGATCGCCCAAGGCGCGTGTGTCGCCGATCATCAGATCGACGCCCCATTTTGGTAGATGGGCAATGTTGCTTAATGGCGCGCGGCCTGCGGGAAAGCTGACAGGTTTCATGCGGCTTTTGCCTTTTCACAGGCCAGATGCAGCGCCATATGCGGATTGCCGGCATAGACCAGCCCTGCGGTCTGCAGATCGCGCCCGGCAGGGTCAGGGCAAGTAATGCCACCAGCCTCGCGCACCAGCAACAATCCGGCGAGCGAATCCCAGGCATTCATCACCAGTTCGATATAGCCATCCAACCGCCCATCCGCGACCATGGCCAGCGCCAAAGCACCTGATCCCGACCGGCGCACATTGCTGCCCTGATCCAGCAGAAAGGTCAGCACGGCCATGTAATCGGTGCGTTCTGCCCGCATCGACCAGCCCAGTTCAATCGCGGCCTGATCGGGTGTTGCGATCCCCGAGACAGACATCTTTGTGCCATTGCGCTTGGCCCCTTGGCCCGCTTGCGCCCGATACAGATCGTCAGTCATTGGCACATAGATCGCGCCAAGCTGCGTCTTTCCGTCCCGTATATAGGCGATGGAGACACAGAAATGCGCGATTCCCCGCGCGAAATTATCAGTACCGTCAATCGGGTCCACGACCCATATTCCGGCGGTCCCGGCGCTGTCAGACATGCCAGTTTCTTCGCCAAGAAAATCGTCCTGCGGGAAGGCGGCGCTGATCGCGTCCCGCAAAAACGCCTCCACCTTGCGGTCAGAGGCGGTGACAAGGTCTTGCGGACCTTTCAGTTCAAATTGTCCCGGAATGTGGTTCAGGAATTCACTGCGGGCAATATCTCCCGCCGCTTTGATGGTCTGGGTCAGAAAGGCCGCGCGCGTCGTCAGGTCAGAAATGGGCATTATGTAGGTGATCTTTCCAAATTGGGATGGGCGCGCAGGCCTTGACCCGCGCGCGCCAGAGGTTTCAGCGACGATAGGCCATCGTCCAAAGGTCTTGCCAGTCCTGACGCGTGTCCCAATCCTGCACGGCCGTCGCGGCGACATAGCCGAACAACTGATCACGCACGGCGTCCACACCCGATGGTTCATCCGCTGGCACCGGCACAGTGGTGTTGGTGGACAATTTACCGTCAATGGATTGTGGCGCAATGCCTTCCTCGGTCATCATGTAATGCAGGAACAGCTTGGCCGCATTCGGGCTTTGCGTGCCTGCCGCGATCAGGGCAATCCCGGGATAGCCCCAGCCGACATGCGGCGCCATCGTATCACACAGGCCAAGGTTCATCCCTTCCGCGTTGTCGCGGAATTTGGCGGTGCTGACCAAGCCCATGAAGGCATCGGTCTGATCCGGCGCGCCAATCGCATCGGCGGCAGCAGAATCGCTATCGGTCAGCAAGGGCGCATTGGCGGCAAGCGCCTGCACCCATTGCGCTGTGGCGCTTTGCGATGATGTGTCGAGGGCGGTGCCGAAATGCGCCTCATAGGCTGCAGCCACGGCGTCATCGGCATGGGTTTCCATCTGGTTGAACCAATCCGTGTAGGACGGTTTGCCCAACGGGTCCTGCATCGCCACGCGGCGCTGCCAGTCTTCTTCGGTCAAGGCCCAGATATTGTCGACGGGGCAGGTGTCGAACAAAGCGGTGTTATAGGTCCAGACATTGGGCGACATGACCATGGTCAGCGGGTCCTGATATTCCGCAGGGATCACATCGCGCAGGGTTTCTGGCGCCCAGCTTGTGGCGTAGCCGGTTTCGATCAACTGCACCATGACGGAAGGGGCATCGGCGATGATCGCGACATCGGTCTGCACATTGCCGGCCTGCGCTTCACGGATCATGACTTCCAGCGTCTGGACGGCATCCGCCTTGCGACCCGTGGCTTGAACGTCATATTTTTCGGCAAAGGCTTCGACCTGACCGACGATCTTGCCGGTGGAATCAAACACGGTGATCGGGGCTTCTTCGCGGGCTGCGGCGATCAGATCGTCAAGGCTGTCAGCCATGACAGGCATCCCGATGACGGTACTGCACAGCAGCAATGGGGTGAGAAGAGACGGTTTCATAGCAAATCTTTCTGAGTTTGGCGCATCGCAATGCGTGGGGGAAAGGTGCTGCCTTGCAGCGCAGGCTGGGGCAGGCGGGTGCCATGGACATCGAAGAGATGAATATCCTGTGGCGCAATTGCACAGCCGACCGTCTGGCCGATGTGCAAATTCGGGCGTGTCTGGGTGGACAACAGCAAGCGATCCGCATCCAGCGCAAGATCGATCAGCCAGCTGCCCCCTGTTGGCATGATCGACAGGACACGGGCTGGCAGACCGGATTGGGTGAGCGTCACCGCCTCTGGCCGGATGCCGACAATGGCGGCATGACGGGCATCCTGTCCGGCGAGGCGTTGTCCCAGCGGGCTGGCCGCGTCGATCATATTGATCGGCGGATTGCCGATGAAACGCGCGACAAAGCTGTTGACGGGCCTCGCATAGATATCATCGGGCGTGCCGGTTTGCTGCAACGCCCCGTCTTTCATCACGGCGATTGTGCTGGCAAGCGTCATCGCCTCCCATTGGTCATGGGTGACGAAAACGATGGTGGTGCCGAATTCCTGATGGATGCGGCGCAATTCGCTGCGCATTTCCAGCCGCAGGGTGGCATCCAGATTGGACAGGGGTTCGTCCAGTAAAAGGACCTCGGGATTGACCGCCAGCATCCGGGCAAGCGCCACGCGCTGCTGTTGCCCGCCTGAAAGTTGCGAGGGATAGCGGTCGGCATATTGCGCGATGCCCAAAGTATCCATCACGCGGGCGACGCGGGTTGCGATCTCTGCCTTCGGTATCCGCTGCACTTGCAGGCCAAAGGCGACATTTCCCGCGACATTCATATGCGGCCAAAGCGCGTAGCTTTGAAACACCAGCCCCAGCCTGCGCCGTTCCGGCGGAATGAACACCCCGGCCTTGGGGCTGTCCACAACGCGGTCGCCGACATGCAGGGCCCCTGTGGTCAGATGCTCCAACCCCGCCAGCAGCCGCAGGATCGTGGTCTTGCCGCAGCCTGATGGCCCCAGCAGGCACATAAAATCGCCTGCTGCCACATGGAGCGAGACATCGCGCACCGCCGCAGGCCCCGGCCCATAGGATTTTGAGATGTGATCGAGTGTTATCCTGGGCATGTCAGCCTCCTAATCCGTCGCCAAGGCCCGTGCGGGTCAGTTTCTGCACCAGAACGGTGCCGCCCCAGGCGATCAGCGCGATGATCAGCACCACCGCATTCGCGGCCTGGGTGTAGTTGTAATCAATCAGCCGCAGCGAATAGGTGGTCAGCACGTCGGTCGAGGGTGTCGCCAGGATGATGAACAGGCTGACCCCTTTGATCCCCGCGACGAAGGGCATCAGAATGCCGATAACCAAGGCTGTCCGTTGGATCGGCCCGATGATGCGAAACATGCGTTTCCACCACCCGGCGCCTGCGACGCGCGCGGCCTCTTCCGGGTCGCGGCCAAGCTGCGCCATGGCGGCAATGCCAGAGCGCGAGGCGAAGGGCATCTGATCGGCGATCAGCGCCAGCATCAAAATCCAGATCGTGCCGTAAAGCGGCGGGATCGGGCCGCGTGCGACAGCAAAGAGCGACAGATAGGCAGCAGCAAAGGCGATACCCGGCACCATGTAAGGCATGAAGGCCAATTGCCGCAGCGCCGCGCCGAGCAAAGGCCAGCTTGTGCGCGACACGACATAGCCAACCAGCAGCCCCAGCACGCCCGATGCAAGTGAGGCCAGCCCGACGATGGACAGGCTGTTCCACGCCGCCTCCCAAAGCTCTGGGGTAAACAGGACACCATTGCGCAAGGCAATCGTGCCCAGATCGCGCCCGATCCAGTAATCCAGCGTGAAATTCTCGATATTCAGCCGACCGGGCATATGGGTGATGGTCGACAAAAACAGCACGCCGAGCGGCAGCACGACGCCCAGCACGAAAAACCCGCCAGCCACACCCGTCGCCGCCATACGCCAGCGACCCAGACGGCGGGTACGGTCCATCGCACCCTTGCCGCCGATGGTGACGAAACGGCGCGCCTCGCGCATCAGGTAAAGATCAAGACAGATCGACATGATCCCGATCAGCATGATCGCGCCCGCAAAGACTGCTGCCGCCCCAGTTTGCCGCGAGGAGATCGCGCGGTACAGCGAGGTGGACAGCACCTCATATTGCACCGGCAGACCCAGGACATAAGGCACGGCGAATTCGCCAATCGCATCGGCAAAGATCAGCACCGCCGCCGACAATAGCGCCGGGCGCAGCAAGGGAATCACCACGCGGCGCGCAACTGTGGCGGGGTTGGCGCCAAGGATGCGGGCGCAATCTTCAAGCTGCGCGTCGATCCGGCGCAAGCCATTGCCGACCAGCAGCAGCACCATTGGGATATAGGTCAGTGTCATGATCACGATGATCGGCAATTGCCCATAGGCGAGCCAATCGGGGGGCGACAGCCCCGCCGCTTCGGCCCAGCCGGGTTGGCCGCCGATGGTGCGGTTCTTGAAAACGGTCGTCCAGGCCAGCGCGAAGGTCCAGCTTGGCAGCATGTAAGGCACGATCAGCGCGGTCGAAAACCATGCGCGGCCCCACATATCGGTGCGATACAGCAACCATGCGAGACCACTGCCCAGCACCATCGCGATGATCATCGACAGGGCGGCGTTGATCAATGTTTCCCGCAGCGGCACCCAGAACAGAAACTCCGCCATCGGCGACAACAGAATGCGGTCCAAGTAATAGAGCGTGAACGCGCCGGTTTCCGCGCCCACGCGGCGCGCATCGCCCAATTGTACAAAAAACATATCCGTCAGGATCGCGATCACCGGCGCAAGGATCAGCAACAGAAACGTCACCAGCAGCAGCACCCCGATCAGCGTCGTCGGATCATGCCAGCCCATGGCAAGGCTGCGTCGGATTTTCGCGCTGGCGATCCGTGATGAAAAGGCTGTCTGCATCGGTTTGTCCCTATCGACTTGCGGGCAACCTAGGCAGGCGATGTGACAGTTTCATAAATTTTTGCACATATGTGCAAAAATGTTTGTGCGGCTAGTCTGAACATACTTTCGGACCAGAGCGGTGGGCAGGCAACCAATGGCCTGCAAAGGCGTTACACCCACGGCCATGCACAAAAATGAAAGAAACAAAGATGTTGTCGCACACCGATACGATCACGCCGCAATCGAGCGACATTCTTGTCCTTGTCAACGCGGGGTCCGGCAAAAAGTCCGGGAATGAAAAACACACCGCCCTGATGGACCGGATACAGGGACAAGCGGGCGTGACGATCAGGGAACTGACCCCTGATATGGACATCACGGAATATGCTGCACGCGGCGTGGCAGATGGGTTCAGCACAATCGTCGCCGCCGGGGGTGACGGGACCATCAGCGGGGTTTGCGCGGGACTGTCCGGGGCGGATGTAAAACTTGGCGTTGTCCCACTGGGCACATTCAACTTCTTCGCCCGTAGTCTTGGCATTCCGGATGACCCGTGCGAGGCGTGGGATATTATCCTTGCCGGCCATTGCCGAAACGTATCGATTGGTGACATCAACGGACAACGTTTTATCAACAACGCGAGCATCGGGGCCTATGCGACTGTGCTGCAAGTGCGTGAAAACGTGTACGAACACTGGGGTCGCAGCCGGTTGACCGCCTATTGGTCCGTGATCAAGGCGATGTCGACACGTTATCGCTCGCTCCGCATGCGCATCACAGTCGAAGGTGATACACATGAGATACGCTCACCAATGGCCTTTGTCGCCGTGCGGCCTTATCAGCTTGAGGAATACGGGCTGCCCGGTGTCCAGTCGATCCGCGACGGTGACCTTGTCTTGTATCTGGCACCAACCGGCGGGCGGCTTAACTTGCTGAAGACTGCAATAAAGGTCTTACGGCGGAATGTGCAACAAAACGCGGATTACACCATGCTCACCGGACGCGAGATCGTCATTGAGACGTTTCGGCGCAAACGTCTGGTCGCATGGGACGGTGAGCGCAGTCAGATGAGCGATCCCTTCCATTTCAAAATGCTCAAGGATGATCTGAACGTGATCGCACCCCCAATGACCGAAAGTGACCAATGACCAAACTGGCCCTGATTGCCGATCTTCATTTCGGAACAGAAATGGAGGATCTTCTGCCCCATCTGTTGGCGGCGATTGAAACGGCACGTCCGGACCATGTCGTCATCGCAGGCGATTTTGTTCAGCGCGCCCGCGCCGCGCATTTCGAACCGGCAAGGGCATTCATCGACAGGTTGCCGGTCCCTTGGATATCGGTGCCGGGCAATCACGATATTCCGCTCTACAATATCGCGGCACGTCTGCTGTGGCCGCGTGCCGCCTATCGACGGTATATCACGCACGACACGGAACCGACCATTCAGACTGACAACGTCAGGCTGATCGGGATCGATACGACCGATCCGCGGCGCGTGCAGCGTGGCCGCATTGATCAGGCACAGATCGAAAGGGTCAGTGCCGAAATCAAAAAAGACGATGGACGCCTGACCGTGATCATCGCCCATCATCCTTTTCATCACAATCCTGAGGTGGAAAAGACCCTGATGCGCGGTGCCGCCCATGCGCTTGAGGCCTGGTCCGACTGTGGCCCTCACGTCATTCTGTCAGGCCACCTGCACAGCTTTCTGGTTGAACCGTTCGTCACCCGCAAAGGCGCAGGTCAGACATTGCAAATCCATTGCGGCAGTTCCGCCTCGACCCGGCATCGCGGCAATCCCAACGACCTCGCAATTCTCGACATCTCGGGATCGGGGGTCGACATCACCCGCCACACTTTCGCGCCCGCAAAGGGCTTTACACAACAAGCGCATTATTCCTATGCGGTGACGCCATCAGGCTGGAAGTCAAAATCCGATCTAAAGTAGCGGAGCAGTTCAAGCCTGACGGGCGGTCAGGATGGTCTTGAACGTCAGGGTTCGTACCAGGCAAGCGGGCATGATGCCGGGTTGTGGCAGCATATAGGCCGATTTGGCATGTTTGGCCGCCAGACACGAAATGTGAAGGTTGAAATACTTGATCTGTGTGTGAAATCACGCAATCCTACAGTCAAGGATCGGGCCGCTCGGCGACGCCAGTGAAACACATTTTTAGAACATAACAATCAGTCGCATCGATTATTTTTAAACCATTCAAAGGTTACCTGGACTATGAAACGCTTATTCTCACTCATAGCGGTCAATGTTTTACTTTCCGCGATGCCGATGCAAGCGGCCGTCGAAGGCCCGGCAGCGCGCGCCCTCGCAATCCTGATTGATGAACTGCAGCGTGAGGGTTTTGACCAAATAACAGTCAGCCCCCGAATTTTTGGTGGTTATGTGGTCGAAGCGCATAATGGGGATGAGGCGTTGCTTGTCGCGCTGGACCCGCAGGACCCGCAGGACTTTACTCCCCAACTCACCGAACTTTTTGAGGCCGACGACCAGTCTGGCTTTTTCGGCAATGTGCAACGGCCTCTTGATCAAGCGTCGCAAGCCGTCGTTGCACGTTATACAACTCGGCTTGCGACATCTTTGGATCAGGGGCCAGCGACTGATGTGTCTGCTTTCCTGAGAGGCGCTGACGCAGATCCCATTACGGCAGGCTTCACGCAAAACCGCAGCATCAGCTCTAATGACGAGACCGTTGTCATCCGTCAAAACGAGACGCTTGGCATGCTGACGCCTGTGACAACCACGATCAAAACCAGCACAGATCAAACTACCGGCGCGGTCAACAGAACCTCGAATGTTATCGAGCAGCGGATGACCTTCTCGACCGAGCAGAGCAGTCAAACTGTACGGATGACCGGCACGGACGCATTTAATTCAGAGATATTTACCGCGCCGGACTCGGTACGCAATTCAATCATTGATAGTGTGAACATGCCATCGACCGGGGCTGCGATCAATCAGGCGGGGCTCATTGATCAGATTGCCACAACGACGGAAACTTTGTCCCGGAATATGCCAAACGGGCTACCCGAAGGTTTTCCGACCAACATCCGCGAGAATATCAGAGCAGTGCTGACGCCGCCTGCTGGCGCTGTAAACGGCGGTAGTACGCAATAACTGCTATTGCATCGCAGTGACGCCTTGGTCAGTTTAAGGCGGTGTGGTTCTCGACTACATGATCAACTGCGACATCTCGGCAGGCCGGCTCATCGCGATGTTCTCCCGACGAGCTTTAGCAAGACGTAAGATGCAGGTATGGGCCGGTTGAGGGAAATTGACATATGGCGAAGACTGCAACTGCCCGCATCGACAAACTCTTGTCGACAATGGGCTATGGCTCGCGCAGCGATATTGCGCGCATGGCGAAAGCCGGGGCTGTTACCCTTGATGCACAGCGGCTTTTTGATGCCACCAATCGCATCCCTGTCACGCCGGACTTGCCGGCGCGTATGGTGATCAACGGCGCGCCACTTGATCCTGTGGTGGGTATGGTCATTCTTTTGAACAAACCCTTAGGTATGACCTGTTCGCACAAAGAAGACGGCCCCCTTGTCTATGACATCCTGCCGGAACGGTGGAAACGGCGTCATCCTAAGGTCTCGACAATCGGGCGGTTGGACAAGATGACATCCGGTCTGCTGTTGCTGACGGATGATGGCGATCTGTTGCACCGTGTCATCAGCCCCAGACATCACGTCAGGAAAACGTATCGCGTCACGCTTTCCCGACCGTTCAACGGGACCGAAGGTGACCTGTTTGCCGCGGGCGGTTTGATGCTGGATGGCGAGGACAAGCCGTTGGCACCTGCGACATTGGATGTGGTCGCGGAAACCGAAGCCCTGCTGACGGTGACCGAGGGCCGTTATCATCAGGTGCGGCGTATGTTTGCGGCGACCGGTAATCATGTCGAGGCTTTGCACCGCGAAAGCCTCGGGAGCCTGTCTCTGCCAAGTGATATGGTGCCCGGGCAGTGGAAGTTGTTGAATGGAGACGAGATAGGTTTAATTTTTCAATAAGTTAAAATGGCTCCCCTGACAGAGGGTTACGACGTTCATGCGCTGAATTCAGCGAAGACTTGGCTCGCGATCAGATGCAGGCCATTAATGGGGGCTCCGGTATACGAAACCGATCCGGTCAAGGCTGCGTTTTGTTCGTTTGTGGCAGACTCTGGCTGTCAGCAACCGGAACATCTGCGCCAACCAATCCGATGATTGGTAAGATTGACCTCTCCATATGCGGTATCTACCAGTGATTGAGAATTGAAAAATAATGGAGCGCCCCATGTCTGATTTTGTCATCCCGTCACCGCCAGTTGCGACCATTCCAGTGGCATCGGGGGGGGCTTTTCCTGTGCGCCGAGTATATTGTATCGGGCGCAACTATGCGGCGCATGCAATTGAAATGGGACATGATCCGGATCGCGAAGCCCCGTTCTTTTTTCAGAAGAACCCCAATAATCTTGATGCATCGGGCGAGTTTCCCTATCCGCCCCACACATCGGACGTGCATCATGAGGTCGAACTGACGGTCGTGTTGAAATCGGGGGGGCAGAATATTCCTGTCGCACAGGCGTTGGACCATGTTTATGGTTACGCATTGTCGCTGGATATGACTCGCCGTGATCTTCAGGGCGAGATGAAAAAGGCCGGGAGGCCTTGGGAAATCGGCAAGGCATTCGAACGCTCTGCCCCGATTGGTCCGATCAAAACTGTTGCGGAAGTCGGCCATCTGGACTCGGGCGCGATCACGCTGAAGGTCAATGGCGAATTGCGGCAAGAAGGTGATCTAAACCAACTGATCTGGAAAACGCCCGAGATGATCTCTTATCTGTCAGAGTATTTCGAACTCGCGGCTGGTGACGTTATCATGACAGGCACCCCCTCTGGTGTCGGGCCTGTCATTGCAGGCGATGTGATGGAAATTGAAATCGCAGGGCTCGGCGGAATGACCGTGACCGTGACTTAAGCCAAGGCGGCCCAATCAACCCACATCCGCAAGGCCGTGTCGCCATTGCGGATGTGGGTTCAAGAAAATTCTTTCGGCAATGTCAGTCCCATTGATGGCAAAATGCGCCCATAGACCGATTTGAGGTGGTCCGTCATGGATTGTGCTGCCAGATCGGCGTCGTGATTCAGGATCGCCTGAACAATCAGATCATGTTCAGTAAAGCTTGAATAGCCGACTGGCGGTCTCTCGGTCTTTCGTGGCTGACCCCAAACCACAGATCTGCGCACGACATTCAAAGTCTCGAAGTAATACAGGTACAGCTTGTTCTTTGTCGCGCGGGCAATGGTGTGGTGCAGCGTATTGTCCCACGCCTCATACCCGCGCCAATCCGGTGCATTACGGCAGCGATCGGCGCAGATCTGGATTTGAACATGATCAGCCTTCTTGCCGTAGATTGCGGCAAGGCGGGCCATTTCCGGCTCGATCGTGAACCGGACAGACACAACCTGCTCTGGTGCCAGTTGGTCGCGCAGATAGGTCACATCTTCAAGGTTCAGCACCGGCCGCGCCCCGACAAATGTGCCGCGCCCGACGTGTCGCCAGATCAACCCCTGTCCTTCGAGTTCCGACAATGCCCGCCGCAATTGGTTGCGCGTTACACCAAGCGTCGCGCACATCTCGCGCTCGGGCGGCAAGCGGTCGTTATGGGCATAGCCGTCGGTGTCGATCATCTGTCTGACGCGCTGCACCAGCAATTCTGTCTTTGACATCGCATTTAACCCAATCTGCATATTGGTTGATTGATTTCAACGATACGAACGCATCTTGTAAAGGCCAAGATGGCACAAGGCCACGTTTGGTCAGGACTGCTGATCAAACGCACGATCAAAAGTATCAGCAAAGGGTCATGCGCCCCACTGATCGTCGAGGAGGAATTTATGAAGCTTGCGACACTTTCGATTGAGGGCAAACCCTCTACCGCAGTTCAACTGACAAGCGGTCAGTGGCTTGATATTGCAAAAGCCGCGACTGGTCATGCGGATAGCGCCCTGACCTCGGGGTGCATGCAGATGCTGATCGCCGGGGGCGACGATGCAACAGCGGCCCTGAAGACGCTGATCGCACGCGCCAATGACGGACAGCATGCAGATGCCATTGTATCAGACGCGGCCCTGATGGCCCCGATTCCGGTGCCGCGAAAAAACATCTTTTGCGTCGGACGCAATTACGCGGAGCATATCGCTGAAGGCGAAAAGGCGCAGAACATCAAGGTTGGCGTCACAGAACATCCTGTGTTTTTTACCAAACCGCCCACATCCATCGTCGCGCCCGATGGCGATGTTCTGGTTTTTCCATCGGTGTCAGAGGCGATTGACTACGAAGTTGAACTTGCCGTCGTGATCGGCAAGGCCGGACGCAATATCGCAAAGGAAGATGCTTTCAGCCATGTGTTTGGCTATACAATTCTTAACGATATCACCGCGCGGGACGTCCAGCGACGTCATGGCGGGCAATATTTCAAGGGCAAAGGTCTTGATGGATCTTGCCCTGTTGGTCCGTGGATCGTGACCGCCGATGCGATCAGTGATCCCCACAACTTGTCTATCGGCCTGACTGTCAACGGCGAACAGCGGCAGAACGGCAATACGGCCGACATGATTTTCGACATCCCAACGCTGATTGCGTCCCTGTCTGAAGGGCTGACGCTGGAACCCGGAGATATGATCGCGACCGGCACACCTTCCGGCGTGGGCTATGCAATGAATCCATCTTCGTTTCTCAAAGAGGGTGACGAAATTGTCTGTGACGTCGCGGAGGTCGGGCAACTCAAGAATACCGTGCGCAACGCATGACGTACGGAGCCATCCCGTAAAACGGGGACAAATAAACGTAGACACAAAGGGGAGGAGACCCAAAATGACTACCAGAAGAACATTTAACACGCTCTTGGCGACCATTCCAATGGTTGCCCTGATGAGCACGGCGGCACTGTCGCAAGAGATGCGCAATGTCACTTTTGCCCAGCCCAGCCCGTCGGCTATCAATTCATTCCCAGTCTTCGTCGCAATCGGGGAGGGCTTTTTTGAGGAGGAGGGCCTGAACGTGACCGTCGAGGCGATCAACGGTTCGGGTCCGGTCTTGCAATCATTGGCCGCAGGGCAGGCGCAGTTCGGGCGTCCTGGACCAGGCCCGGTCCTGGCTGCGCATACGCGCGGCGTGCAGCCGGTTTTCATCTATAACCTGGCCGCACGCAGCAATTTTGGTGTCGTGGTGCGTGAGGAATCCGATATTCAGGGCCCGGAAGACCTGCGCGGCAAAGTCGTCGGCACCGGCACGGCTGATGGTGCTGAAGTTGGTTTTGCACGCAATGTGATGTCCAGCGCTGGCATGACCGATGGCGTGGATTATGAATTTCTGACTGTAGGTGATGGAGGCCCTGCAACGGTTGGTTTTACGACCGGCGCAATTGATGCCTACTCATCCTCCACAGCGGATGCCGCAATTCTGAACCAGCGAGGCATGGCGGTGCGGGACATCACGCCACCGGAATTCGCGCGCTTTTTCGGCAACGGGATCGTCACAATGCGGGAAACGATTGATAGTGACCCTGAATTGGTCGAAAAGTTCATCCGCGCATTTGCGCGTGGTCATGCCTTTGCGCTGGACGACGCCAATCGTGAAGCCGTGCTTGGTCATCTGCGCGAAGGCAACCGGCAAGAAGGTGAGGATGCTGAATTCCAGTCTGCCTTGTTTGATGCTGTGCGCGCACAGACCATCCCCGCGGATATGAGCAATGGGCTTGGCTACCAGCCACCTGAAGTCTGGGAAGAATGGCAGGACAGCCTTGTGGCTGGTGGTGAGATGCCCGCCCCGCTCGAGGACCTGACGGTTGCCTATACCAATGATTTCAGCGCAATGGCGAATGAGGCGATGCAGTAATGGCACTTTCCGCAGCCACAATTGATGGGCATGCCGCAGTTGCTGAGCCTGTCTACGAACTTACCCATGTCAGCAAGACCTACGCACGCAACAAAGTCATCGCACTTGATGATGTCAGCCTGACACTTCGCAAGGGCAGCTTTTCATCGGTGATCGGGTCAAGCGGCTGCGGAAAATCGACCCTCCTCAAGATCATGGCGGGATTGGTCCCGCCGACCAAGGGGCGGGTCGTTTTGCAGAACAAACCGGTTATCGGCACTCGCCGTGACATCGGCATGATGTTTCAGCAGGCAACGTTGTTTCCGTGGCGCACAACGATTGAGAATATCGTGCTGCCGATTGAAATTCGTGACGGTCGCGCCGCTGCCGAAAAAGCCAAGGCAAAGGCGCGTGATCTGTTGGAAGTTGTCGGTCTCAAAGGGTTCGAGGACGTGTTTCCCAACGAATTATCCGGTGGCATGGCGCAGCGCGCGTCGATCTGTCGGATGCTGATCACCGAACCGGCTGTTCTGCTTTTGGACGAACCGTTCAGTGCTTTGGATGAACTATCCCGCGATATGATGAACATGGAATTGCAGCGCATCTGCAACGAGCAGAATGCGACTGCATTTCTGGTCACCCATTCTATCCAAGAGGCCGTGATCCTGTCGGATGACATCTATGTCATGAAACCCCGGCCCGGTCGTCTGGCAGAGGTTGTGACCGTCGATCTGCCCCGGCCCCGGACGCTTGATATGATGACAACGCCGAAATTTGGCCAGACCGTTGATTACATCCGCGGGCTTTTGGACAAGGGAGAAGAGATGTGACCGACACAAACGTCCAGCTTGAAGAAGAGATCACTGCGGATACTGTCTGGGTCGAAGATGTTCCCCTGCTCGACAGAATTCCACGCAGTATTCTGTTATTGTTCGTCTTTGCGGTCTTCGTCGGCCTGTGGCAGATCGCAACCAGCTTTAATCTGGTGTCGAGCATCGTGCTGCCAACACCAGGTGAGACATTCCAGGATATGATTTTCGTGGGTAAAAACCTGTTGACGGGTGATTACATGCTGCCCGCTCTTTGGATCACGTCGAAAGAGGTGATCTACGGCTTTGCCTTGGCGATCACGATTGGCTTCTCGCTGGGTGTTTTGGTGGGTGAAACGGCCTTTGGTGAACGGGCGATCATGCCCTATCTTGTCGCCTTCGACACAATGCCAAAGGTGGCATTCGCGCCTTTGTTCATTGCGTGGCTCGGCTTTGGGATCGAATCCAAAGTGGCGCTGGCCGCCTTTATTGCGACTTTCCCGATTGTTGTGGGCACAGCCGCCGGCCTGCATGCGGCAGATGAGAATTCACGGATGTTGTTCAAGACCATGGGTGCCAGCCGTTTGCAGACGTTGATCAAGATGAAGCTGCCAATGGGTCTGCCACAGATATTCACAGGTCTGAAAATTGGTGCTGTCGGTGTCATGGCCGGTGCCATCACGGCAGAGTTTCTGGGCGGCGGCCGAGGATTTGGCGAACTGATCCGCGTGGCAGCATCACAATTGAACACACCGCGTGTCTTTTCGCTGATCTTTTATCTCAGCATTCTGGGCCTTGGGCTGTACGCGCTTGTCACCTTTGCGCAGCGCAAGATCGTGTTCTGGCACCGCGACTCTGTCGGCGACCGCTACGGTGGCTGATGTGGATAGCGCTCCTGTTGCGGTCGAGAGGCTCGTTGCTTTCGTCGCCGCGGCACTAGGCAGTCACGGCGTCCCCACAGCCGATGCGGCCAAGGTTGCGACGGTCATGGTCGATGCGGATGTCTACGGCTACGATACGCATGGTGTCTTCCGGCTGCGCCAATATATGGCGCGGCTGCGGGACAAGGGCTGCAACCCGGCGGCGCAAGTCACAGTCGCGCAAGAGACATTGGCCACTGCCGTTATTGATGGTGACAACGGTCTGGGTCATCTCGCGATGCGTGCCGCATGCGATCTGGCCATGACCAAGGCGCGGCATGCAGGGATCGGTTGGGTCGGGGTGAGACGGGGTAATCACGCAGGTCCACTGGCACTATATGTCCGCCCGCAGGCCGAGGCAGGGATGATCGGCATGGCTGCCGCCGTCGGCAGTGCCAATCATGTGCCGCCCTTCGGTGGAACGGATTTGCTGCTGGGCACCAACCCTATCGCGATTGCGGCACCCAGTGCTGATCCTGATCCCTTCATCATAGATATGGCGACGACCGTTGCCGCAATGGGCAAGATCAAAACCCTGATCCAGCAGGGCAAACCCATGCCCGAAGGCTGGATGGTTGGACGCGACGGCGCGCCGCTGACTGATCCGAGCAGGAAATCAGACGGCTTTTTGCTGCCCATCGGTGGTGCTAAAGGTTTCGGTCTGTCCGTTGCAATCGGCCTGTTGGCGGGCGTTCTGAACGGTGCCGCTTTTGGGTCTGACGTGGTGGATTTCACCAATGACACCGTATCGCAGACCAATACCGGCCAGTTTGTGATGGCGCTTGATCCGCTGGCATTCGGCGTGACGGACTTCAGGCAGCGGGCAAAACAGGTCTTTGACGAGATGCGCGCGTCAGAACCGCTTCCCGGACATGACGCAGTTCGTCTGCCGGGCGAAGGCAAAGGCGAACTGGCTGCTGCGCGGCGGCAAAATGGGCTGCATCTTCATCCGGCTTTGCGGCGTGATCTTGCGGCTTTGGCCGACGAATATGGGTTGGAAGTGTCGTTGACTTAGGTTTGGCCCGGTTTGGGCAAGTATATTGAGACGATTGATGCCCGCCTTTGAAAAAGGCGGGCATCAGGGTTTTTGTCAGATCAGATATCGCTCAGGATTCTTTTCAGAGTCTCGGATGAGCGCATCACGCTTTCAGTTTTTTGCGCATCGGTCAGGTAGTAGCCGCCCAGATCAGCAGGGCTGCCTTCGGCGGCGGACAATTCTGCAAGGATCGTATCCTCGTTCTCTTCCAATGCCTGTGCGATGGGTGCGAATTTGGCCAGCAGATCCGAGTCTTCGTTCTGTGTGGCCAGTGCCTGCGCCCAATACAAGGCAAAGTAATAATGGCTCGAACGGTTGTCCGTCTGGCCTACTTTTGCTTGTGGTGACTTGTTCTTGTCCAGTACACCCTGCGTTGCACGATCAACCGCATGGCCCAGGATCCGCGCCTTTTCATTCGCCTTGGTTTCGGCGAGGAATTTCAGGCTTTCGCCAAGGGCGCAAAATTCCCCCAGCGAATCCCAACGCAGGTGGTTTTCTTGGGCCAATTGCTGCACATGTTTCGGCGCAGACCCGCCAGCGCCGGTTTCGAACATGCCGCCGCCGTTCATCAGCTTGACGATGGACAACATCTTGGCCGAGGTGCCCAGTTCCAGGATCGGGAACAGGTCGGTCAGATAGTCCCGCAACACATTGCCCGACACGGCGATAGAATTCTTGCCTTGGCGAATGGTTTCAAGCGACAGACGCGTAGCCGCGCGCGGTGTCATGATCTGGAACTTGTCGGCCACACCTGCGGCGTTGAGGATCGGCTTGACGTATTTGATCAGCTCGGCGTCATGCGCGCGGTTTTCGTCGAGCCAGAAAATCGCCTGACAGCCTTCTGCTTTCTGACGGCTGATCGCCAGCTTTACCCAATCTTCGATCGGTGCTTTTTTGGTAGAAGCCGACCGCCAGATGTCCCCGGTTTCGACGCTATGTTCCAACGGAATGTCGCCATTTGCCAGAACGATGCGGACCGTACCGGGATGCGGGATTTCGAAGGTTGTCGGGTGTGATCCGTATTCTTCGGCTTTTTGTGCCATCAGACCGACGTTCTGCACTGTGCCCGATGTACGCGGGTCAAGCGCGCCGGTTTCTTTGAAATACCGCACGGATTCATCATAGATCGGCGCATAAGAACTGTCGGGGATGACGCAATTGGTGTCAGCCTCTTTGCCATCCGGCCCCCAGCCTTTGCCCCCTGCGCGGATCAGGGCGGGGATCGACGCGTCAATGATCACGTCGGATGGTACGTGCAGGTTGGTGATGCCCTTGTCTGAATTGACCATATAAAGCGCTGGACGATCCGCCATGACCGCGTCGATCGCGGCAAGGATTTCATCGGCTTTAGGCATCGCAGCCACTTGGTTCAGCAGCGCGCCAAGTCCTGAATTCGGGTTGATTCCGGCAGCATCAAATTCGTCGCCATATGTGTCAAAGACCGGCTGCAGGAACACTTTCACAGCATGGCCGAAGATGATCGGGTCCGACACCTTCATCATCGTTGCCTTGAGATGAATGGAGTAAAGGATGCCTGCAGCTTTCGTGGCTTCGATGGTTTCCAGCAGGAAAGCGTCAAGCGCGCGGGCCGACATGAATGTGGCATCAACCACGGTGCCTGCCGTATAGGCCACGCTTTCCTTCAATATGGTGATGCTGCCGTCTTCGGCAACAAGCTCGATCCGCGCCTCACCTGCTTGTTCCGCCGACAGGGTGACGGATTTTTCGTTCGAGAAAAAATCATGCGCGGACATCGTCGAGACGGTGGTCTTACTGTCCTTGGACCATGCGCCCATCGAATGCGGATTGGACATGGCATAGTTCTTGACGGCGACAGCCGCGCGACGGTCTGAATTGCCTTCACGCAGAACCGGGTTCACTGCGGACCCTTTGATCGCGTCAAAGCGTGCACGGATGGATTTTTGCGCGGGGGTTGTCGGCTCCTCAGGATAGTCTGGAATAGCATAGCCTTTGGCCTGCAATTCTTTGACTGCCGCGACAAGCTGCGGCACCGATGCAGAGATATTCGGCAGCTTGATCACATTGGCATTGGGCTGTTTCACCAGTTCACCCAATTCGGCCAGATCGTCAGGCTGACGCTGATCGGCGGTCAGGTCTTCGGGAAATGCCGCGATAATACGACCAGCAAGCGAGATATCCTTGACCCCGACACTCACCCCCGCAGCTTTTGCAAAAGACTGGATCACAGGAAGAAGCGACACCGACGCAAGCTGTGGGGCTTCGTCAACTTTCGTATAGATGATATCTGGTGTGTCTATCTTGGTCATGGGTCTGTGCCGATCTTTTGTTGGGGTTTTATCTGGTTTCGTCCTAACAAGGGAATGCTTGATATCCTGCGAAAACGCAACAATGCGCTTCAGATTGCTGCTGTGAATCCACTGATTTGCGCGACCTATTGCCTCCTGTCACAGGTCCTGCAGCCAAGTCCGTCATGCGCAACGTCTGATCGACGCGCGCTATGACGTAAGGCCCCATCTCGCCGCAAGCCGGATGCCTCCGAAAAGGCATGAGGATGAGCGGAGATTGACAGGCCGTATCGCAACAACGGATCTAATCATCGTAGTAAATTGTGAAAAAATGTGAAAAAAGCATAGGAATTTCAATACGGGAAACATCATCATGAATACCCTTTTCGACCGCCTGTTCGGCAGGCATGCTGGCAGCACGAACCCGTTCCTGATCGTTCCGGGTGGCGAAACGATCAGTTATGATGCTTTTCTGCGCATGGCCGCACGCATCGCCCATGTCCTGTGCGCGCAAGGGCTGGTGCCCGGCGACAGGCTCGCCGTTCAGGTCGAGAAATCGCCGCAGGCGCTGGCGATTTATGCCGCCTGTGTGCAGGCCGGGGTGGTGTTTTTGCCGTTGAATCCGGCCTATACAAGTGACGAACTGCGGTATTTCATCGAAAATTCAGGCGCGCGCATGGTGGTGATTGACCCGCGAGATCAGGATGCGTTGCGCCCGATGCTGACTGACCTCGGCGCAGAGTTTTTGACATTGAACGCTGATGGCACGGGCAGCTTGCCCGACCTCGCCGCAACGATGCCAGACCAGTTTGAAACCGTCGCGCGTGACGCCGGCGATCTGGCCGCGTTTCTGTATACATCCGGCACCACAGGACGTTCGAAAGGCGCGATGCTGACCCAAGCCAATCTCTTGTCCAATGCAGAGACACTGGTGGATTACTGGCGATATACGGTAGATGATGTGCTGTTGCATGCGCTGCCAATTTTCCACACCCACGGTCTGTTCGTGGCGACGAATGTCACGCTTCTGGCGGGTGGGTCGATGATCTATCTGCCGAAATTCGATCTCGATACGATGATCACGTGGTTGCCAAAGGCGACCACAGTGATGGGTGTGCCGACTTTCTATACGCGGTTTCTGGACGATCCACGCTTTGATCGCGCTCTGACGGAGGATATCCGGCTATTCATCTCCGGCTCGGCCCCACTGTTGAGCGAGACGCATCTGCAGTTCGAAGCACGCACAGGCCACCGCATTCTGGAACGTTACGGGATGACTGAGACGAACATGAACACGTCGAACCCTTATGACGCAGAGCGGCGTGCAGGAACGGTCGGGCTGCCGTTGCCCGGTGTCGAGGTCAAAGTGGTTGATCCCGAAACCGGAGCAACACTGCCGCATGGCAAGATTGGTCAGATCGAAGTCCGCGGCCCGAACGTGTTCAAGGGGTACTGGCAGATGCCCGAGAAAACAGCCGCCGAATTGCGCAGCGACGGGTTTTTCATCACTGGCGATCTGGGCCACTTCGATGACGACGGCTATCTGAGCATCGTCGGCCGCAACAAAGATCTCATCATTTCAGGTGGCTACAACATCTACCCCAAGGAAATTGAATTGGTATTGGACGACCAGCCGGGCGTTCTCGAAAGCGCCGTCATCGGCGTTCCACATGCGGATTTTGGCGAAACAGTGGTCGCAATCATCGTACCGCAACCGGAAGCCGATCTTGATGTTGCGGCGATCTTGTCCGCCTGTTCAGACCGGCTGGCCCCGTTCAAACATCCGCGCAAAATCATGCTGCGCAGTAGCTTGCCACGCAACACAATGGGGAAAGTGCAAAAAAATGTATTGCGCGACGAATATGCGGATAGTTTCGTGGGAATGTGAAGGTCAGGTTTAACCATTTTTGCTTGATTGTCTGTGTTAGCTCTTTCGTGAGGAGCACGTTATGTCCGAGCGGCACGACGACTGCCACGCTGCCAGATGATGGTCGTGCATTTGCCCGGATCGACAAAGAGGAAGTCGACCCCGCTCAGCATCTAGCAACGAGAGCTGCTCGATCATGCCCTCAGGCCGCATGGGGAGTTACACCATCTTAGCAGACGTGACCGATTATCTTGGTGACCCCGGCAGGATTCGAACCTGCAACCTGCCCCTTAGGAGGGAATCATTCATTTTCCTGATCTTTCTTTGTTTTTTTGTGCTTGGACGTTTCGTCAGGGGTCGGCTGTACATATTTTGTACGAAACCGCGCCCTGACATCGGCCTCGTCAGTCTCTGCGTGGGCATAAATGCGCATCGGCAGATTAGGGTCTGACCAGCGCCCCGCTTTAGCCGCTGTGACCGGATCGACGCCTTGCCTGACCACTAGTTCGGTGAAGAACCCATGCCGCCCGGCGGGGTGCGCCGACAGATACGGGATGCCCGCGCGCTTGCAGATTGTTTTCCAGCGGTTGTTGTAGCCGGTCGGGCTGCCGTACCCGAATACGCGCGGCGACAACAGTTGACCCGTCTTGAGGTTCTTGGGCCGCTTGGGCTTCAGCGCGACCAACTCGGCCATCATCTGCGGCGAAACGGTGATCCATCCCTCGGGATGGCCCTTCTGCGCCTTGACGCGCACCTCACAAGTGGCTGGTCGCAGATCATCTGGTTCGATGGACACTGCCTGATCAATCCGCGCCGCTGTCTCGAACATGAAACGCACCAAGGCCGCGTTGTAGGGATCGGCTGCGGCACAGAAGGCTTCGATCCAGTCACGCGTCGCAGGGATGCGCTCGATCCGGCTGGGCTTGCGCCGCCTCTGGTCCTGCGCGATCCGCTCGAACTTGTCGTAACGTTTCACGCGCAAAAGCGGGGTGCCCTTATGCTCATGCGCGTTGTTTATCACCGCCCGCGCCGGGGTCACGATCTCGCGCCACCACGTATCGGTGCAGGCATTCGGCTTCAGCTTGCGACCAAGGCTTTTCAACAGCGCGCCAGTGATCGCCCCCAGCGGTATATCCCCGATCTCGTCCAGGATCGGCAAAAGCTGCTTCGCGGTCTTGGCAGACGGGTGGTAGAAATCGACCGCATCGGAAAAACGCAGACTGTGTTCTTCGCCGATCAGATACTTACGGACCTGAAGCTGCGTTTCGTCGTTTATCCAGTCCCTTGCGCCAGCTTCAGTAGTCGCTCGCGTGCTTTGGCGGTATGGACCGGCGATCGGGCGGCCATTGTATTCGACCCAGCCCTTGACCCAGAAGACTGAGCCACGCTTGTAGATTTCGAGCGGCATGCCTGTCCTTCCTCGAAGATGGTATCAATTTGCGCAGGCGTGATCAGCATCGTGCGCCCCAGCCGGAAAAACGCGCCGGTGTCGTTGGCCTTCTCGCGCAGCGTCCGCTCTGAAATCTCGATACCGTGTGTGGCCATGATTTCTACCCACTGGGCGGGCGTCTTGCCGATGGTGAGGATTTGGGACTGCTCCGCGTGTTCGGTGTTCATCATCACCTCACCCCCTTTCGGCGGCTGCGGGCAGCCTTGCGCTCTGCCGTGACGGTGAACTGCGAAACGTACTTCTCCCAAGCCCCACTCGGGATTTTCGGATTGCGTTTGCCGGGGGCCGTGAAGATGTGATCCAGCATGTCTTCGCGGATCAGATAACGGATGTTGGTCACCGGAATGCCCACCCGGTCCGCCAGTTCCTTGGGTGTTTCGAGAAGTTTGGTCATGCTTCGCGCCCTTTTGCTTTGCTCACAAATCAAGGCGATAGAATTCGTTTTGCATTCAGAAAGAAACAAAACTACGCTGATCTTGAATGAATCATGCGTGTCGCCATCGTTCGTATCACTATCAGATAGATATGATTACAAATGAGGTCAACACAAATACAAACGAAAGTTGCACATGGCTGTTGCTGGCCTTGGAAATCGCCTTGCTGCCGTCAGAAACACGGTGCGACTCTCTCAGGAGGAGATGTCGCAGCGCCTTGGCATCAGCCGCAGCGCCTATCAGAACTACGAACGTGGCCAGCGGGACCTGACCGCGCAGCTGCTTCTGGTCATCTATGAAGAGTTTGACGTGGACCCTCTCTGGATGCTGGAGGGCGACACCGAAACTGGCAAAAGTCGCCACCATGAGGAGGCCGCCGTCGCCTACCGCAAAATCGGTATTTCGGTCGATCACCGGATCATTGAACGCGGCTTGGCTATAACGCCTGAAAAGAAATGGGACGCCATCGAATTTCTATTCGATGAGGCCCTCAACGCTGACGCCTTGAGCACTGAGAGTGAGGGGCCAGACATAACAAGAATCGACAGTATTTTGCGACTGGTGAGCTGATGTTAGACGACGAATTCCCGGAAGAAGTGAGAAGGCTGAAGCCGCGTAATGTGCGGATCAGTCGACATGTAGAGCGGTTGCTGGGTGATAGGCCCTCAGACCAGATGAGTGAAGTTCACGGCACAGGACATTCTCTGCGCCCTGACTCAGATAGCCTTAACTCAATCTGCTGCGCGGCTTGCGGACAGACTGAGTATCTGTCCCGTGCCCACTGCCGGTGCGGACACTACCTGCACGGTCAAATCGAAGATGAGTACCTCGCATGGGTTTCCAACCTTCGCGATATGCATGAAATGATTGCCCGCGACACAGAACGGAGGCTTAAGCCGGTTCGGCGGCTGTCGCTCTTCGCTATGCCCCTACTTGTGGGACCCATGTTTTTTGTGTTCTTTTCGACGACAACGTCGCTCACTGATTTAATCTGGTTGGTTCCGGGCTGTGCAATCCTAGCCGTCCTTGCTTTGGCCGATATGTTTATCTCTCGGCACACGACCGAGAGTTCAGCCACCCTCGAAACGGTGAGCTTCGAAACGTTCCTCTTAACCCGCAAAGTGTGAGCTATCTGTTGATGCGTTCTTCTCTTAGCGGGTGCCAACCCAACTTACCACCACACACAGTTCTCCAGTTCGCGATTGGAGCACTTCTCTTCTAGCGCAATGCGCGTTAGTGATAGAGAGAAACGTAACCGATGTGCCTTGATAGGGTCTGCTGATCAGGATTATTTCATGCCTATACTCGAGCACCTACCATCCTTCGATGGACTATTTAGCTGGTTTATTCTCACCGTTCTAGGTCTCTCGAGTGCTATTCTGGTCACTGACAGCGTCGGATTGCTGCCCAAATTTCTTCAAAAAATCATCTTTCGAAATCGTTCAGCTCAAACAATTGAAGTTCTAAAAGAGCTAGGGTTTGATGTTGGTCGAACAAAGCAATTAAATCGTGCATCTAAGATTGCGCAAAATAGGACCCCAGAAAATCTAGAATTTGCTGCTAAAAAACTTACTAATTCTCATAAAATAGTGAAACCAATCTTAGTAGGCAGGATTGATACTGTTGCCACTAGCTCGTTTATTGATCTAATGGGCGCTACCTGCAATCACACTAAAGCAATTGACGCTGCTCAGCAGCTCTCGAGCCTGTGGCGTAATTTGATTAGTAGTTCTGGAGCGAATGAAATTCCTGACTTTGACATTGTTGCCGCACCGAAAGCTGGATCCCCTTTTATTGCCTATGAATTTGCAAAGCTGCACGGTAAGCCTCTGATACTTCACAATGAGCATCCAAAGTTTCAGTCAGATGATGCTGATTTCGCAGCTAATTTTGACGCTGAAGTGGAGCCGAAGAGTGGATCTGTCGTGATAATTGTCGATGATAGTACAACAGGTGGGCGAAAAGCTGAGGAGACTATTATTAACCTTCGAAATGCTGGCTTTCAAGTTTCCGACTTTTTGGTAATATTTGAACCTCAGACGAAAAAATCTTTTGGTCGTAATGCCGCTGAGCGACTATCGAACCATCATGTCCGACTCCACTCAATCATAAAAACTGAGTGAGAAAGTTGAAAATTCTTGTCACAGGTGCTTATTCGACAGGCAAATCTATTTTTGTGAATGAGCTTGCTGGAACGCTTCGAAAGAACGGCTATTCTGTGGCAGTGCTACCGGACTCTTCACGAGAGATCACGCTTCCGCTAAATAGGTACCAAGGTCATGACACTACGATGTGGCTTTTGGCGTGGCAGATTTCAAAAGAGAAAATTTCTTCGTCTATGCTGAAAGCCAATTCGATCATTTTATGTGATCGTGGCGTGCCTGATATTTTATCTCATAATCTAGAATCCATAACACGCAATAGTGGGCTTGAGAATGCACATGCTATGTCCACAGCGCAAGACTGGTGCAAGAGCTATGACCTTTCATTTTTTTCATTGATCGATAAGGCTATCCCTATCAATAATGACTGCCTACGAGTCATAGATCCAAGTTTTCGTCAAAAGATGGAAGACTTTGCTTTAGAGACAACCAAGGGTCTGAGGCACTGTTTAGAGCTACCTTTTCCTTCAGCCGATCGCGTTGTATTCGCAATAAATGAAATAAAACGATATCAATCAAGTAGAGGTTCTTCCTGATGCATGGATATATTGCTTAATTTCGGCACAAATTAACGAAGGTGATCGAAGTATGCCTCGATCAGAAACTTCAACCTGAAGCCAGTCAGAAATCAAGTTATTTGATGCTAGATATTTATAATTTTCACGTAGCTTCTCTTGAAGTTGATCATCAGCTTCATGAATGTCGTGAATTAATCCAGTGTAATCTCGCTTGGCTTTTCTTTTGACAAGCTCCCGCGCTGTCGCAACATCAAGATTCAAAAAAACGTTTAGGTCTGGAGCGCGAAGGCCAAGGACGACAAGTTCAAGATTTGCGACCCAGTCCATTATAGTGAAGCGGTCTGCATCTTTGACTTTTGCCGCCTGATAAGCGACATTTGAAGCCACATAGCGGTCAAATATAACAAAGTCATTTCTCTCAACCGCAGCATCTATTTCGGTTTTGAACTCCAACCGATCAAGAGCATAAAGAACAGATGCCACCTTTGGAGTAACCGGACGTTTTGTTTTTCCATTCAAAAATTGGGACAGCGCTACGCCAGCAAGTGTGTCTCCATACCGGGGGAAATCGATGACCTCGACTGAATTACCGGCGGTTCGGAGGCTTTCCGCTAGTGCATGTGATATCGTGTTCTTACCAACTCCGTCGCCACCCTCGATGGCGATAATATATGCAGTCAATGGAACAGCCTTTGAATTTGAGGATAGTTAGCTGCTAAATTTTTAACAGTGCATGGTGACGCTTTAAATCTTTCGGATGTGTCGCGCATCCACTGATCTCTATGTACGGAAGGCCAATATAACATGGCATCGGATCGTGCTCGTACGAACGACCACAAGGCGATTAGATCGCTAAGTGATTTATTATTCTTGTCTATATCAGTTTCACTGCCCAATAAAGACAGGCTGATAAATCCGTTGCCGATTATGTCGCGTGGACCAACTTTGTTTGAACTTGACCACTGGTAGCTTAAGGTCAGTTCACCAACCTCAAAACACTCAGTCTTAAAGGTCTTTGGAACTACGCCGAGCAACCCAACCAGCGCCACGTATGCAATTTCATCCAATAACCTTGGCGAAACAGTTTCGTGCTTGCCGAGAAGATTGGCGGAATGTGGCTCAATTTCATCAAGAAGCATGTGGCAAGTCCTCGCACGTGTCTCGGGCTGCATACACCAGTGCTCGGCAAAGTGCCAGTTCCGAGAGCGTGTGATGTGGCTGCCAGCGAATGCCTGCGCGAAAAAACGAGCAGCGTAAGCGTTTCCTGCCCCCCACCTTCCGTCTGTCAGCATGATGGGTTCATTGGACCCTGTTGATTGTTGGACTGGAT